>NZ_CALMAW010000102.1:0-4085 GCF_937859915.1 uncultured Sphingomonas sp. | reverse complement strand
AGCAGTACCAGCGGATTTTGCAGCAGCAGCCCGGCGATGATCGCGATCGCCAGCGTCGTCATCGTGATCGGGCGCAGCCGGTTGCGGCTGGCCTCGCGCGTCGCCTCGGCGCGCGGCATCCGGTGCGCCAGCTCCTCATATTCCGAGACATAGAAGATCGCCATTTCGGTGCCGATGCCGATGATCATCGTCATGCCCATCAAGGCGGTGATGTTGAGATCGACCCCGGTCAGCCACAGCCCGATGAACACCGCGCTGGTCGACAGCAGCGCGCAGCCGATGATGATCAGCGGCAGCGCGAAGCGGCGGTAGAGCAGGAGCAGCAGCACGAACTCGGCGACGATCGCCGCAGCGAACACCTTGGCGAGGCCGGCGAAGGCGATCTGCTGCTGCTGGTACAGGCCGCCGAGATCGTAGCGGATGCCCGGCGCCAGCACGCCCGGTTTGTCCAGCGCGGTCCTGACGTCGGCAATTGCCGCACCCAGGCCGCGGCCGACGATCCGCCCGGTCACCGCCACCATCGGCTCGAGATTCTCGCGCGAGATCTGCGGCTGGCCGGTCACGACGCGGATGTCGGCGACGCGCGACAGCGGGAAGATGTGGCCGTCGGCGGCGCGGATCGGCAGGCGGCCGAGCTCGTCCTGCGTGATCGTGGTCGCGTTGGGCAGACGGACGCGGACGTCGACGACCTTGTTGGCCTGGGGCAGCGCGGTCGCGACGACGCCGGTCAGCGCCCCGTCGAGCGCGGCCTGGACGTCGGCGGGCGTCGCGCCCTCGAAGCCGGTGCGGATCGGATCGATCCGCACGGTGAGCGCGTCGCCGGCGAGCTGAAGCCCGTCCTTGACCTCGGCGACACCGGCGATCTTGCCGATCAGCGCCGCGACCTTTTGCGCCTGTGCGGTCAGGATCGACGGATCGGCGGCGAAGAGTTTGATCTCGATCGGCTGCGGCACGGCGGTGAGATCGCCGATCAGATCCTCCATCAGCTGCGCCACCTCGATCTGGACGCCGGGCACGCGCGCCGCGATCTGGCCCAGCACGTCGGTCATCACCTCTTCGGTGGGCTTGGCGTGGCGCGTCTTCAGCCGGACGAAATAATCGCCGTGATAGCTCTGCCCGAGATCGCCGCCGAGCCCCGTACCCAGCCGGCGCGAGAAGGTCTCGACGTCGGGATTGGCCTTGAGCAGCGCATCGACCTCGGCCATCTCGCGGCTGCTCTCGATCAGCGAGGTGCCGGCGGGGGTATAATAGTCCATCACGAAGCCGCTCTCGTCGACCTTGGGCATGAAGCCCGTCGGCACCCTGGCATAGGCGACGTAGCCGAGCGCGAGCAGCGGCACCGCCAGCACGCCGAGCAGCCAGGGCCGCCGGATCAGCCCGTCGAGCGCGCCGTCGTGGCGGCGCGCGAGCCAGCCGCCGCCGTGCGCCGCGGGATCCTTCCAGCGGTCGAAATCGATAAGGCGGCGTGCCAGCAGCGGCACGACGAACGCGGTCATCGCCCAGGAGATCGCCAGCGCCGCCGCCATCGTCAGCGACAGCGCCTTGGAGAAGGCGCCGGTCACCCCGGTCAGGAACGACAGCGGCAGGAACACGATCAGCGTCGCGAGGCTCGAGCCGGTGAGCGGCGTGTTGAACTCGCGCGCCGCCGGCAGCACCGCCGCGTCGCCGGTCGGCGCGCCGTCCACCGACGCGGCGCCGGCGCGGCGCGCGATATGCTCGACCATCACGATCACGTCGTCGATCAGCAGCCCGACCGCGGCGGCGATCCCGCCCAGCGTCATGATGTTGAAGCTCATCCCCAACAGGCTGAGCACCAGCATCGTCGTCGCCAGCGTGGCCGGCACCACGATCACCGCGATCAGCGTCACGCGGACGCTGCGCAGGAACAGCAGCAGCACGATCGCGGCGAGCACCAGCCCGATCACCACCGCATCGCGGACGCTCGCGACCGACTGCGTCACCAGCTGGCTCTGGTCGTACCAGCATATCAGCCTGACGCCCGGCGGAAGTTTCAAAGTCGCGAGCTTCTGGCCAACCTGTTTGGCGATCTGCACCGCATTGCCGTCGGGCTGCTCGAAAATGTTGAACAGCACGGCCGGCTTGCCGTCCTCGACGATGCGCTGCCACACCGGCACGACGCCGGTCTGCACGGTCGCGACGTCGCGCACGCGGACGACGCCGGCGGGCGACGCCTTGACGACGATGTCGCCGACCGCCGCCGCGCTCACCACGCTGCGATCCGCGAGCACCAGCGAGAGTCGCCCGCGATCCTGCACCTGACCGACCGCGCTCAGCACATTGCCGGCCTGGATCGCGGTGGTGACGTCGCTCATCGCGAGGCCCGCGGCGAGCCGATGCGGATCGGCGAGCACCTCGACCTCGGCGGTGTCGCCGCCCTGGACGCCGACGCTGGCGAGGCCGGTGATCGAGGAGAGCAGCGGCGTCACCTGATAGGTCGCGAAATCCTTGAGCGCGACCGGATCGGGATGATCGGAGACCAGCGCATAGGCGATGATCGGAAAGACGGTCGGGTCCATTCGCCGGACGTTGTAGGCGGTGCCCGTCGGCAGGCTCGGCAGCGCGCGCGCGACCGCGGCATCGACCAGCAGCGTGCTCGCGATCATGTCGCGGCCCCAGCCGAAGTCGATCGAGATCTGCGCGGTGCCGCGCGTCGTCTCGGAGCGTACGTCGGCGACGCCGGGGATGGTGCGCAGCACCTCCTCCACCGGGCGCGTCACCAGCATCGCGGTCTGGTCGGCGGGCCGGCTGCCGGCATCGAGGTCGACGACGACGCGCGGGAAGGAGACCTGCGGGAACAGCCCGATCGGCAGCGACAGCGCCGCGACGATCCCCGCCAGCGCCAGCGCCAGCGCGACCGCGAGCAAGGCGCGCGACTGGGTCTCGATCAGCGTGGCGAAGCGCATCAGCGGGCCGCCTGCCGGACGGCGCCCCCGTCCTCGACCTGATAGGCCCCGTCGACGATCAGCGCCGCGCGCGGATCGAGCGTGCCGGCGACGACGTCCTGCGCGGCGCTGGTCTGGAGGATATGGACATCGATCGCATGGGCCTTGCCGCCGACGACCTGGAACACGCGCGCGCTATCGCCGCTGGTGACGACCGCAGCATGCGGGACGAGCCAGCCATTGCTCGCGCCGGTCGCTATATCGGCCTGGAACGGCGCGCCGACCAGCAAGGCGCCTTTCGCCACCGTCACGTCGACGTCGACGAGATGCGTCGCCGGGTTGAGCTGGCCGTCGATCCGCAGCACGTGGCCTGCCGCGGGCGCGGCGGTGCCGCCCAGGTCGGTCAGCCTGACCGCCGCGCCCGGATGCACCTGATCGCGCGCGGCCGGATCGACGCCGACGGTAACGAGGATAGCGCCTTGCCGCGCCACGGTGAGCAGTGCCGCGCCGGGCTGGGTGCGGTCGCCCTGCGCGACGGGGATGGCGGTGACGATGCCGTCGTACGGCGCGCGCAGCGTCTGCACCGCATCGCCGGCGCCTTCGCGGCGCATCGCCTCCAGGGCGGCACGCGCATCCGCGACGCCCTTGTCGGCCTGTGCGAGCTGGTCGCGCGTGGCGAGCTGCTGGCCGAGCAGCTGCGCGGTCGTGTCGCGTTGCTTGCGTGCGGTCGCCAGCGTCGTCACCGCGGCCTCATAGCCCGACAGCGCGCTCGGCTGCACCGCGAACAGCAGCAGCGCTTGCCCGGCCTTGACGGTCGCGCCGGCGGTCACCGCGAGCCGCGTCACCTGGCCCGGCTGCGCGATGCTGAGCGTCTGGGTGGCGGTGGTGGACGGGGTCGCACTGCCGAAGGCGGTCAGCCACAGCGTCGCGCTGCCCTGCCGCGCAGGAACGGTGGTGACCTGCACGCTGGGCGTCGGCTGTTGGCCGGCATCCTCGCTTCCCGAGCAACCGCCCACCATGATCAGCCCGACAATCGGGAACAGCGCGGCCTTCATCGACGAGACCCTTCATCGACGGGCGAGATCGTCTCGACCGACGGCAGACCCGCGCCGAGCAGCGTCTCCACGGCGACCTGCCGATCCTGTAGCGCGAGTTCGAGCGCCATGACGTCCTGTTCCTTGG
>NZ_CALMAW010000101.1 GCF_937859915.1 uncultured Sphingomonas sp. | reverse complement strand
ACGCTGACCGAGCGGCTGCTCGCCTTCGCGCGGCGCCAGCGGCTCGCGCCGCGCGCCGCCGACCTGACGCAGATGCTGACCGACATGCGGACGTTGATCGAGCGCGCGACCGGCGAGCTGGTCGTGGTCGAGATCTATGTCGAGGCCAATGCCTGGCCGGTCGAGATCGACGTCAACCAGCTCGAGAATGCGATCCTCAACCTCGCGGTCAATGCGCGCGATGCGATGGCGGGTGCGGCGCCCGGCGTGCTCGCCGGCGTGCTGGCGGAAGAGGCCGCGGGTGGCACGCTCGCGATCCGGCTCGGCAACATGGCGCTCGACACGCGCGAGGCGGCGCGGCACGGCGTCGATGCGGGCGACTATGCGCGGCTCACCGTCGCCGACACCGGTCGCGGCATGACCGAGGAGGTGCGCGCGCGGGCGTTCGAGCCGTTCTTCACCACCAAGGGGGTCGGACGCGGCACCGGGCTGGGGCTGAGCCAGGTCCATGGCTTCGTCCGCCAGTCGGGCGGCTTCGTCACGATCGACACGCGGATCGGCGAGGGCACCGCGGTGCACCTCTGGCTGCCGCGCACGCTCGCGGTGCCCGTCGTCCCGCAGGCGATCCGCGAGGTCAGCGTCGAGCGGCAGCGTCACGCCGCCGCGGTGATGGTGGTCGAGGACAATGACGCGTTGCGCGAGCTCGTCGTCGATACGCTGCGCGACGCCGGCTACCGCGTGATCGAGGCGCATGACGGCCGTGCCGCGCTGTCGCTGTTCGCGCGCCAGAGCCCGCCACCCGAGCTTGTCGTCTCCGACGTGATGATGCCGGGGCTCGACGGCTTCGCGCTCTCCGCCGAGATATCGGAGCGCGCGCCGCAGACGCGCGTGCTGCTGATGAGCGGCTATGCGGGCAACGACGCGCCGCTGCTCGCGGGCAAGGAGCCGCTGCTGGTCAAGCCGTTCCGCGCCGATTCGCTGCTGGAGCGCGTGCGCGGGCTGCTGGAGACCTGAAGCCCTCTCCCTTGAGGGAGAGGGTTGGGTGAGGGGTTCCAGCCTCAAAGGTGGGACGCGACGCTGACGCGTCGCTCCCCCTCGCCGCGACCCTCTCCCCGACGGGGAGAGGGGTTCTACCGCGCGATCCCCGCCGCCGCGAGCACCGCCAGCGTCACCAGCTCCGACGCGGTCGAGGTCATCGCGGCGATCTGCACGGGCTTTTCCATGTTGATCAGCATCGGCCCGATCATCGCGTCGCCGCCCAGCTCCTTGAGCAGCTTGGCCGACAGGTTCGCCGATTGCAGCCCCGGCATCACCAGCACGTTGGCCGGCCCCGACAGCCGGCTGAACGGATAGCGTTTCGCGGCCTCCGGATTGAGCGCGACGTCGGGCGCCATCTCGCCCTCATATTCGAATTCGACCCCGCGCTGGTCGAGCACCGCGACCGCCTCGCGGATGTTGGTCAGCCAATTGCCGGTCGGATTGCCGAAGGTCGAATAGGACAGGAAGGCGACGCGCGGGACATGGCCCATGCGCTTGGCGACCTCGGCGGTCTGCTCGGCGATGTCGGCGAGCTGCTCGGGGCTGGGCCGTTCGTTGACCGTGGTGTCGGCGATGAACACGCTGTGGTTGCGCCCGACCAGAAGGTGGATGCCGAACGGCGTGTGGCCGGTGGCGGGATCGAGCACCCGCAGCAGCTCGATCATCGTCTGGCGGAACGGGCGGGTGATCCCCGTGACCATCACGTCGGCCTCGCCCATCGCGAGCAGCAGCGCGCCAAAGATGTTGCGGTCGCGGTTGACCATGCGCTCGACGTCGCGGCGCATATGGCCCTTGCGCTTGAGCCGGTCGTAAAGCTTGTCGACCATCTGCGGCACCAGCGGCGAGTGGCGCGCATTGTGCAGCTCGTAGCCCGACGGATCCTCGACGCCGAGTTTCGCCAGCATGTCGCGGGTCTCGTCGACGCCGACCAGCACCGGAATGCCGTAGCCGCCCTCCTTGAAAGCGATCGCGGCGCGCAGCACGACCTCTTCCTCGGCCTCGGCGAACAGCACCCGCTTGGGCCGCGCGCGCGCCTGCTCATAGGCGGACGCCAGCACCGAGGTGGTCGGGTTGAGCCGGCCGCGCAGCGTCTGGCGGTACGCGTCCATGTCCGCGATCGGCTTCTGCGCGACGCCCGTATCCATCGCCGCCTGCGCGACCGCGACCGGGATCATCTCGATCAGCCGCGGGTCGAACGGTGCCGGGATGATGTAGTCGGGCCCGAATTTGTGCGCCACGCCGTAGGCGGCGGCGACCTCCTCGGGGACCTGCTGGCGCGCGAGCGCGGCGAGCGCGTGTGCGGCCGCGACCTTCATCTCCTCGTTGATCGTCGTCGCGCGCACGTCGAGCGCGCCGCGGAAGATGAACGGGAAGCCGAGGACATTGTTGACCTGGTTGGGATAGTCCGAGCGGCCGGTCGCGACGATCGCGTCGGGCACGGCGGCATGCGCGTCGGCGGGCGTGATCTCCGGATCGGGGTTGGCCATCGCGAAGATGATCGGCTTGGGCGCCATCGTCTTGACCATCTCGGGCGTCAGCGCGCCGGCGACCGAAAGACCGAGGAACACGTCGGCGCCCTGCAGCGCGTCCGCCAGCGTGCGCGCATCGGTGTCGGCGGCGTGCGCCGACTTCCACTGGTTCATGCCCTCGGTGCGCCCCCGGTAGATCACGCCCTTGGAGTCGCACATGATGACGTGGCGGACGCCGAGCGCCTTGGCGAGCTCGGTGCAGGAGATCGAGGCGGCGCCGGCGCCGTTGACGACAACCTTCATGTCCTCGAACCGCCGGCCGGTGAGATGCGCGGCGTTGATCAGACCGGCGGTCGAAATGATCGCGGTGCCATGCTGGTCGTCATGGAAGACCGGGATGTTCATCCGCTCGCGCAATGTCTGCTCGATCACGAAGCATTCGGGCGCCTTGATATCCTCGAGGTTGATCCCGCCGAAACTCGGCTCCATCAGCTCGACCGCGTCGATGAAGCGGTTGACGTCCTCGGTCGCGAGTTCGAGATCGATCGAGTCGACGTCGGCGAAGCGCTTGAACAGCACCGCCTTGCCTTCCATCACCGGCTTCGAGGCGAGCGCGCCGAGATTGCCCAGTCCCAAAATCGCGGTGCCGTTCGAGATCACCGCGACGAGATTGCCCTTGGCGGTATAGTCGTAGGCAAGCGACGGATCCTTGGCGATCGCCAGGACGGGCACGGCGACGCCCGGCGAATAGGCGAGCGCGAGGTCGCGCTGCGTCGCCATCGGCTTGGTCGCAATGATCTCGATCTTGCCGGGGCGGCCCTGCGCGTGGAAGTCGAGCGCCTCGCGATCCGAAAACTGCAGCCGATCGGGCATTTCTCTCTCCGCTCACTTCGTTTCGGTGCCCATGCGGCATGAGGCTGGCAGGGGCAAGCCAAAGCCGGTAGCAGGCAGGGCATGACGGGGAAAAGTGCGCCGCCAGCCACGCTGACGCCGATGATGACGCAATATCACGGTCTCAAGGCCGAGGCGCCCGATTGCCTGCTGTTCTACCGGATGGGCGACTTCTTCGAGCTGTTCTTCGAGGATGCCAAGATCGCCGCCGCCTGCCTCGACATCGCGCTCACCGCGCGCGGCGACGGCGCGCCGATGTGCGGTGTGCCGGTGCATGCCGCCGACGCCTATCTGGCGCGGCTGATCCGCGCTGGGCACCGCGTCGCGGTCGCCGAGCAGATCGAGACGCCGGCGCAGGCCAAGGAACGCGGCGGCTACAAGGCGCTGGTGGCGCGAAAAATCATCCGGCTGGTGACCGCGGGGACGCTGACCGAGGAGACCTTGCTCGACTCGCGCACCGCCAACTGGCTGGTCGCGCTGGCCGACGTCGGCGGGCGGATCGGGCTGGCCGCCTGCGACATCTCGACGGGTCGGTTCGAGCTCGCCTCAGTGCCTGCCGCCAGCCTTGATGCCGAGCTGGCGCGGCTGGGGCCGTCCGAGGTGGTGGTCGCGGAAGGCAGCGCGCTCGGGCTGGAGGGTGCCGTCACCGCAGCACGCGCGTCGTTCGCGAGCGGTGAGGGCGAGCGGCTGCTCAAGAGCCGCTTCGGCGTCGCGACGCTCGACGGCTATGGCAGCTTCGATCGCGCCGCGCTGGCGGCGGCGGGCGGGCTGCTCGCCTATCTCGACCGCGTCGCGCAGGGCGGCGAGACCTTCCTCCAGCCCCCGATCCCGCGCACCGCCGACGACCATATGGCGATCGACGCGGCGACGCGCGACAGCCTCGAGCTCACCCGCACCCAGACCGGCGAGCGCAAGGGGAGTTTGCTCGACTCGGTCGACCGTACCGTGACGGGCGCGGGCGCGCGGCTGCTCGCGGTCGATCTGTCCGCGCCGCTCAACGACATCGCCGGTATCGAGGCGCGGCTGACGCTGGTCGGGCGCTTCGCCGAGGACGGCGGGTGCCGCGATAGGCTGCGCGCCTCGCTCAAAGCGCTGCCCGACATCGGCCGCGCGCTCGGACGGCTGGTCGCGGGGCGCGGCGGTCCGCGCGATCTCGGCCAGCTCCGCGATGGCCTGTCGGGCGCGCGCGATCTCCACGAACTGCTCGGCAGGCTCGACCAGCCGCCGGCGCTGCTCGCTGAATTGCTGCCCGCGCTGCGGGGGCACGGCGCACTCGTCGACCGGCTGGCGCGCGCGCTGGTCGCAGCCCCGCCGATCGACGCGGCGCAGGGCGGCTTCATCGCCGAAGGCTATGACGCGGCGCTCGACGATCTGCGCGGCCTGTCGGGCGACGGCCGCCGCGCGATCGCCGCGCTCGAGGCGCGCTACCGCGACCAGACCGGGATCGCCGGCCTCAAGATCCGCCACAATGGCGTGCTCGGCTATCATATCGAGGTCGGCGCCAAACATGCCGATCCGCTGATGCGCGCGGACAGCGGCTTCACCCACCGCCAGACGCTCGCCGGCGTCGTGCGCTTCAACGCACCCGCGCTGCACGAGCTCGCGCTCAAGGTCGGGCAGGCCGGCGCGCACGCGCTCGCCGCCGAGCAGGCGCATCTCGAGGAGCTGATCGACCTGGCACTGGCGTCGCGCGATCCGATCGCGGCGACGGCGGATGCCATCGCGCGGCTTGATGTGGCGGCGGGACTCGCCGAGCGCGCGATCGAAGGCGGCTGGTGCCGGCCCGCCATCGTCCCGCACGCCTGTTTCGAGATCGAGGGCGGTCGCCACCCGGTGGTCGAGAGCGCAGTGGCGGCTAGCGGCGAGCGTTTCGTCGCCAACGACTGCCGGCTCTCCGAGGACTCGCGGCTGTGGCTGGTCACCGGCCCCAATATGGGCGGGAAGTCGACCTTCCTGCGCCAGAACGCGCTGATCGCGGTGCTCGCGCAGGCCGGCAGCTTCGTGCCGGCGACGTCCGCGATCCTGGGGCTGGTCGACCGGCTGTTCAGCCGCGTCGGCGCCTCGGACAATCTGGCGCGGGGCCGCTCGACCTTCATGGTCGAGATGATCGAGACCGCCGCGATCCTGGCGCAGGCGACCGAGCGGTCGTTCGTCATCCTTGACGAGGTCGGCCGCGGCACCTCGACCTACGACGGGCTCGCGATCGCCTGGGCGGTGGTCGAGGCGGTGCACGAGACCAACCGCTGCCGCTGCCTGTTCGCGACGCACTATCACGAGCTCACCCGGCTCGCCGAAAAGCTCGACGCGCTGTCGCTCCACCATGTCCGCGCCAAGGAGTGGAAGGGCGAGCTGGTGCTACTCCACGAGCTCGCGACCGGCGCCGCCGACCGCAGCTACGGGCTTGCGGTGGCGCGGCTGGCGGGGCTGCCCAAGCCGGTATTGGCGCGCGCGAAGGACGTGCTCGCGCGGCTGGAGAAGGGACGCGAGAAGACAGGCGGAATTGCCGCAGGGCTCGACGATCTGCCGCTGTTCGCCGCCGCGACGACCCGCGAGGCGGAGGCGCCCGATGCCGTGCGCGAGGCGCTGGCGGCGGTCGACGTCGATGCGCTGGCGCCGCGCGAAGCGCTGGAACTCGTCTATCGTCTCAAGAGCTTGGTGACCGACACAGGAGAAACGCAATGAAGATCAGCGCGCGCAACCAGATCCCGGGCACCGTGGTCGAGATCGTTCCCGGCGCCGTCAACGGCAGCATCAAGGTCGACATCGGGCAGGGCGTGATCGTCACCTCGAACATCACCGAGGAAGCGATCGCCGACCTTGGCCTCGCGATCGGCGACGCCGTGACGGTAATCGTCAAGGCGTCGGACGTGCTGATCGGCAAATAGGGCGAGCCGTGACGGTGCTCAGTGCGCCGATTTCCAGATCGGTCCTGCGGCGAGCTCGGCGACGATGCTCGCGGTGCACTGGCTGGTGAAATCGTCCGCCTGCAGCGCACGGGCGCGCCGCTTCAGCTCGCCGCAGAGTTCGTCGGCGAAATCCTCGCCGAAGCGGCGCGTCAGCACGGTCGCCAGCGCGGTTGCCAGTTCGAGCGCCGCGATCGCCGCCTGGTTCGAGGCGTAGGGGCGCTTATGCTCCATCTTGGCCAGCAACTGGCTCTGCGCGTCGTCGCTCGTGTGGGTGGTTCCCATCGTCCGTGCCTTTCGAGGTTTCTCCTGCCGGCACGATAGACCCGATCCGCCGGTTACCCAAATCGCGGGCGACCAGCGGCCGATCAGGAGACTTTACACCCGCATCGGCATCAGCACGTACAGCGCCGGGGCCTTCTCGCTCTCGCGGATCAGCGTCGGCGCGGCGGCGTCGGCCAAATGGACCTCGACCTCGTCGCTCTCGATCTGCCCGAGAATGTCCATCAAATAGCGCGCGTTGAAGCCGATGTCGAAGCCGAGCGAGGTATAGTCGCCGGGGACTTCCTCCGCCGCCGTGCCGTTCTCCGGCGAGGTCACCGACAGGATGATCTTGTCGCGGTCGAGCGTCATCTTGACCGCGCGGGTCTTTTCGCTGGCGATCGTGGCGACGCGGTCGACGCCCTCCATGAAGCTCTTGGGGTCGATCTTGAGCAGCTTGTCGTTGCCGGTCGGGATGACGCGCGAATAGTCGGGGAAAGTGCCGTCGATCAGCTTCGAGGTCAGCGTCGCCTGGCCCAGCCCGAAGCGGATCTTGGTCGAGGACAGCGAAACCTCGACCGAGCCGTCGAGCTCGTCGAGCAGCTTGCGCAGCTCCGCCACGCATTTGCGCGGGATGATCACGCCGGGCATGCCCGAGGCGCCCTGCGGCTGCGCGACCGTCATGCGGGCGAGGCGGTGACCGTCGGTCGCGGCGGCCTTGAGCACCGGGCCGTCCGATCCCTCTTCCGAGGTGTGGAGATAGATGCCGTTGAGATAGTAGCGCGTCTCCTCGGTCGAGATCGCGAAGCGCGTCTTGTCGACGATCTGGCGCAGCGTCGCGGCGGGGAGGTCGAAGCGGGTCGGCAGTTCGCCCTCGGCGATCACCGGGAAATCGTCGCGCGGCAGCGTCGAGAGGTTGAAGCGCGCGCGGCCGCCGGTGACCAGCATCTTGCCTTCCGCGGCGGTGAGCTGGACCTGGCTGCCCTCGGGCAGCTTGCGCACGATGTCGAACAGCGTGTGCGCCGAGACCGTGGTGGCACCCGCTGTATCGACCGCGGCGTCGACGGTCTCGACGATCTGCAGGTCGAGGTCGGTCGCCATCAGCTTGAGCCCGCCGCCGGCCGACGCCTCGAGCAGCACGTTGGACAGGATCGGGATGGTGTTGCGCCGTTCCACCACCGACTGGACATGGCTCAGGCCCTTGAGAAGCGTAGCCCGCTCGATCGTCGCCTTCATGAAATCCCCATTCACCCGCACGGTTGGAGCATGGTTATAGCGTGGGCGCGCCACGCCGCCAGCCTTAACCGCGGGAGCCTTAACCCTTCGGTAGGGATCGTCGTACGGGATTTTCAAAGGACTGGCGTTGTCGCACGCGGCGTTCGATAGAGGCCGCGGGCGAGGGGGCGCGATGCGAGCGATGGACGGGATCGGGGCGGCGATCGGGATGGCGCTGCTTGCAACGTCTGCCGCGGGCGCGGCCGCGTCCAGGCCGGGTGCGGACGGGCGGTCGACGATCGACGTGTTCCGCGATTGGGCGGCGTTCCGCGACGGCCCGACCGACGCGCCCTCGCGCTGCTTCGCGATCGCCGAACCCCCGCGCGGCACCGCCGCGGCGGGGCATGGCGCCTTCGCGTCGGTGGCAAACTGGCCGGCGCGTCGAATCCGCGCACAGCTCGCGATCCATCTCAGCCATGCCCCGCGCGGTCCCGCGACGTTGAGCATCGGCGACGCGTCCTTCGCACTCGTCGTGCGCGGGCAGCAGGCCTGGGCGCGCGATCGCCATGCCGATGCCGCGATCATCGCGACGATGCGCTCGGGCAGCTCGATGAGCATCAGCGGCGTCACGGCGACGGGCATGCCCTTCGCCGACGGCTATCGGCTGCATGGCGCGGCAAGCGCGATCGACGCCGCGGCGCTGGCGTGCATGCCCGCGCACTGACGAAGCCGAGGGAATTCGCACCGTCTGAGCGTGCTCCCGGCGAACGGGGGCACGCACAATGCGCACCGCTGGAAAAAGCCCGAAGATTCGCCTATGTGCCGCCCCATGCAGACCGCCGCCAACCTGATGCCGATTCCCGGCCACGTCGATCCCGTGCCCGTGCCGCGCGCCATGCCTGTCCGCGAGGATGGCAAAATCGATCTGGTGGGGCTCACCCGCGAGCAGATCAAGGCCGCGCTGGAGGCGGGCGGGCTCGAGCCCAAGCAGGCCAAGCTGCGCGCCAAACAGCTGTGGCACTGGATCTATCATCGTGGTGCCACCGACTTCACGACGATGACCGACATCGCCAAGGTCCAGCATCCCTGGCTCGCCGAGCGCTTCGTCGTCGCGCGGCCCGAGGTGGTGACCGCGCAGGTCTCGACCGACGGCACGCGCAAATGGCTGCTGCGCTCGCCCGACGGGCATGATTTCGAAATGGTGTTCATCCCCGATGCGGATCGCGGCACGCTGTGCGTGTCGAGCCAGGTCGGCTGCACGCTCAATTGCCGCTTCTGCTTCACCGGCACGATGCGGCTGGTGCGCAACCTGACACCGGGCGAGATCGTCGGCCAAGTCATGCTCGCGCGCGACGCGCTCGGTGAGTGGCCGTCGCAGCCCGAGGGCCGCATGCTCACCAACATCGTGATGATGGGGATGGGCGAGCCGCTCTATAATTTCGACGCGGTGCGCGACGCGCTCAAGATCGTCATGGACGGCGACGGGCTCGGCCTGTCGCGCCGGCGGATTACGCTGTCGACCTCGGGCGTGGTGCCGATGATCGCGCGCGCCGGCGAGGAGATCGGCGTCAACCTCGCGGTCTCGCTGCACGCGGTGACCAAGGAAGTGCGCGACGAGATCGTCCCGCTCAACCGCAAATATGGCATCGACGAGCTGCTCGCTGCCTGCGCCGCCTATCCCGGCGCCAATAATGCGCGGCGGATCACCTTCGAATATGTCATGCTCAAGGACAAGAACGACAGCGCCGAGGATGCGCACGAACTGGTCCGGCTGCTGCGCCACTACAAGCTGCCCGCCAAGGTCAATCTGATCCCGTTCAACCCTTGGCCGGGCGCGGATTATGAATGCTCGACGCCCGAGCGGATCCGCGCCTTTTCCAACATCGTCTTCGAGGCGGGCATCTCGGCGCCGGTGCGCACCCCGCGGGGTCGCGACATCATGGCGGCGTGCGGCCAGCTCAAGTCGGCGGCGGAGAAGAAGAGCCGTGCCGAGCTCGACCGGCTGGCCGACGAGAAGCAGGCGGCGCTTGGCTGACCGCTCGAATCGTTGCCTTTTATCCTGTGATCTTGCGAAAAAGGGCGTGCTGCCCCTAAAGCACGTCCTGAAATGCTACTCGATCCGTTCTTCCGCCGTATCATCCGCAAGGGTGAGCTGATCATCACCGACGCCGCCGGCCGCACCCACCGCTATGGGGCCGCCGATCCGGCGCGCGCGCCCGTCCACATGACCTTCCACGATCGCCGCGTGCCGTTCGACATCATGCGCAAGCCGACGCTGGGTGTGTCGGAGGCCTATATGGACGGCCGGCTCGACGTCGACGGCGACGACATTCTGGCGCTGCTCGACCTGTTCCGCGCCAACGTGCCGTGGGAGTCCGCGCGCGACGACGGGCTTGGCACCGGCGAGCACCCCTGGCTGACCAGGCTGTTCCGCGCCAATTCGGCGCGCCAGTCGAAGCGCAACGTCGCGCATCATTACGATCTGTCGGATCGGCTCTACGATCTCTTTCTCGATCGCGACAAGCAATATAGCTGCGCCTATTTCGGCGAGGACAATGTCGATTTCGACCTCGACCGGTCGCAGCTCGCCAAGAAGGCGCACATCGCCGCCAAGCTTGATCTGAAGCCTGGCCAGACTGTGCTCGACATCGGCTGCGGCTGGGGCGGGATGGCGCTCTATCTCCACCGCGTCGCCGACGTCGACGTGCTCGGCATCACGCTCAGCGAGGAGCAACTCAAGGTCGCGCGGCAGCGGGCCGAGGCGGCGGGCGTCGCCGACCGCGTCCGCTTCGAGCTGATCGACTATCGCACGCTGACCGGCCATTTCGACCGCATCGTGTCGGTCGGCATGTTCGAGCATGTCGGCGTGCCCGATTTCCGCACCTATTTCCGCAAGGTCCGCGACCTGCTGACCGAGGACGGCGTCGCGCTGATCCACACGATCGGGCGGATGGGGCCGCCGGGCTATACCGACAGCTTCACCGCCAAATATATCTTCCCCGGCGGTTACATCCCCGCGATGAGCGAGACGGTGGCGGCAAGCGAGCGCGAGCGGCTGATCGTCTCCGACATCGAGGTGCTGCGGCTGCACTACGGCCTCACCATCGACCATTGGTACGCGCGCACGGGCGCGGCGCGCGAGCAGATCGTCGCGCTGTACGACGAACGCTTCTATCGCATGTGGCGCTTCTACCTCGCCGGCGCGACCACCGCCTTCCGCTGGGGCGAGATGGTCAATTTCCAGATCCAATATGTCCGCAACCGCCGCGCGCTGCCGATCACCCGGGACTATCTCGCACGCGACGAAGCGGCGCTGCTTTCGAAGGGGTGAGATAGATAGCCGTTCCCCGGCGCACGCCGGGGCCCAGGCCCCACGTCGCTTGTCTAACGTTGTGCCCGCCACAAGCTGCGGGCCTGGGCC
>NZ_CALMAW010000100.1 GCF_937859915.1 uncultured Sphingomonas sp. | reverse complement strand
ACCACCCCCCACGCCGCCGCGCGGGCCGCGATCGTGGCCGAAACCGCCCGCGCCGCCCCCGATGCCGCGGCCGCCACTCCCGCCGCCCATGACGCCGCCCGGAAAGCCGCCCCCTGCGGGGCCCGGGCCTTCCATGACCAGGCTGGCCGGGATCAGCCGCGCCTGTGTCGCGATCGGCGCGAGCGGAACGCCGCGCAGCGGTTGGGGCCAGGTCTGCCAGGCCACCGGTTCGATCGGCAGCGGCATCGTCGGCGGTGCGGTGATCCCGGCAAAGGGCAGTGGCGCGTAGAAGGCGAGGCGGACGTCATCGTCGCGCGCACCGAGCATCTCTGCGAGCTGGTGCTGCGACTGCGCCGAGGTGAACCACCCCGGTCGCCTAAAATCGGGGGGGCCGGACTGTTCGCGGCGCAACAGGCGGCCGCCATTATGCTCCCCCTTCAGCGCGGCGACGACATCGCCGAAGCTGTGCTGCGCGGGGGGCGCGGGGGGCAGCACCAGCGTGAGCAGCAGCGTGACCAACTGGGCTACGACGAGCCCCGCAAGCAGCAGCACGAGGATCTGGAAGACGAGCGGCGGTTCGCGCCAGGGCAGCGGGCGGCGGAACGGGTTCATGCGCATCGATATGCCACGTCGGAGGTCCCTGCGTCTCGTGTCATGGCAGGCGCGGCCTCACAGGCTGACGGCGACCGCGGTCTGCGCGCCGTCGAGCAACGCGTCGCCGCCGATCAGTGCACCGCCGGCGACGACCGCGATCGCGGCGAATCGCCAGCCTATGCGGCCCGTCGCCAGCAGCCCTGCCACCGCCAGCAGCGCGAGCGCCGCGATCAGGATCGCCAGCGGGCCCGCCGATGCCGGACCGACCGGCGACAAGGCCTGCGCCCCGGCGGCGGACGGGATCAGAAGCAGCGGCAAGATCAGGCGGCGTCCGGACATCGTCATCACCCTCCCATAGCCAGGGCGTCGCGATACGCGCCGAGCCTTGCCGGCGGATGTCGCGCCGCCCCCGGGTGTTGCACTTTGTGTCATTGCGTGGCGTTGCTGCGGCGTGACTGCGATCTTGGTGCAAAGTGGGGCTGGCAAAGCCCCCCGATGAACGCCATTCTCCTCCGCATGGATCTCGCGACGCACATTCTGATCGTCGACGACGATGCGGGCATCCGCAGCCTGATTTCGTCCTTCCTCGACAAGCATGGCTACCGCACCGATACCGCCGCCGATCCGATCGAGATGCGCGAGAAGCTGCAGAGCCGCCGCTACGACCTGATCGTACTCGACGTGATGATGCCGCGTGAGGACGGGCTGTCGGCGCTGCGCCAGCTCCAGCGCGACGACGCGCCGCCGGTGATCATGCTGTCGGCGGTGGGCAGCGACATCGACCGCATCGTCGGGCTCGAAATGGGCGCCGAGGATTATCTCGCCAAGCCATGCAACCCGCGCGAACTGCTCGCCCGCATCCGCACCGTGCTGCGCCGACGCGAGGGGCAGGCCGCGGCGAACGACGTCGCCCCCGCCAACGGGTTGCGCGTCGTCGATGCGCAGGACGGGATGACGCATTTCGCGGGCTGGGCGATCGATCTGATCGGGCGCACGCTGATCGATCCGGCGAAGGCGATGGTGGCGCTGTCGGACAGCGAGTTCCGCCTGATGCGCGCCTTCGTCGAACATCCCCGCCGCGTGCTCAGCCGCGACCAGCTGCTCGATTATGCGACCGGGTCGGAGAGCGACCATTATGACCGCGCGATCGACGTCCAGGTCAGCCGGCTGCGGCGCAAGCTCGCCGGGCATGAGGGCGGCGGCGAACTGATCCGCACCGTGCGCAACGAAGGCTATATGTTCGTGCCTATCGTCGACAAGGCCTGACGGCGCGGCCGTGCCCGCTAAGGTTGGGCCAGCATGGCGCAACCACCCGCATCCTGTTTCGTTGGCGGCTCGTCATGAAGGAGGATCCCGATGCGTAGAATTTTGACGATGGCGGCGCTGGCGACGATGGCGTCGGCACCCGCGATGATGCCCTCGGCGGCACTCGCGCAGAACGGCAATTACGACCACGACCATGCCTATCAGGGCCGCGGCGGTCGGTATGACGAGAATTGCAAGCGCAGCAGCGGCACCACGGGTCTGATCGCCGGCGGCGTCGGCGGCGCCCTGGTCGGTCATGCCGTCGGCGGCGGTACGCTCGGAACGCTTGCGGGGGCTGGCGGCGGCGCGCTGCTCGGCCGGCATCTCGACAAGAAGCACGACGCGGCGCAGAATCGCAAGAATGGCTGCTGAGTGAGATAGGTGCGTGACGGCGGGGCGCTGAGCATGCACCCGCCGTCGCCGCTCGGTCGTCCCCTTCGCCGTGGTCGTAGACCGCGTCGGCAAGGTTTCATGCGTCGGACGGTGGACGGCGGCCCTAACAGGCTTGGTGCGATCGAAAGGGTTGCCAGTTTTGGCGCCTAGCCGCCCGTCTGCTGCGGTTCGCGCTCGATCGTCCAGCTGTGGTTTTCGACCACCGTCGACAGGATCGGGTGACCTTGGGGATCGCGGCAGGGATCGAAGCGATAGCGTTGTTCGATCAGCCGGCAAGTGACCCCGTCGAGCTCGGCGTTGCCGCTCGAGCCGGTGACTGTGCAGTGCGTGACATGACCATCGGTCTCGACGGTGAAGCGCACCGCGACTGTGCCGCCGGTAAAGCCCACCGGCAGGTCGCCGGGCATGTCCGAGATTTTGAGGCGGCCCCTGATCTGGCGGGGCGGGGTGTCGCCACCACCGTCGCCACTGCCGTCGCCGCCGTCGCCCGTACCGTCGCCGCGACCGCCCGCGCCCTGACCCGGACCGGGGCGATCGGACGCGCCCGCCGACGCGGCCGCCCCGACGCCGGGTCTCGGCGCAACGATCAGAGTCGGCGGTGCGGGCAGCACAATGAGCGGCGGCGGCACCACGATTGGTGTCGCTTTGGCCTTGAGCGCGCGCGGCGATGCGGCGGCGGGCGTTCCCGCTGTCTTGCGCTCGACCGGGTGACGGAGGGGCGGTTTTGGTGGCAGCGCACGCAGGTCGAGCAGCGCGAGCGGCTGTTCGATGACGCGCCGCAGGTCGACGCTGAGCCCGAGAAACAGGACATAGCCCAGCAGCGCGAGGATGATCACCGTCCCCAGCCCCGCCGTCAGCCTGTCCCGTAGTGCGGTCTGCACCGCTGCCTCCTCATCCGTTCCCCGATAGAACGCGACCGCACCGATCTCGCTCCACGGCGCGCGCGTCACCCCGGGGCGGTCAGGCGTAGACCCGCTGGGTGTCCGGATCGGGTTCGGTCACCGGCGCGGACAGCGCGTCGGCGGCAAAATCGTCGACCGCGATCACGGCGGCGGTTGCCGCGTCGGCGGCCTCGAGCTGCGCGCGTTCGCCGGCGTCGAGCCGATCACCGGCGGCGTGCCAATCCTTGATCCCCGTCTTGCGCAGCCGATCGAGGATCGGTTGTGCGGCGATTGCCTGCTTGAACGCGGAGTCGAGCCGCGACACCGCGTCGTCGCCGTTGCCGCGATAGATTTCGGCGGTGAGCCGGTCGCGCGCCGCCGACGGCTCGGTCAGGATCGCGGCGCATTGGCGCACCAGCCGGTCCGACGGACCGCGGCGGCGACGGCCGAACGGCATCACGAACAGCCGCAGCATCCAGCGGACCGCGCGGCCGGGCATGTTGGCGAAGATCTCGTCGAAGCGGCTCTCGATCGTCGCGAAGCCCGCGTCCATACAGTAGCGCAGCAGCACGAAATCGGCGTCCTGCCGGCCCTCATCCTCCCAACGCTTGAGGGCACCGGCGAGCAGATAGAGTTCGGACAGCACGTCGCCGAGCCGTGCCGACAGCAGTTCACGGCGTTTGAGCTCGCCGCCCAGCGTGAGGAAGGCGACGTCCGACGTGAAGGCGAAGGCGGCGGCGTAGCGCGACATCTGGCGGTAGAAGCGCGTCGCCTTGCCGGCGCGCGGGGCGGGCGCGAAGGCGCCGGCGGTCCAGGTCCGTGCGAAGCTGCGGATCGCCGTCTTGAGCGCGTGGCCGACATGCTTCCACAGCACCGCATCGAAGTCGCGCAATGCCAGCGCGCGGTCGGGCTCGCCGATCGCACGGACCTCGTCGAGCAGATAGGGATGCGAGCGGATCGCGCCCTGGCCGAACACCATCAGGCTGCGGGTCAGGATGTTGGCGCCCTCGACGGTGATCGCGACCGGCACCGAACGATAGGCGTTGCCGAGATAATTGTTCGGCCCGTCGATGATCGCCTTGCCGCCGTGCACGTCCATCGCATCGTCGACCACGATCCGCATCCGCTCGGTGGCGTGGAGCTTCATGATCGAGGAGATCACCGCGGGATGGTGGCCCTGGTCGAGCCCGGCACAGGTCAGCCGTCGCGCGCCGTCGAGCAGATAGGCATTGGCGGCGATCCGCGCTAGCCGCTCCTGGATGCCCTCGAACGCCGCGATCGGCAGATGGAATTGGGTGCGGACCCGCGCATAGGCGCCGGTTGCGTGGGCCGCGAAGGCGGCGGCGGCTGCCGACTGCGAGGGCAGGGAGATCCCGCGCCCGGCGGCAAGCGCGCTCATCAGCATCTTCCAGCCTTGCCCGACGCGCTCGCGGCCGCCAATGACATGGTCGAGCGGGATGAACACGTCGTGCCCGGCATTGGGGCCGTTCATGAACGCCTGCATCGCGGGCAGATGGCGGCGGCCGATCTCGACGCCGGGCAGGTCAGTGGGGACCAGCCCGACGGTGATGCCGATCTCCGCGTCGCCGCCGAGCAGCCGTTCGGGGTCGCGAAGCTTGAAGGCGAGGCCGAGGAGCGTGGCGACCGGGCCGAGCGTGATGTAGCGCTTGCGCCAGTTGAGCCGGATGCCGAGCACCGTCTCGCCCCGCCAATCGCCATGGGTGACGATGCCCTCGTCGATCATCGAAGCGGCGTCCGATCCCGCTTCGGGCGAAGTCAGCCCGAATGCCGGTATCTCGCGGCCATCGGCGAGCCGCGGCAGCCAATAGCTTTGTTGCGCGGCGGTGCCGAAGCGCAGGATGAGCTCGCCCGGCCCAAGCGAATTGGGCACCATCGCGGTCACCGCCAGCGCCGACGAGCGGGTCGACAATTTGCGCACCACCTCCGAATGACCGAAGGCCGAGAAGCCGAGCCCGCCATGCGCCTTGGGAATGATCATCCCGAAGAATTTGTCGTGCTTTAGCCGATCCCAGGCTTCGGGCGGCAGATCATGCGCCTGCGTCACCTGCCAGTCGTCGACCAGCGCGCACAGCGTCTCGACCGGGCCGTCGAGAAAGGCCCGCTCTTCGGCGGAGAGACGCGCCGGCGGTATCGCAAGCAGCGCCGCCCAATCGGGATTGCCGGTGAACAGGTCGGCGTCGAGCCATGTGTCGCCGGCGTCAATCGCTTCGGCTTCGGTCGCAGACAGAGCGGGCATCACACCCGCAACGGCGCCCAATATCGGGCGGGTGAGATAGTCGCGGCGCAGCGTGGTGGCAGTCATAGGGCGTCCTCTCGGTCTCGACTGCAACGCAAGGCGAGACGGAGGGGTCCATCGGGTAAGCCGAGCTACCGGCGACCGGGGGCGGTCGATACCTGGGGGCGCCGGGAGGGGCAGTCGCAGCGCGCCATGTCGCCGCCGAGGACCAATGCGGGGGGCCGTCATCGGGCGGTCCTCGGCGGCGACTGACGTCTAATATCGAGAATCTGTTCGTCGTAGGCAAGGTCGACCTTAGTCTATGTTAAGTCGCGATAGGTTCATGCTGGACCCAACAAAGCCAGAATCGGCCTGTCACAGCTCGATGCCGTGGATCTTCGCGATCTCGAGCAGACAGGCTTCGACCTTGGCGATCGCCTGTGGCGGCAGCGAGACGAACACGCGGCGACGATCCATGACGTCCGGTTCGCGCTCGATCAGCCCCGCCGCATGGAGCCGCTGCAGCTTCCTGAGCGCGGTGGCGGCGGGGATCGGCGCGGTACGGCATAGGCTCGAAACATCGATCCGCCGGCATTCGGTGTGCGACGCGTACAGTTCGAGCAGGAATATCCAGACGGCATTGCCCCCGATTCCTTGCGCCAGCCCCTGATACACGCGGCGCTCGGCGCTCAAGATGCGTCGGGCGAACGCCCCTAGAGCCTTAAATCCGACATTCGCGACCGGCGCCGTCTCAGGTGACTTCGCAGCGCTGCGATCAGCAGGGTCGAGAGAATGCCATAGGCCATGATCGCGAGCGTCATGGCGTAAGCGTGCCGTGTGGCCCTGGACAGGACCGCCGTGTTTCCCAACAGGCTGACGACCTGAATTCCTGTGGTCCATAAAGGCCAATACCTTCGTGATCGGACGACGAAGACAAGGAAGACGAGAAGCATCAGGACGTCGACGCCGAGCAGCGGCCATTCGACCGTCCGCAGCCGCGTCGCCATCGGCGAGACCGCCCGCGCGCTCAAGATCGACGCAATTGCGTAGGCGGCGATGCAGACCTTCTCGTCCCGCTCGCCGACCCAGGCCACGATCGCGCAGCACAGGATCAGCGTCATCCAGTAGATGATGACGAGCGTCATGGTCGGCTCCGACCCGACGCGCATCGGCGGTTCACCATATCGATCCGGTCAGGCCGCGGCGCTGGTCGGGACGATCTCGAGCTGCGCGGCCGGCGGCTTCTCATAGCCCGCCCCTGCGCCCACGACGGGCATCCGGAACTGACCGCGCGTCTGCTCGAGATGGCCGTGGGCATCGACCATATGCCCGCGCACCCGGACGATGCCGGCAAGCGCTGCCGCCATGCTGTCGAACGCGGCCTGTCCGGCGACCGGCGAGATATTTGCCTTGGCCCGCGCGATTGGCAGCGCGGTGACGAGCTGCCCGATCGCGACCAGGGCGCTCTCGACCGCCAGTTCCGTCTCCTGCAATTGATCCCGCAGCCCCTCGACGATTTCCCGACGTTCCTTGAGCATGATGCCATCTCCCGCCGACGCCACAGCGTCGGCCCCTATTGGATCGACCCCACGCTAGACACGCAGCGTGTCCAGCGCACCGATGCCCGACAGGAAGATGCCCCACGCCAACATCACGATCACCGGAATGCCGATCAGCGCCCAGAACAGGCGGGTGGGCACGTCGAGTCCATCGCTTCGGTCGGTGGTGGCGAACGGCCAGGGAAATCCGGGCCGCCCGTTCCCGGCGGACGCCCCGGCATCGGGAGATTCGCCGGGATGCGCGAGGGGGATCGGCTCCCATGCGATCCGCTCGCACATTGCACCCTCATGCTGGGCGAGCGCGCGCGCCGCCTCCTTGCGGTTGCGCAGCTGGAGGATCTCGATCGCACGCTCGATCCGCCGGTTCACGGCGAAGTGGGTAACGCCGAGCTGACGCGCGATGTCTTTTGATTCAAAGCCTTGCCAGACCAGCCGCAGGACAATGCGCTGCGCCTCGGTCAGCGTGCTTATCCGATCGTCGACCACCCTTTCCACCCCCTGCGCAACTGCCCTCGACTCGTACCCCATCACCCGGCTCCCACCGTTCGACTAAAGTCTTCTTAATAGGGAATTGATCGCGCGGCGACCGGGGGCAAGGCATGATCGACAAATAGCCACGCAATCTCTTGGCAGCATGGGCGCGCCATCACTGTCTTCGCCTTTGACATCGCTGATAATCGATCGCGACCGTACGGCCGTTACTTGCGCGCAATCGCTAGGGGCGGTGTATTGCGGCACCTCGTACCGCGAAGGCGTCGCCCGCCGGGTCGATATCAACCTGCGCCAAACTCGACCAAGTTGCGACCCAAACGGATCGATCTCGCCGGCTTGCCCGGCCGCGCCGCGCGTGATCTAAGACGACGCGTCCAGGCACCGCAGAGTGCCCGCCATCCCAAGGGGTTACCTCATGCGCTCTGTTGCTCTCGCTGCCTGCCTTCCGTTTCTCGTCGCGCTCGCAAGCCCGCTCCACGCGGCCGACAAGCCCGACAAGCCCGACAAGGGCGAGATCAAGGACCAGGCCAAGGATGCCGCCAAGGCGGACACCGACTTTGATCCCTTTCCCGCGGCCAAGTCGGTCAAGCAAAGCGCGATGATCGGCGGCAAGCGGCTTGACTATGTCGCGACCGTCGGCTCGATCCCGGTCAAGGACGACAAGGGCAAGACGATCGGCGAGGTCGTCTACACCGCCTACACGGTGCCTGGCCGCAGCGCCGCGCGCCCGGTCACCTTCGCGTTCAACGGCGGGCCGGGCGCAGCCTCCGTCTATCTCAACCTCGGCGCGATCGGGCCCAAGAAGGTGCCGTTCGGCGAGGCGGGCGACGCGCCGTCGGATCTTGCGGTGCTCCACGACAATGCCAACAGCTGGCTCGACTTCACCGACCTCGTCTTCATCGATCCGATTGGCACCGGTTTTTCCCGCACGCGCGTCGACGAGGCTGCGACCAAGAAGGCGTTCTACAGTGCCGAGGCGGACATCCATTACCTCAGCCGCGTCGTCTACGACTGGCTGCTCAAGAACGACCGGATGACGAGCCGGAAATATCTCGTCGGCGAGAGCTATGGCGGCTACCGCGTGCCGCGGCTGGCCTATTATCTGCAGACTCAGATGGGGGTCGGCATTTCGGGGATGACGATGGTCTCGCCCTATCTCGACCCGCCCGCGATCGGGCAGGACGACGCGCTGTCGCCGCTGCCTTGGATGATCAATCTGACGGCGATGACCGCGGGCAATTTCGAGCGCAAGGGCACGCCGCTCACCGAGACCACGATGGCGCCGGTCGAACAATATGACCGCACGCAGTTCGTCACCGATTTCCTGGCCGGCCCCGCTGACAAGGTCGCGACCGATCGGCTGTCCGCCAAGGTCGCCGATCTCACCGGGCTCGACCCCGTGCTGGTGCGGCGGATGGACGGCCGCGTCGACATCCGCACCTATCTGCGCGAGGTCCACCGGTCGGAGGGCAAGGTCGGCTCGATCTACGATTCGAACGTGACCAGCTACGATCCCTTCCCGGCCAGTCCCGAGGTCCGCTACGGCGACCCGCTGCTCGAAACGCTGATCGCGCCGACCACCTCGGCGATGGTCGATTTCGTCACCAATCAGGTCGGCTGGAAGGTCGACGGCCGCTACAACGCGCTGTCGTTCGACGTGAACCGCCTGTGGGAGCGCGACAATAGCGATAATCCCGTCACCGACCTGCGCAAGGCGATCGCCAACGATCCCAAGATGGCGGTGACGATCGTCCATGGCTGGAACGATCTGTCCTGCCCCTATTTCGGCTCGCGGCTGCTGATCGCGCAGATGCCGGGCTACGGCGTCACCGACCGCATCAAGCTGCACATGTATCCGGGGGGCCACATGTTCTATGCGCGACCGGACAGCGGCTCCGCGCTGCGCCGCGACGTCATGGCGAGCTATGGAGCGCAAGGGTGAGCGCGATCACCAAGTCCGCCGCCCTTGCCCTCGCGCCGCTGCTGCTTGCTGCCGCGCCTGCGCCCGCGCCGGTGACACCCGCCGAGCTTTCGGCGACCGTGAAGGAGATCGCCTCCGATCCCTATCAGGGTCGCGCGCCGGGCACGCCGGGCGAGTCCAGGACGATCGCGTATCTGGTCGCACGGCTGAAGGCGCTGGGGCTGCAGCCGGCCGCGCCAGGCGGCGGCTGGACGCAGACCGTGCCGATGATCCACGATGTGTCGGGCGCACCGACCAAGCTGGCGATCACCGTTCGCGGCAAGGCATTGTCACCCATCCCGGGCACAGACATCGCGCCGGGCACGACGCGTGCGACCCGTCATGTCGCGATTGCGGACGCGCAGATGGTGTTCGTCGGCTATGGGGTTTCCGCGCCGGAACGCGGCTGGGACGACTTTAAGGGGGTCGACCTGCACGGCAAGATCGCGATCTTCCTGGTCAACGATCCCGATTATGCCGCAAAGCCCGGCGACGACGCGTTCGGAAAGTTCGGCGGCGCGGCAATGACCTATTATGGCCGCTGGACCTACAAATATGAGGAGGCGGCGCGACGCGGCGCGATCGGTGCGCTGATCGTCCACGAGACCGGGGCGGCGGGCTATGGCTGGAACGTCGCGGGCAACACCGTCGGCGGCACCTATGCGCTGCCGGTAGAGCCAGGCGCGCCGCAGCCGGTCGCGGTCCAGTCGTGGATCGCGATGCCGTTCGCGAAAGCCTTGTTCGCCGCCGCCGGGCTCGATCTTGACGCACTGTCTGCCACGGCGCGCTCGGCGAGCTTCCATCCGGTGACGCTCGACGGCGCGCGCTTCGCGATCGACATGCCGGTCGCGAGCAGTGCGATCGAGAGCCACAATGTCCTCGCCAAGATTCCCGGCACGACGCATGCGGACGAGACGGTGCTGTTCGGCGCGCATTGGGACGCTTATGGTGTCGGCGCACCCGACGCGCAGGGCCGCACCATCCGGCCGGGCGCCAACGACGATGGGCTCGGCGTCGCCAGCCTGCTCGCGCTCGCGCGCGCCTACAAGGCCGGGCCGGCGCCGCAGCGGACGATCGGCTTTGGCTTCTGGACCGCCGAGGAGCGCGGGCTGCTCGGTTCCGAATATTATGCGCAGCACCCCGCCTTCGCGCTGCCGACGACGGTCGCGAACCTCACCATCGACATCCTCCAGACCGCGGGCCCGTCGCGTGACGTGGTGCTGATCGGCGCCGGGCAGGACAGTCTCGACGGCGATCTTGCAACCGCGGCGGCGGCGCAGGGCCGGGTCGTCACCCCCGATGCCAAGCCCGAGCGCGGCCTCGTCTACCGCGCCGACCATTTCTCGCTCGCCAAGCGCGGCGTGCCGACGCTGTTGCTGATGGGGGCCGGCGGCGGCGTCGATCTGGTCGCGGGTGGGCGCACCGCGGGCGACGCCTGGGTCAGCGACTATACCGCCCATTGCTATCACCAGACGTGCGACACCTGGTCTGCCGGCTGGGATCTGCGCGGGGCGACGGCGGATGTGAACCTGTTCTACGCGATCGGCGCCAAGCTCGCCGGGTCGCGCGCATGGCCGACCTGGAACGCGACGTCGGAGTTCAAGCCGGTGCGCGACGAGACCGCGGCGGCGCGCAAGCAATAGGGAAGGGCAGACGCACCTCGACCGTCATCCCGGGCTTGATCTGGGATCCAGGGCTTCACGCGCTCCCGTTCGCGGCTCTGGATGCCGGATCACGTCCGGCGTGACGATGACGGGAAGGTCCTACGCTGCGATCGGAAAGCGGAGCAGCCGGTCGGCGAGTGGAATCAGCGCCTCGGCGGGGCGGCCTGCAATCGCGGCGCGGATTACCGGATGGCCGGCGTCGAGACCGCCAGTGAGCGCACCGAAGGCGGGCAGAATCAGCTTGGTTGCAGTCGCGACGAAGCAGCGCCGCGCGACGTTGCGCCCGCGCAGCGACAGCCGCAGCTTGGGATGGAAATGGCCCGACAATTCGGGCCGCGTCTCACAGGGGTCCGCCTCGTGGCGGAGCAGCAACCCGTCGACCTCGGCCTCATCGACGACATGCCCGCCGCAATGGTCCGCCAGTCGCACCGCGGCGACGTCGTGATTTCCGGAAATCCAGGTCCACTGGGTGCGCGCGGTCAGCCCACGCAGCAGCGCACGGGCGTCGTCGGCGAGCCGCTCGCAGCCCTTGGCGTCATGAAAACTGTCGCCGAGACACCAGACTTCGCGCGCGTCTGTCGACTCGATCAGCGCGGCGAGGTCACGCAGCGTCGCCGCGGTGTCGTAGGGCGGCAGCATCTGTCCGCCCGCGGCGTAGAAGCTCGCCTTTTCGAGATGGAGATCGGCGACTAGCAGCGCGCGCCGCGCCGGCCAACCAAGCGCCCCCGGCACCAGCGCGGCGAGTTCGACGCCAGCGAACGAAAAGCGAACCATGCGGCTCCTTAGCAGCCGGATCGGTCCGTGCAAGCCGCTTGCGAATCGGTGCTCTATAGAGATAATACAGCGGCAGGATTTGGGGGAAGCGTCATGCATCCGCACATCATCGCCGCACCGTGGATGCAATATGTCGTCCCGGCCGTCGGCCTCGCGCTTGTCTTCGCGATCCGGATCCGGCGGATGCGCGCGGCCCGGCGATTGCGACTCGAGACGCTATGGATCCTTCCTGCCGTCTATGTCGCGATTGTGGCCGCGCTTTTCTATGCCTATCCGCCGACGCCGACCGGCTGGCTATGGTGCGCGCTCGCCGTCGTGGTAGGGGCGGCGATCGGCTGGTATCGCGGGACGATGATGACGATCAGCGTCGACCCGGCCACCCACCAACTCAACCAGCGTAGCTCCCCCGCGGCCGTGATCCTGCTGGTCGGACTGGTCGTGGCGCGGCGTGTGGTCGGCTATGAATTTTCGAGCGCCGGCCGCGTCGCGCTGCTGGCGACGGGGATCGGACTGAGCCTCGGTATCGGCCTGTTGGTCGCGACGCGCCTGGAGATGACCCTGCGCGGCAAACGCCTGCTGCGCGCGGCGCGCGCGGCGCGGCCGCTCCCGACGCTCGGCTGACGGCGTTTCGCTGCTTATCCCAGCGAGTCGATTACCGCACCGACGATGTCCGGCGACGGGCCGCTCAAATCCTTGCTCGGTCGCGCGATCTGGACGCCCGATCCGGCGGCGCGGCCGTAGATGAAGCCGTAGACCGGATAGGCGGTCGTCCCGAGCCCCTGGCTGTCGCGCCACCAGACGCGGACCTGGCTCCAGTCGTTGCCGGGGGAGACATCGACCAGCGTCACGTCGCGTTCGATCTGACCGCGCACGCCGCCGATCCGCGACCAATTGGCATGGGTGATCATCAGGATGCGGTCGGAGACGATGCGGCTGACCACCGCGACATGCCCGAGCTTCATCACGCCGGTCGCGCGGAATACCAGCACCGCGCCGACCCGCGGGGCCGCGCCCTCGGCATAGCGCCCCGCCGCCTGGTTCCACCAGGTCGCAGCATTGCCGAAGATCTGGATGCCCGAGACCTGACGCGCGAACGGGACGCATTCGAGGCCCGTGCCGATCCGGCCGTCGCCGCCCGTCTGCGCCGACGCCGGGGCAACCAGCGCGATCGCTGCCATGCAGGCGGAAAGCCAGAGTCGTTTCATGCGGACAGCCTTCGATCCGGACGCTCCCCCGAGCGAGGTCCGGCCTAGGCTGGCGAAATGAGTCGGGCGTTAAATCAGATGGTTAATTTGGCGATGCGGGTGCCGCCGCCCCGCCCATCGCCTCGGCGACGAGCGCCTCCGCCTCGATCAGCAAGGCGTCGTCGGCGGTACCGGCCGCGACCTTCTCGCGCCCGATCAGCACCAGCACGGGCACCGCCAGCGGCGAGACGCGCTCGAGATCGACATGTTCGATGCGGTCGGCGGCGGTGTCGAGCAACCGCCCGAGCCGGCCGACATCGGTCATCCGCGCCTTGGCATCCTCCCAGGCGGCTTCCAGCAGCAGATGCTCGGGCTCGTAGCGGCGCAGTACGTCGTAGATCAGATCGGTCGAGAAGCTGACCTGGCGCCCGGTCTTGCGCTTGCCGGGATGCTGGCGCTCGACCAGTCCGCCGATTACCGCGACCTCGCGGAACGCCCGCTTGAGCAGCGACGATTCCTGCACCCACTCGACGAACTCATTGTCGAGAATGTCGGGGGAGAACAATGCGGCAGGATCGGTCACGGGCTTGAGCGAATAGGTCGCGATCGCATAGTCCGAGGCGACGAAGCCGATCGGCTGCAGCCCGGCGGTCTCCATCCGCCGCGTGACCAGCATGCCGAGCGACTGGTGTGCGTTCCAGCCCTCGAAACTGTAGACGACCATATAATGCCGGCCCTCGCGCGGAAATGTCTCGACCAACAGCCGGTCGGGCGCAGGCAGGATCGAGCGGTCGCGCTGTGCCTCGAGCCATTCGCGCACGTCGGGCGGGAAACGCGGCCATTGCTCGGGCTCGTGGAGGAAATGGCGGACGCGGTCGGCGAGATTGGTCGAGATCGGCATGCGCGAGCCGCCATAGGTCGGGATCCGCGCCGGGCGGCTGGTCGCGCGGACGAACAGATCCTCGCCCTTGACCCCCTCGACCTCGAGGCTGAGCCCGGAAAAGAAGAAGGTGTCCTTGGGGCTGAGCGAGGCGGCGAACCCCTCCTCGACGCGACCCAGCGAGCGGCCGTTGCGGAAGCGCACGGTGAGCATCGCCGCCTCGACGATGATCCCGGCGTTGAGCCGGTGCTGCGCGATGAAGCGCGGGTGCGCGACGCGCCACAGCCCGTCCGGCCCCTCGACGATCCGCTGATATTTGTCATAGGCGCGCAGCGCATAGCCGCCGGTCGCGACGAAGCCGAGCACGCGGTCGAACGTCTCCTCGGGCAGCGTCGAATAGGGCGCGGCCTCGCGGATTTCCGCCAGCATGGCGTCGCGCGTGAACGGCGCGGCGGCGGCGAGCGCCATGATGTGCTGTGCGAGCACGTCGAGCGCGCCGGGGCGGAATATGTCGGGGTCGCGCTCGCCCGCCTCGACCGCGTCCAAGGCCGCCTGCGCTTCGAGATATTCGAAGCGGTTGCCGGGGACGATCAGGGCCTTCGAGGGCTCGTCGAGCCGATGGTTGGCGCGCCCGATCCGCTGCAGCAGACGCGACGAACCTTTCGGCGCGCCCATCTGCACGACCAGATCGACATTGCCCCAGTCGACGCCGAGATCGAGGCTGGCGGTCGCGACCAGCGCGCGCAGTCTGCCGTCCGCCATCGCGCCTTCGGCGCGTTCGCGCGCCTCGCGGTCGAGCGAGCCATGGTGGATGCCGATCGGCAGATGCTGCTCGTTGACCGCCCACAGATCCTGGAAGATCAGCTCGGCCAGGCTGCGCGTGTTGCAGAAGATGATCGACGTCGTATGCGCCGTGATCTGCTGCATCACCTGCTCGGCGGCGTAGCGGCCCGAATGCCCCGCCCACGGCACGCGGCCGAGCGGCAGCAGGATGGCGATGTCGGGATCGGCGCCGGCATCGCCCTCGACCAGCGCGACCGAATCGAGATCGCCGTCTCCCGACAGCCAGCCGCGATACAGCGTCGGATCGGCGACCGTGGCGGACAGCGCAACGCGGCGCATGTCGGGCGCAAGCCGCTGGAGCCGCGCCATGCACAACGACAGCAGATCGCCGCGCTTCGAGGGGGCGAAGGCATGGACCTCGTCGATCACGATCGTCCTGAGCGATGCGAACATCTCGGCCGAATCGGGATAGGACAGCAGCAGACTGAGCGATTCGGGCGTGGTCAGCAGCATCTGCGGCGGCTTGATCCGCTGCCGCGCCTTCTTGTCCGACGACGTGTCGCCGGTGCGCGTCTCGACCCGGATCGGCAGCCCCATCTCCTCGATCGGGGTCATCAGATTGCGCTGGATGTCGACCGCCAGCGCCTTGAGCGGCGAGACGTAGAGCGTGTGCAGCCCGTCGGTCGGTTGCTCGACCAGCTCGACGAGGCTGGGCAGGAAGCCGGCGAGCGTCTTGCCCGCACCCGTCGGGGCGACCAGCAGCGCGCTCATGCCGGCGCGCGCGGCGTCGAGCATCGCCAGCTGGTGGCGCCGCGGAGTCCAGCCGCGGCCGGCGAACCATTGATCGAGAATCGGGGTAAGGTCTGACATTCGACCGCGAATATCGGGGCTTGGTGCCGCAAGCGCCAGCCCTCGCCATCGCGTTGCAGCCGAGCTAGGATGGCCGCGCAATCAGGAGAGCATGAAATGGCCAAGGGTCAGGCGAAGAGCAACAAGGAAGCCAAGAAGCCCAAGAAGGAGGTCAAGAAGACGATCGCCGCCAACCCGTCCACCAAGGGCAAGGTGATCACGGACTGAGCCGATGGCGGAGGGTTTCGTACGTCATAAGCAGCCCTGGACCTCGGACGAGATCCAGAAGCTGCACCGTCTCGCCGCCAAGGGCATGGCGCTCAAGGCCATGGGCAAGGCGCTGACCCGCTCGGAGGAGTCGATCGCGGCGCGCGCCAAGCTCGACGGACTGAAGATCTCGAAGCTGCGCTAGCTCTGATCCTCCCCGGCGTGCCGGGGAGGGGGACCGCCGCCGCAGGCGGTGGTGGAAGGGTGGCGGCGGCACACCACCGTCTGCGATGGTACCGTCTGCGATGGTGCCCTTCCACCACGCGCTCCGCGAGCGGTCCCCCCTCCCGTCTGCGATGGGAGGAAGGGAACTCCTCGCCGCCTCATCCATCTATCGTCCATGCCCCGCCTTGGCGCCTGGATCGAGCCCCACCCCGAGGGCATCTACATTCCCGCCTGTGATGCGTGGATCGATCCCTCGCAGCCCAAGCCGCGCGCGCTGGTCACCCACGGTCATGCCGATCATGCGCGCGGCGGCCATGGCGCGGTCATGGCGACGCCCGAGACGCTGGCGATCATGGACACGCGCTACGGGCCACAGACCGGCCAGCCGGTTGCCTATGGCGAGACGATTACCCTTGGCGACGTCACCGCGCGCTTCGTGCCCGCAGGCCATGTCCTGGGCTCGGCGCAGATTGTGCTCGAGCATCGCGGCGAGCGAATCGTCGTGTCAGGCGACTATAAGCGCCGATCCGATCGGACCTGCGCGCCGTTCGAGCCGGTACCGTGCGATATCTTCATCACCGAGGCGACCTTCGGCCTGCCAGTATTCCGGCACCCCGATACCGGCGCCGAGATCGACCGCTTGCTGGAGGCGCTGCACGCCAATCCCGAGCGCTGCGTGCTGGTCGGTGCCTATGCGCTGGGCAAGGCGCAGCGGCTGATCACCGAGCTCCGCCTGCGCGGTCATCACGACCCGATCTACATCCATGGTGCGCTCGAGCGGCTGTGCGCATTGTACGAAGAGCTGGGCGTGCCGCTCGGCGAACTCGTTCCTGCCACGGCCGCGTCGAAGGAGCAGTTGCGCGGGAAGATCGTGCTGGCGCCCCCCGGTGCGCTCAACGACCGCTGGTCGCGGCGCCTGCCCGATCCGATCACGGCGATGGCGTCGGGTTGGATGGGGGTGCGCCAGCGCGCACGCCAGCGCAATGTCGAGCTGCCGCTGATCGTCTCCGACCATGCTGATTGGGACGAACTCACCGCCACCGTCAAGGAGCTGGCACCCGCCGAATTGTGGGTGACGCACGGCCGCGAGGAGGCGCTGGTGCATTGGTGCATGACGCGCCAGATCAAGGCGCGCGCGCTGGCGCTGGTCGGCTATGAGGACGAGGATGATTGACGCGGCGTCGGTCGCTGGTTGAGGATATGGGATGGACGGGATCGATCGGCGCGACTGGCGACAGGCGGCGTTCCGCGGCTTCCTTGGGCGCTGCCCGCGCTGCGCGGCGGCCCCCCTGTTCGCCGGCGGGCTGCGCGTCCAGCCACACTGTCCCGCATGCGGCCAGGACTGGAGCCACCAGCGCGCGGACGATTTCCCGTCCTACATCGTGATCCTGGTGCTCGGCCATGTGCTGGTGCCGCTGATGGTCGCGGCCAACATGGCGTGGGATTGGCCGATGGGGCTTCAGATGGTCGCCTGGCCAGTGCTTGCCGCCCTGCTCGCAGTCGCTCTGATCCGGCCGACCAAGGGCGCAGTGATCGGCGCGCAGTGGGCGATGCGGATGGGCGGGTTCGGTACTGCCTAGAGTCTGTGCTCCCGCGCCGGCGGGAGCACAGAGCGGCAAGCACCGCGCCGCAGTCTCGGTGCTCCCCCCTGCGCGGGAGCACCGACTCCCTTAGCTCGTCGGGCGGCTCAATGCCCCGCGGACAGCACCGGCTCGACGCCGCTCTGCGCGAGCTGGTCGTTGATCATGCCCATCAGCCGCTCGAGCCCGGCCTCGTCCTTGGCCTCGGCGCGCGCGACCAGCACGTCCTGCGTGTTCGACGCGCGCAGCAACCACCAGCCGTCGACGGTGTTGACGCGTGCGCCGTCGGTCTTGTCGACGTCGGCACCGCTTGCCGCGAGGCGCTCGAGCACCTCCTCGACGACCTTGAACTTGCGGTCGTCGGACGACTGGAAGCGCATCTCGGGGGTGTTGATCATCACCGGCATCGCCGATTTGATGTCGGTCAGCGAGCCGCCCATCACACGCACCGCGCGGATCAGCCGGATCGCCGCGTAGAGCGCGTCGTCGAAACCGTAATAATCGTGCGCGAAGAAGATGTGGCCGCTCATCTCGCCGGCGAGTGGAGAGTCGGTTTCCTTCATCTTGGTCTTGATCAGGCTGTGCCCGGTCTTCCACATCAGCGGCTTGCCGCCGAGCTCGGCGATCCGGTCGTAGAGCGCCTGGCTCGCCTTGACGTCGGCGATGATCGTCGCGCCCGGCAGTTCGCGCAGAACCGGCTCGGCGAGGATCGCGAGCAGCTGGTCGCCCCACACGACGCGGCCTTCGCCGTCGACCGCGCCGATCCGGTCGCCATCGCCGTCGAAGGCAAGGCCGAAGTCGAGACCCTTATCCTTGACCAGCTTTTTCAAATCCTCGAGATTCTTCTCGTCGGTCGGATCGGGATGGTGGTTGGGAAAATTGCCGTCGACCTCGGTGAAGAGCGTGTGGTGCTCGCCGGGCAGCATCGTGACCAGCTTGTCGACGATCGGGCCGGCGGCGCCGTTGCCGGCATCCCAGCCGATCTTGAACGCGCCACCGGCATAGCCTGCCATGATCCGGTTGGTGTAATCGTCCATGATCTCGTAATTGGAGACGGTGCCTTCGCCCTCGTCCCAATCGCCGGCCTCGGCGAGCGTGCCGAGATCCTGGATGTCGGCGCCGAAAAACGGCTTGTGCTGGAGCACCATCTTGAAGCCGTTATATTCGCCCGGATTGTGGCTGCCGGTGATCTGGACGCCGCCGTCGACCTCGAGCGTCGCCTCGGCATAATAGAGCATCGGCGTCGGCCCAAGCCCGATGCGCACGACGTCGACGCCGCTGGCGGTCAGCCCCTCGACCAGCGCGGCCTCGAGCAGCGGCGAATGGGTGCGGCCGTCGTAACCGACCGCGACGCGCGTACCGCCTGCGCGACGAACCCGCGTGCCGAAGCCACGACCGATCGCCGTGGCGTCATCGGGACCCAACGCCTTCCCGACAATTCCCCGAATGTCATATTCGCGCAACGAGGTCGGGTCGAAACGATGGGCCAATGCGGCTCTCCTTAATGGTCAGGGCCGTGTCTATGGCCGGTCTGGATTGCAGAAATGCTAACCGTCCCGCCGCAATTCTTCAACGAGCAAGTCGCGCGCGGCATTGACGCGGCGGGCGAGGGCGGCCGAGCCGCCCGCATCGGGGTGGACGCGGCCGATCAGCCGGCGGTGCGCGGCGCGGATCTCGGTCTCGCCCGCGCGGCTCGACACACCGAGCAGGTCGCGCGCCTCCGCGGACGACGGGGCGGGCGCGGCGCTCGCCGTACGACGCCGGCCGAGCCACCAGATGCCGGCGATGATGAGGAGCGCGACGATGATCTTCATGGCGGTGTCGGACCCGCGATCAGGCGGTGGCGGCGAGCGCCGGGCGGTTGAACAGGTCGACCGCGGGCGGCAGCTGGAGCCCCGCCACCATCTCGCGCAGCTCCTGGCGCGCGGCGACGTGGCTGAGCCCCGCCTCCTTGATCGCGCCGAGATCGAGCAGGGTCAGCCCCTTGGGGAACAGCTCGCGATAGATGACGCGTTCGCCCAGGCCGGGAATCACGCGGAAGCCGACGCGCTTGGAGAGCTCGTCGACCGCGGCGCCGACGCGGCGCATGTTTCGCGCGTCGAGATGCTGGAGCCGGTTGCGCAGCACCACCCAGTCGACCGTGCCGCCATCGGCCTTGGCGCGCGCCTTGCGGGCGTCCCACACCACCTCCGCATAGAAGCTCGGGCGCTTGATCCGGTAGGTGTCGGGATCGACCTGGCCGATCAGGTCGAGATCGATGAAGCTGTCGTTGATCGGCGTGACCAGCGTGTCGGCTCGGGCGACCGCCTTCATCGCATAAGGGTCGTCGCGGCCGGGGGTGTCGACGATGACGAACTCGACCTCGTCGGCGAGCGCATCGAGCCGGCGATCGATCGCCGGATCCTTGCTCGCGTCGAACACTTCGAAGCGCGGGCAGACAAGCTCGATCTGCTCGCGGCGCGCGGTCGCAACACGATTCTCGAGATAGCGCGCGAAGGTCTTCTGGCGCGTGTCGAGATCGATCGCGGCGACGCTGCGGCCCTGTGCGGCGAGGGCGACCGCAATATGAACAGCCGTCGTCGACTTGCCCGTGCCGCCTTTTTCATTTGCGAATACAATGAGATGCGCGCGCGAAGCCATGATGGTCTTGTTCTTCCCCCGGGATTCCGCCGTCTTGATTTGGCGACCATGTCGCCGCACAGAGCATCCCCCATGCCTGTCGCATGCCATATCGGAGGCCCGCCGCCCGTGCAAATCATCCGTGACCTTCCCGCGCTGCGCGACGCGGTCGCGACGCTGCGTGGCGAGGGCAAACGCGTCGCGCTGGTGCCGACGATGGGCGCACTCCATGCCGGCCATATCGCGCTGGTCGAGGACGGTTTGCGTCGAGCCGACGCGGTGATCGCCTCGATCTTCGTCAATCCGCGGCAGTTTGGCGCGGGCGAGGACCTGACGCGCTATCCGCGCCGCGAGCGCGCCGACGCGCAGATGCTCGAGAAAGCGGGCTGCGCGATCCTGTGGGCACCCGGAGTCGAGACGATCTATCCGGCCGGCTTTTCGACCAATGTCTCGGTCTCGGGCGTGTCCGAACTGCTCGAGGGCGAGTCGCGCCCGGGGCATTTCGACGGGGTCGCAACCGTCGTGCTCAAGCTGCTCAACCAGGTCGCGCCCGATATCGCCCTGTTCGGCGAAAAAGACTGGCAGCAGCTTGCGGTGGTGCGGCGGATGGCGACCGATCTCGATCTGCCCGTCGAGATCGTCGGCGTGCCGATCGTGCGCGACGACCAAGGCCTGGCCCTGTCCTCGCGCAACGCCTATCTCGCCGAGGACGAACTGGCCGCCGCCCGCAGCTTGCCACGCGCGCTGGGCG
>NZ_CALMAW010000099.1 GCF_937859915.1 uncultured Sphingomonas sp. | reverse complement strand
ACCTCCGCAACCTCGGTGAGCAGCGCAACCTCGTCCTGCTCGACGGCCAGCGGATCACCCCCGCCGACATCACCGGCGTCGTCGATCTGAACAACATCCCGCTCGCCCTGATCGAGCGCGTCGACGTACTGACCGGCGGTGCCGCGACCACCTACGGCGCCGATGCCGTGTCGGGCGTCGTCAACTTCGTCACGCGCACCGACTTCTCGGGCATCGAGATGAACAGCTCGGAGCAGATCAACCAGCAGGGTGATGGCAACACCTTCCGCACCGACATCACGATCGGCGGCAATTTCGACGAGGGCAAGGGCAACGCCGTGCTTAGCGTCGGCTACCAGAAGTCCGATCCGGTCACGCAGGGCGATCGCAGCTATTCGGCGGTCCAGCTAGAGTCGTTCACGGGCGGCGCCAGTGGGTCGAACACCACCGTCCCCGGCCGTTTCACCCGTCCTGGCCAGCCCGTGCAGCAGATCAACCCGACCACGGGCGCGCTGGTGCCGACGTTCCAGAAGTTCAACTTCAACCCGTACAACCTGTTCCAGACGCCGTTCAAGCGCTTCAACATCTTCGGCGAAGCGCATTACGACGCCAGCGATCATGTCACCTTCTACACGCGTGGCATGTTCTCGAAGAACACGGTCGACACGGTGCTCGCGCCGGGCGGCGCGTTCGGGGTGCCGATCGCGATCAACTACAACAATCCCTATCTACCGCTTGCCGCTGCTGTTCAGTTTGCCCAGGCAAATGGCCTGATCAACGCTGATGGGACGGACAATGGTTTCGCGGCCGCTCGCGCTGCCACGGGCCCAACGATCGTGAATGCAGCTGGTCAAACCGTCACCAACCCTGCCTACAAGACTTTCACGACGACGGTCAGCCGACGCACGCCGGAACTCGGCAATCGCGCCGCGACCAACACGACGACGCTTTTCGACTACAAGGCCGGCGCGAAGTTCAACATCTTCAACTCGATGACGCTCGATGTCGGCGGCAACTACGGCCAGAGCGAGAACAACTCGGTCACGACGGGCAATCTGCGCGCCTCGCGCCTCGTGAACGCGGCGCTTGCCAGCAGCACCACGGCCTGCGACGGCACCGATACGAGCTGCGTTCCCGTTGATCTTTTCGGGCCTAACGGCAGCATCACGGCCGCTCAGGCTGCCTATCTCGCCGGTCCTACCGAGGTCACCGAAAAGACCTCGCTGGTTCAGGCGCATGCGCTGCTTACCGGCGACTTCGGCGTCTCCTCGCCGCTCGCCAGCAACCCGATTAGCTTCGCGGTCGGCGGCGAGTATCGCAAGTACACGGCGTCGCAGGTCTCTGACGTTCTCTCGCAGACCCCCGGCGAAATCAGCGGCAGCGGCGGCGCAGCGCCGAACATCCACGGTGCCTATGAGGTGACCGAAGGGTACGGCGAATTGTCCGTCCCGCTTGTCAACGATAAGCCCTTCGCGCACAGCCTCAGCGCCGAAGGCGGCGTCCGCTATTCACACTACAAGATCGATACCGCGGGATCGCCGACGTTCAACACGACGACCTACAAGGGTGCAGGCACCTGGGAGCCCGTGCAAGGGGTCACGTTGCGCGGCAACTACCAGCACGCCGTCCGTGCGCCCAGCATCGCCGAGCTGTTCTCACCGGTCGTAACGTCGCTCACCAACCTCGGTGCCGATCCCTGCGCGACGCTCACTTCGGCGGGCGCGACTATCCCCGGCGCCACGGCCCCGACCGGCGCGCTCCGGGATGTGTGTATCGCTCAGGGTGCCACCGCGGCGACGGTTAACCTGATCCAGTTCGATCCGCAGATTAACTCGACCGGCGGCGGCAACATCAACCTGAAGCCTGAAAAGTCGAACTCGTTCACCGCGGGTGTTGTGCTGACCCCGGCAATGTACGTGCCGGGCCTGTCGTTCACGGTCGATTACTTCAAAATCAAGATCACCGATGCGATCACCAGCCCGACGCCGGGCGATGCGATCGCGGCCTGCTTCAACGGCGCCAGCACCACCAACGGCGGTGCCGGACTTCCCGCAGGCGCGGCAACGTCGGCAGCCTGTACGGGTATTCGCCGCGACCCCGTCACCGGTGCTCTCTTCGGTGATAGCGCCACCGTTCCGGGCATTCCGCTGACGCTTTCGAACCTCGGTACGCTCAAGACCGACGGTATCGACGTGACCGCCAACTACCGCCATGATTTCGGGTTGGCGAAGCTCAACCTGAGCTTCAACGGCACTTGGACCAACACGAACAAGTTCCAGGCGACGCCTGGTGGCTTGAACCGCGAGTGCGTGGGCTACTTCTCGGTGAACTGCGCCTCGCCGCAACCCGAGTTTGTGTGGAACACGCGAGCGACGGTGACGGTCAAACAGGTCGACTTCTCGGTCCTGTGGCGCCATCTGTCGAAGCTCAAGCAGGAGCCGGCCGATATCGCTATCGATGGCCCCGCCTTCAGCGGCACCGACGGGTTGGGCGACAATGTCAACTTCGGCAAGATCAAGGCCTTCAACTACTTCGATCTGTCGATGCGCACGATTGTCGGCGACAATCTGGAGCTGACCTTCACCGTGGCGAACCTCGCCAACAAGAAGCCGCCGATCGTTGGCACGGACATCGGTTCGACGCTTTACAACAGCGGCAACACCTATCCGTCGCTGTACGACGCCGAGGGCCGTCGCTTCCTCGTCGGGGCGCAGGTCAAGTTCTGATCGAACGGCGCGCGGACCCTGTCCGCATCAATCGGGGCGGCCTTCGGGCCGCCCCTTTTTTTGTCCGCAGCAGATGCGGGAGTCAGATCAGCGGATGCGCCAGCGTGAACGCGATGCCGACGCGCTGCGCGACGGTCTCCGCCCAGATCGCCACTTTCTCAATCTCGTCGGCATGCGCGTCGGCCGCCGCGATCTGCGCGTCTCGGCGATCTGCGGCGGCGAACGGCACGGCGTCCTTTGAATGTCGAGCGAAGGCGCCGTCGGCGATGATCCGCGACACAAGATCCAGCCGACCTCCCCAGCCGAACAGCGCGAACACCGCGCGGAGCGCCTCCTCGGGCGACGCGAGCATGGTCTCGCTGTCCAGCGAGCGGACTCGGGTCCCGCCGTGGCGCGCCAACATGCGGGCGAACAGCGCATGCTGCGCAAGCCAGCCGACCGCGGCGATCTGCAGATCGGTGAGCTTGATGTGGTCGGCCGCCGCGATGCCGAGATCGATCAGCCGATCCTGCAGCAGCCCGACGAACAGGTCGCGGACCCAAAGCCGTCCCCACAGGCCCTTCTTCGCAATCGAGCCGAGATAGGCGCGAAGCGGGGTGTACATCAGCACCGCGCGCGAGTCGGGACGCATCGCGAGCATCGCGTTGCTGATTCCGGCGACGATGTTCGATGGTTTGATGACGACCGCTTCGTCCGCAGCGAACGGACGCGCCAGCAGGGTGAGCGCGCTATCCAACACGGCGGCGACATCGCCGTCCTTGCCACCCCGGCGTCGCCAGCCGACGAGGTCGTTGAGCACCACCGGTTCCTTGAGCGCGATCGCGAGCCCTGGCCGATCGAGCGCCCGGGCCAGCAACGTCGAGCAACAGAAAGCGGAATGGAAGATATAGTGGATTGGCGCCGTGTGCGGCGCGGCGGCGATCACCTGCGCGCGGGTTGCAACATGAAGCGGGGGCGTGTCGGGCAGGAACTCGTCGGTGAGGAACGTCGCGCCGGATTGCGCGGCACGTGGCACCTCGACGAAATGAAAGCTGTCCAGAACCGGATCGTAACGGTGGGCGAGCCAGCCGGAGCCTTGCAGGACCGACGATGAATCGATCGCGCTCATCGGGCGATCCGCGCGGGGACATAGTGCATGGCTGCAGCTTTACGACGGAACCGAGCGACAAGGAAACCGCGCCGAGGCCCTGACGAGGGCCGATTGTTCGGCGACCCCGCGCTCGATATAGCGGCGGCGTGAGGGAGCATGATGACGAAAAGCGAAGCCGAACAGATGTTTCATGCCGGCGCGGTCGCGCAACGCGGCGGGCGGCTGACCGACGCGCAGGCGGCGTTTGAGCGCGTGATCGCCGCGCTTCCCGATCATGCGGGCGCGCTCAACGCGCTGGGCATGGTCGCGCTCGCGCAAAGCCGTCACGCCGATGCCGAGACCTTCTTCGTCCGCGCCGCCGTCGCTGATCCGAACGCGCCCGATCTCCATCTGAACGTCGCAAAGGCCCGCCGTCTGCAGGGCGACGATCCGGGCGAGCGGCAGAGCCTTGAGGCAGCCCTGACCATCGACCAGCGCCATTTTATGGCACTGCTGCGGCTTGCCGAGCTGCACGAGCGCCGCGAAGAGCATATCGCGGCCGCGCAGCGCTGGAACGGGGTCGTCGCGCTGGTCGAGATGGCGTCACCGCCGATGCCCGAGCTCGATGCGATCGCCGCGCGCGGCCGGGCCTATCTTGCCCGACGCCAGGCGGCGTTGAGCGATGCGCTTGATGCGGGATTGGCGTCCGCGCGCGCGGCGACCTCGGCCGATGATCGGCGCCGGTTCGAAGCCTGCATGGACCATGTCGTCGGGCGGCGCCGGCGGATCTATGTCAACGAGTGCGAGGGCCTGCACTATCCCTTCCTCCCCGCCGACGAGTTCTTCGAGCGCAAACATTTTCCCTGGATAGCCGAGTTCGAGGCTCAGACGGATATCATCACCGCCGAGCTGCAATCGTTGCTCGCAGCCGGAGATGACGGATTCGAGCCGTATGTCCGGATGGATCCGGGCACGCCCGAGAACAAGTGGACGCCGCTCGATCATTCCCTGGCATGGGGGTCGATGCATCTGTGGCGGCACGGCGAACGCGACGAGCAAGCCTGTGCGCGCGCACCGCGCACCGCGGAGATCGTGTCGCGGTTGCCCCTCGCCGACATCCCCGGGCGGACGCCGACGGTGTTCTTCTCGCTGCTCAAGCCCCGCACGCATCTGCCTGCGCATAGCGGGGTGAGCAATATGCGGGCGACGGTGCACCTACCGCTGATCGTGCCCGAAGGCTGCCGCTTCCGGGTCGGCGGAGAAACGCGACCGTGGCGCGTGGGCGAGGCGTGGGCGTTCGACGACACGATCGAGCATGAGGCGTGGAACGACAGCGACGCCCTGCGCGCGATCCTGATCGTCGATGTCTGGAACCCGCATTTGACCGCGACGGAGCGGTCCTTGCTCCGCGCCTTCTTTGCGACCGTCGGCTCGGACAGTCCTCTCGCCATCGTCGGCGATTGACGAATGCGCGCGCGTATGCGGAAATGCGGACCAGGCGCCCTGTTGGGCTGAAACCGTGCCCGGGAGTTTCCAGATGATACGTATCTTGTCCGCCATTGCCCTGCTTTCGATAGCGACCCCCGCATTGGCCGATAGCGCGGTCAAGGCGCCTGCCGATCCCAATAAGGTGCGCTGCAAGCGGGAGACCGTCACCGGCTCGCTCGTTGCGTCCGCCAAGGTCTGCCACACCGAAGCCGAATGGCATGAAATGGCAGTACGCGCGCGCGAAGACACGATTCGGATGCAGGGCGTCCAGAATAGCAACAAGGGCGGAAACTAAGCCTCTACAGCGCCGACCGCCGGCCGGCGCACCGCCTGTTTCATGCTAAAGAGGTCGCCGTTCGGGATCGGACGGCGGCCTTCGCTTGATTGTGGTTTGCGGCCGGGGCGCGTGGTGCGCCTGCGGAAGTGACCGGCAACTCACGTCCCGGATCAGCGACCAGCGCCGTGGCGGACCCATGCGCATTTCCGGTCTGCAACACTACATCCGCTTGTTGCTGCGGCCGTCACGCACCGCGCAAAGATATTGCCGGTCTGTCGTAAAAGACGGCGTGTCGGACATGTTTGTGACTTACAGCCGCAAGTGTTGCTTAGAAGAAATGAATATGTTGCCGACATGTGACAATAGAGACCGCAAAAGCCTTGGTCATCGGGTCGGAGTTGCGGTCATACCATAGCTCGCCCTATCATTACCCCATCGAGCGAACTCGCCGAATACGGCAGTTTGCAAGGCAAACAGTCGATCAGCTGAATTGCGTAGGGGTTTTGAACATATGAAGCGTATCAAGCGGAGCCTGCTCGGCTCGACGATCGTCGCCGGCATGGCCGTCCTTGCGATGCCAGCGGTTGCGCAGACCGCCAACCCGGGCAAGCTGGAGCCAACATCGGGCAGCACGGATTCACCCGCGGTCGCCGACACCGCCGCCCAGCCTGCCAAGGACAATGGCGAGATCGTCGTCACCGGCTCGCTGTTCCGCCGCAAGGATCTCGAGACCCCGTCGCCGGTCACGCAGCTGACCGCGCAGGACCTCAGCCGTCGTGGCATCACGACGGTTACCGACGCGCTGCAGACGCTGGCCGCCAACAACGGCAGCAACCTGCCAACGGCCTTTTCCGCCAACGGCGCCTTTGCATCGGGCGCGTCGGGCGTGTCGCTGCGCGGTCTCAGCACCAATTCGACGCTGGTGCTGTTCGACGGTCTGCGCGCCGCCGATTATCCGCTCGCCGATGACGGCGTGCGCAGCTTCGTCGACATCAACACCATCCCAGACGCGATCGTCGATCGCATCGAAGTGCTCAAGGACGGCGCCTCGTCGACCTACGGCGCCGATGCCGTCGCGGGCGTGGTCAACGTCATCGTCAAGAAGCAGATCCAGGGCGTCTCGGGTTCGGCCGAGGGCGGCATCTCCCAGCGCGGCGATGCGGGCCATCAGCGTGTCACGCTCACCGCCGGCTATGGCGACCTCGCCTCGCAGGGCTTCAACGTCTACGTCAGCGGCGAGTATCAGCATGACTCGATGCTCTACAACCACGATCGGGGCTATCCGTACAACACGCTCGATCTGAGCCGGCAGAACTTCAACGGCGTGCCCGGCGCGGACAATAATCCGGGTGCCAATGGCGTCATCGCCTCGGCACCGACCACCAGCGCGGTGGTGACCCCGGCGACCGAGACGACGGCGGGCAACATCTTCACCGGCCAGGCGATCAACGGCTCGCTGCCGCAGGTGCTCAGCCCGGCCGGTTGCGGCACCGGCACGATCGAGCATTCGAGCGCGGCCGGCGGCAGCTATTGCGAGCAGAACACCGTCAATCAATATGGTGTGCTCCAGCCGCAGCAGACCCGCGCCGGCGTGACCGCGCGCGGCACGGTGCAGCTCAGCGACACGGTCCAGGCCTATCTGATGGGCACCTATTATCAGGATCGCGTCTATTTCACCTCCGGCCCGAACGGCACCGGCTCGAGCCAGCCGACCACCGTCCGCGGCATTGTGCTGCCCGCGACGCTCGCCAATGGCGCGACCAATCCGCAGGATCCGTTCGCCAACATCATCGATGCCGCGACCGGCCAGCGCGAGTCGGCGCTGCTCAACTATAATTTCGGCGACATCCCCAGCAGCACGACCGACATGTCGCGCACCTACCGCGTCGCGGGCGGCATCAACGGAACCCTCGGCAGCAGCTGGAAGTGGAGCGTCGAGGGCACCTACATGCGCACGGTGCTCGACCAGAAGTTCACCGGGCTGCTCAACTATGACGCGCTGCAGAGCGCGATCGTCAACGGCACCTATAACTTCATCGATCCGACGCAGAACAGCGCGGCCGAGCGTAGCGCGCTATCGCCCGAGCTCGATGCGCGCTCGACCTCGACTCTCTGGCAGGTCCAGGGCACGCTCTCGCGCGATCTGTTCGAGCTGCCCGGCGGTATGGTCCAGCTCGGCGTCAGCGGCCAGGTCCGCTACGAGGGGATCGACGATCCCGTCCAGGATCCGACCGGCGCTGCAGGCGACTATTCGCCCTATACGACGGTCGGCGTGAACCTCTTCTCGGCGGTCGGCCATCGCTATAATGAATCGGGTGCGTTCGAGCTCTCGGCGCCGATCCTCAAGCAGCTCGAGGTCGACGCGTCGGGCCGCTACGATCATTATTCGGAAGGCTTCAGCCACTTCTCGCCCAAGGTCGGCGTCAAGTTCACGCCCATCGACCAGCTGATCTTGCGCGGCACCTTCTCGAAGGGCTTCCGCGCGCCGAGCATCCCCGAATCGTCGGGCCAGGTGATCGGCTACGTCAATACCACGCCGACCGACGCTGCCGACAGCGGCATCGTCACCGCGCACGGCAACGACGCCTATGTGAAGCAATATTCGCTCGGCGAGTTCAACACGGGCAATCCCAACCTCAAGCCCGAACTCTCGACCAGCTTCACCGGCGGCGCGATCATCAAGCCGACGCATTGGCTGTCGCTGTCGGCCGATTATTATCACATCAAGAAGAGCCACGTCATCGTCGAGGGCAGCGAGACGGCGACGGCAATCGAGAATTATTATGCGGGCACGGCGCTGCCGGCCGGTTACTCGATCGTCGCCAACCCGATCGATCCGGCGCATCCCGATGCGCTGCCCACGATCGAGACGGTCAATGCGAGCTTCGTCAACGCCGCCTCGGAAGTGACCAGCGGCATCGATTTCAACGCCAATGCCGTCTTCCACGTGAACGACGATCTGACGCTGTCGACCAATGTCGACGTCACCAAGGTGTTCAAGCTCAACCTGCGCAACACCGACGGCACCGTCGAGCATTTCGTCGGGACCGAAGGGCCCTATGCCAACACCTCGGACTCGGGCACGCCGCGCTGGCGCGGGACGTGGTCGACCACGGCGGCCTACAAGAAGTGGACCGTCACCGGCACGATGTATTACACCAGCGGCTATGCCGGCTATGCCGACGACTATGCGGGTCTCGGCTGCGAGAACGCGATCGCGGTCGCATCCGACGGGTCGACGCCGGAGCAGTGCCACGTCAAGAAGTTCATCGATGTCGATGCGACGGTCAATTATCAGGTCACCGACAAGTTCAGCATCTACACCAACGTGATCAACCTGTTCGACGCACGCGCGCCGTTCGATCCGAACACCTATGGTGGCGTGAACTACAACCCCGCCTTCGCAGAAGCGGGTGTTGTCGGCCGCTTCTTCAAGGTCGGCGTCAACTTCAAGCTCTGACGCGAGAAAATCCGGTACAGACTGCAGGGCGGCTCCCACCGGAGCCGCCCTTTCTTTGTCACGCGACGCCGAGCTTCAGCGCGCCGTCGCCCTCGTCGACAGCAACGGTGGCACCGTCGGGCACCTCGCCGCGCAGCAGCATGTCGGCGAGCGGATCCTGCAGATAGCGCTGCACTGCCCGTTTCAGGGGCCGCGCACCGTAGACCGGATCATAGCCGACCCGCCCCAGCCACGCGCGCGCCGCATCGGTCAGATCGAGCACGATCTTGCGATCCGCCAGCAGCTTGCCGATCCGCGCCACCTGGATGTCGACGATCGGCGCCATGTGGCCCGCGCCGAGCCGGTGGAACAGGATGATCTCGTCCAGCCGGTTGAGAAATTCGGGCCGGAAATGCGCGCGCACGATCTCCATCACCTGGGGCTCGACGCTCGCCACCGGCTGGTCCTCGCCGAGCGAGGTGAGGAACTGCGAGCCCAAGTTGGAGGTCAGCACGATGATCGTGTTGGTGAAGTCGACCGTGCGGCCCTGGCTGTCGGTCAGCCGCCCGTCGTCGAGCACCTGCAACAGGATGTTGAACACATCGGGATGCGCCTTCTCGACCTCGTCGAACAGCACCACCTGATACGGTCGCCGCCGCACCGCCTCGGTCAGCGTGCCGCCCTCCTCATAGCCGACATAGCCCGGGGGGGCGCCGACCAGCCGCGCGACCGAATGCTTCTCCATATATTCGGACATGTCGATGCGGACCATCGCGCTGTCGTCGTCGAACAGATAGCCGGCGAGCGCGCGGGTCAGCTCGGTCTTGCCGACCCCCGTCGGCCCGAGGAACAGGAAGGAGCCGAGCGGCCGGTTGGGATCCTGCAGGCCGGCGCGCGACCGGCGCACCGCGCGTGACACCGCCTCGACCGCCTGCGCCTGGCCGATCACGCGCTTGCCGATCGTCTCTTCCATCCGGAGCAGCTTCTCGCGCTCGCCCGCCAGCATCCGCTCCATCGGTATGCCGGTCCAGCGCGCGACGATCCCGGCGATGTCCTCGCTGGTCACCTCCTCGCGCAGCATCGCGGATTGCGACGCGTCGGCGGCCTCGGCGAGCCGGCGCTCGAGCCCGGGGATGACGCCGTAGGAGAGCTCGCCCGCCCTGGCGAGATCGCCCGCGCGCTGCGCCTGCTCAAGCTGGAGCCGCGCCGCGTCGAGCTGTTCGGTGAGCTTGGCGCCGGCCTGGATCTTTTCCTTCTCGCTTTGCCAGCGGGTGGTGAGCGCGTCGGACTCCTCCTCGAGCCGGGCAAGCTCGCCTTCGAGCGTCGTGAGCCGATCGCGCGACGGCTGGTCCTGCTCGCGCTTGAGCGCCTCGCGTTCGATCTTGAGCTGGATGATCCGCCGGTCGAGGGTCTCGATCTCCTCGGGCTTGGACTCGACCTCCATGCGCAGCCGCGACGCGGCCTCGTCCATCAGGTCGATCGCCTTGTCGGGGAGGAAGCGGTCGGTGATGTAGCGATTGGAGAGCGTCGCCGCGGCCACGATCGCGCCGTCGGTGATCCGCACGCCGTGGTGCAGCTCGTACTTCTCCTTCAGGCCGCGCAGGATCGAGATCGTGTCCTCGACCGTCGGCTCGCCAACGAAGACGGGCTGGAAGCGCCGCTGCAGCGCGGGGTCCTTCTCGACATATTTGCGATATTCGTCGAGCGTGGTGGCACCGATGCAGTGCAGCTCGCCGCGAGCGAGCGCGGGCTTCAAAAGATTGCCCGCGTCCATCGCACCCTCGGACTTGCCCGCGCCGATCAGCGTGTGCATCTCGTCGATGAACAGCACGATCTGGCCGTCGGCGCCCTTGACCTCGTCGAGCACGCCCTTGAGCCGCTCCTCGAACTCGCCGCGATATTTGGCGCCGGCGATGAGCGAGCCCATGTCGAGCGCCATCAGCTTGCGGTCCTTGAGCGTGTCGGGGACGTCGCCATTGGCGATGCGCAGGGCGAGCCCTTCGGCGATCGCGGTCTTGCCGACGCCGGGGTCGCCGATCAGCACCGGGTTGTTCTTGGTGCGTCGCGCCAGAATCTGGATGGTGCGGCGGATCTCCTCGTCGCGACCGATCACCGGGTCGAGTTTTCCGCTGCGCGCCGCCTCGGTCAGGTCGCGCGCGAATTTTTTGAGCGCGTCGTAGCGGTCTTCGGCCGACGCGGTGTCGGCGGTGCGGCCGCCGCGCAGATCGACGATCGCGGCGTTGATCCCCTCGGGCGTGACCCCGGCGGCGGCGAGCGCCTTGCCCGCGATGGTCCTCGTCGACAGCGCACAGGCGAGCAGCAGCCGCTCGACGGTGACGTAGGAATCGCCCGCCTTCTTGGCGACCTGCTCGGCGGTATCGAGCAGGCGGACGAGATCATTGTCGAGCTGGGGCGTCTGCTGCGCACCGCCGCCCGACACCTGCGGGATTTTCCCGAGCGCGGCATCTGTGTCCCGCAAGGCGATCCTGGCGTCGCCGCCGGCCTTGGCGATCAGGCCAGATGCCATGCCTTCGCTGTCTTCGAGCAGGGCCTTGAGCAGATGCTCGGGGGCGATGCGCTGGTGGTTCATGCGGATCGCAACAGTCTGCGCGGACTGGAGAAAGCCTTTCGCGCGATCGGTGAATTTTTCGAGGTCCATCAAATGCTCCCCTTGGAAACGGTCCGCCGCGATATGGTGTGGCTTATATGCAACACAAGAGCCAGGCGAGCGGTCGGCTCACCCGATCAACATCGTGCCCGCGCCGAGCAAAGGCCGCGCCAGCCGCTCCGGGAACGGAAAATCCTGGCGCCGCTCGTCGATCCACCGTCGCGCGCGATCGAGGTCGGGCCGCAGGATCCGGGCGAGCTGCGTCTCGCGGTCGCGGCGGACATTGTTATCGAACGCTTGGCCGGGCTGTTTGGCGTGTGACGCGAATAGGGGCCCAGACACGGTCTCATCGATCGCATCGGCTGCCATCGTGACACCCAGATGATCGGCCGCCGCCTCCAACACCGGTGGCGGCGTCTCGAACAGGGTGATCGCCGCCAGCGAGCGGAGCGAGGGATGACGCGCCAGCGCCGCGTCGTAGATGCGCATCTGCGCAAGCCACAGAGCCGCCGCGCGCTCGACCACGTCGGCCCCTGCGATCGGGCCCGCCCAAGCCGTGATTGCCGGCGCGATCTCGTGGGTGACGCGCATCACCCAGTCGCGATGCGCATCGCTGCGCAGGATCGCCAGCAGATAGGGTTCGAGCGGATGATGAAGCAGAATGCCCGGCGCGGCCGGATCGAGCGCCATGAGCGGAAGGAGGATCATGTTCACCGGCACATTGGCCTTAACGAGCGTCGGCGCGTCCGAGCGATAGCGCCGCCCCGCCAGCGCAACCGCCAACCGCAGGCGCTCCCGCCAGGACGCGGACTCGACCGCCTGCGGGATCACGGCAGCCTCGACGCCCAATTGGCGCAGCGGCAATGGCTCGCGCAGCACCAACGAACTGTCGCGCCGGTCCAAGGCGCGCGCCAGCAAGGTCGACCCGCAGTGCGCGATATGAAAGATCCAGCCGATACGGGGCAGAGGATCGCCGCTCGCGGCCCGGTGGGCGGCGAGCGCCTGCGTGGGCATCGACCGTATCTCGGCCGCCTCCAGCGCGATGCGATCGTCGAGAAATAACGAGCGGTGATAGACGTCGCGGTCGACCGGAAGGAACAGCGCCTCCTCCGCCTCGAAGGCGAAGAAATACTGGTCGGGTGTGGCGAACAGCGCGTCGGCGGTCAGCGGCACGGTCACGCAGCGGAGCGGTCGGAAAGAGCCATCGGCTCGGTATAGGCGCGGGTTTCGCCTTCGGCTATGAGCAGAAGGCGATGCCGAACGACGCGAACCGAGCGGCCTGATGGCTGATATATCCCTGCCCGGCGCGGGCCGTCCCTATGTGCTCGTAACCGCGCGGGGCGAGGCCGATGTGCTCGATCTCGATCCCGCTACAGTCGCCGCCTTGTACCGGCGCCACGGCGCGCTGCTTCTGCGTGGGTTCACCACCGATTTCGCGGCTTTCCGCGGTTTCGCGGACCAGTTCTGCGCGAGTTCGGTACTCAACGAAAGCCCGGACCGCCAATTGCTCGACGAGGCCGCCAACATCCAGTCGGTCAATGGCGGCAGCGCCGCCTTTCCGCTTCATCCCGAACTCTCGCGCGAGCCATGGAAGCCCGACGTCTGTTTCTTCGCCTGCTTCCAGGCGCCGCGCACGCAGGGGGCGACGACGATCTGCGACGGTATCGAGCTGGTTCGTCACCTGCCCGAGGCGGTGCGGGCGGGGCTGACCCGGCGGCGGCTGCTTTACATCCAACGCGCAGCGCCCGAAGTGCTGCTCTATTGGCTGGGCACGGCCACTCCCGACGACGCCTTGCTCGCATCCCCGCCGCCGCCATGCCCCTATGTCTTCCGGCGCACGTCCGACGGCATCGTCCGCGCCTTCTCCCGGCCCGCGCTGCATAAGCCGATGTTCGCGGATGCGGCGGCGTTCGGCAATTTCCTGCTGTTCTCGACCTTCTTCAACGGCATCCCGACCTATCCGCTGCTCGACGACGGGCAACCCGTGCCCGAACCCTGGCTGTGGGCAATCAAGGATGTCGGCGATCGGCTGAGCGCGGGGATCGTGTGGCAGACGGGCGACCTGCTGATGCTCGACAACAGCCGCTTCATGCACGGCCGCACCGCGATCCTCGATCCCGACGAACGCCGGATTGCCTCCTTCTTCGGCTATCTCCGCTTTGCGGTCCCCGATGCGGAGGAGGTGCCCGACGCGCCGTGGCGCAAGGCCGCCTTCCGGCCGCCACAGCCGGCCCGCCGTACGGACGCCTGATCCAGGCTAGACGATATCGTCGATCGGCCCACGGATCGCGATCCCCGTCGCTTCCTCGCGCGCCAGGCGGGCGACGAGCAGGTCGATCTTCTCGTGCAGCCGCATGATCTCGAGTTCGGCGCGCAGATTGACCTCATAATCATGGCTGGCCGCCACCCGATCGCGATCGCCCGCGCGATTCTGGCTCATCATGATGATGGGTGCCTGCAGCGCCGCGATCATCGACAGCATCAGGTTGAGGAAGATGTAGGGATAGGGATCGAACGCCTTGTTCCAATGCGACAGCACATCCGAATTGAGCACCATCCAGGCGACCAGGATGGTCAGCGAGGTGAAGATGAAACCCCACGAGCCGCCGACCGCCGCGACCTTGTCGGCGAGCCGGTCCCAGAAGGTCGAGGTCGCCTCCTCGATGTCGGCGGCGTCGCGGCTGATCGGGCGACGCGCCTCGAAGCTCGCAAGGACGTTGCGCTCCTCGGGATCGAGCGTGTGCGGTTCCTTGGCGAGATAGCGGCGGGCGAGATCGGGCAGCGAGGGGCGCTTGGCCATCGGGAGTCTCCGTCAAGGGTTTGGGTGCAGGAGTGGCGCAATGCGGCGGCGTCGCCAAGCCGTCGCGGGCCCGCCTCGGCTATCCTTTCTGCTTCTTCATCCCGGACCCTTCGACAGGCTCAGGACAGGCTTGATCCAAAATCCATGGACGCAGCACCCGATGGTCAAACGCAGCGTTTATGGATTCCCGCCTTCGCGGGAATGACGGTTCGAGCTTAGAGCTGCGTCACTCCTAATCGTTGCCGTCGCGCGCCGCGGCCCTATGCTGGCGCATCTGCCGTTCCCCACAAGGTGCGATCTCGATGCGTTTCTCTCTGCCTATTCTGTTGCTCGCCTCCGTCGCGCTCGCACCGCTCTCCGCCGCCCCGAAGCTGAGCGCCAAGCCGGCGCCGCTCGCCGAACTCGCCGCCCAGGTGAAGCTACCTTACCAAGAATTCACGCTCGCCAATGGCCTCCGCGTGATCGTTTCGACCGATCGCAAGGCGCCCGTCGTCGCGGTGTCGGTCTGGTATCATGCCGGCTCGAAGGACGAGCCCGCCGGCAAGACCGGCTTCGCCCACCTGTTCGAGCATCTGATGTTCAACGGATCGGAGAATGCGCCGGGCGACTATTTCAAGCCGCTCGAGAGCGTGGGGGCGACCGATTATAACGGTACCACCAGCTTCGATCGCACCAACTTCTTCGAGACCGTTCCGACCCCGGCGTTGCCGCTCGCGCTGTTCATGGAGAGCGACCGCATGGGTCATCTGCTCGGCGCGGTCGGCCAGCCGACGCTCGACCGCCAGCGCGGCGTCGTCCAGAACGAGAAGCGCCAGGACGACAACCAGCCCTACGGCCTCGTCCAATATGCCGAGCAACAGGCTCTGTTTCCCGAGGGCAATCCCTATCATCACACCACGATCGGCTCGATGGCCGATCTCGACGCCGCCAGCCTCGGCGACGTCCGCGCCTGGTTCCGGGGTCATTATGGCCCCAACAATGCGGTGCTGGTGCTTGCCGGCGACATCGACGTCGCGACCGCGCGGCTCTTGGTGGACAAATATTTCGGCGACATCGCGCGCGGCCCGCAGCCCGCGCCGACGCTTGCCGCGGTGCCGACGCTGGCGGCGCGCAAGGACGAGCTGCTCCACGACCAGGTCGCGACGACGCGGCTGTACCGCGAATGGGCGATCCCGGGCTGGAGCGATCCGGCGAGCGTGCCGCTCGACATCGCCGCGAGCATCCTCGGCGGCCTCGCCAGCTCGCGGCTCGACAATGTCCTGGTGCGCAAGGAGGGCGTCGCGGTCTCGGTCAGCGCGGGCGTCGGCCCGCTCGAGCGCGTCGGCGAGTTCGAGGTGACCGTCGACGTCAAGCCGGGGGTCGATCCGGCGCTGGTCGGCCGGCAGCTCGACGCGCTGATCGCCGACTTCGTCGCGCACGGCCCGACCGCCGACGAGATCCACCGCGCGGTGACGCAGGAGATTGCCGGCCGGCTGTTCGGGCTCGAGAGGGTCGGCGGTTTTTCGGGCCGCGCGGCGCTGCTCGCGCAGGGGGCGGTGTTCGCGAACGATCCCGGCTTCTACGAGAAGCAGCTCGCCCAATATGCCGCGGCGACCCCGGCCTCGGTCAAGGCGGCGCTGCAGATTTGGCTGACGCGGCCGGTCTATGCGCTCACCGTCGCGCCGGGCAAGCGCGCGCCCTATGAGGAGGCCAAGGCGCACCAGGCCGATCTCAAGCCGGTGCCGGCGGCTGAGGCGGTCGCCGCCAGCGGTGCCGCGCCGGTAGCCGGCCCGAAGCGCGTGCCGCCCGCGGTCGGCCAGATCGTCGACCTGACCTATCCGGCCATCACCCGCGACCGGCTGTCGAACGGCATCACGCTCGTCTATGCGCAGCGCCCCGGCCTGCCGCTCAGCCGCTTCGCGCTGACCTTCGACGCGGGCTTCTCTGCCGATCCCAAGACCGCGCTCGGCACCGAATCGCTGGTGCTCAACCTGCTCGACGAGGGCACGACGACGCGCTCGTCCGCCGACATCGCCGCCGCGCAGGAGGAGCTCGGCTCGAAGATCGCAGCGGGCGGGTCGATGGACCGCGCCGAGGTCGACCTCGCGACGCTGACCGCCAACCTCTCGCCGGCGCTCGATCTGCTCGCCGACGTGATGCTTCACCCCACTTTCGCCGAGATCGCGCGCGTCAAAACCGAGCAGTTGACGGCGATCCAGGCCGAGATCAGCGATCCGCAGGGGCTTGCGGCGCGCAGCTTGCCCCCGCTGATCTACGGACGCGGCCACCCCTATGCGGTGCCGGGCAGCGGCAATGGCGATCCCGCCGCGGTCGCGAAACTGACCAGGGCCGATCTGGTCGCGTTCAAGGATCGCTGGCTGCAGCCTGCCGATACCGCGATCTTCATCGTCTCCGATCAGCCGCTTGCCGTGCTCAAGCCGATGCTCGAACAGCGTTTCGGCAGCTGGAAGCCGGCCGCGCCCGTCGGGGTCAAGCCGGCCGAGCCGACCGTGCCCGCACCGCGTCCGCGGATCGTGCTGCTCGATCGCGGCGCCTCGCCGCAGTCGGTGGTGCAGGCGGGCGAGGTGCTCGACGCGCGTGGCACCGACGAGCTGCTGCCGCTGATCGCCGCCAATGACGCGCTCGGCGGCAGCTTCCTGTCGCGGATCAACATGGACATCCGCGAGACCAAGGCGTGGTCCTACGGCGTCCAGTCGGGGATTGCGCGCTATGCCGGCCGCATCCCCTATCAGGTCGCGGCGCCCGTGCAGACCGACAAGACCGGCCCCGCGATCCAGGCGATGCTCGCCGACATGACGGCATTCCTGACCACCCAGCCGCTGACCCAGGACGAACGCGACCGCACCGTCCAGCGCAGCATCCGCCAGCTTCCCGGCCAGTTCGAGGATGGCGCGGCGCTGCTCGACGCGATGCAGCGCAACGATCTGCTCAAGCGGCCCGACGATTATTATGCGCACATCGCGGACAAGTATCGGGCGCTCACCGTCGACCAGCTCAACGCCGCGGCGCGGGCCAATATCCGGCCGAACCAGCTTGTGTGGGTGGTGGTCGGCGATGCCGCGAGCGTGAAGCCGCAGCTCGATACGCTCGGGCTGCCTGTCGAGGTGGTCAAGGCGCCGGCGGGCCAGTAAGGCACGACGAACCAACGACTAAGGAAAGGATCGCGTCATGGCAGCAATCGATGGGCAGTGGGACAGCGTGGCGCAGTCGCCGATGGGCGAGCAGGTCTCGGTGCTGACGCTGACCAGCAGGCCCGACGGCAGTTTCGCGGGCACCAACAGCGGTGCGCTGGGCTCGCTCGACATCAGTGACGGCCAGCAGGTCGGCGATCAGGTCAGCTTCAAGATGGAGCTCAAAGTGCCTTTCCCGATGACGCTCACGGTCGAGGCGCAACTCGCCGGCGACGTCATGGAAGGCACGATCGACACCGGCGCGTTCGGCAAATTCCCGGTCAAGGCGACGCGCAAGGCGTAAGGATCCGACAAAGCTCCCTCTCCCCGGCGGGGAGAGGGTGGGGTGAGGGAGAGCGACGCGTCAGCGTCGCGTCCCACCCCCGAGGTCGGTCACCCTCACCCAACCCTCTCCCTCAAGGGAGAGGGCTGTGCGGCATCGCTAATCGTCGCGCGGCTATCGCCGCACTCGCGTCACATGCCCCATCTTGCGCCCCGGGCGCACGGTCTTGCCGTAGAGGTGGAGATGCGCGTCGGGCTCGGCGAGGATCGCGGGCCAGCGGTCGGCGGCATCGCCGATCAGATTGTCCATCGCCACCGCCGCGCCGGTCAGCCCGGTCGCGCCGAGCGGCAGCCCGCAGATCGCGCGAATATGGTTCTCGAACTGCGAGGTGACCGCGCCCTCGATTGTCCAATGCCCCGAATTGTGCACGCGCGGCGCCATTTCGTTGAAGATCGGGCCGTCGGCGCCGGCGAACCATTCGACCGCGAGCACCCCGACATAATCGAGCGCATCGGCCAGTCGCCGCGTGTGGGCGATCGCGTCCGCCGCCTGCGCCGCAACGAGGCCCGACGGCGGCACCGTCGAGTTCGCCAATATGCCGTCGTGATGAATGTTGGTGACCGGATCCCAGGCGATGCAGCGGCCGTCGGCGGCGCGCGCGAGCAGCACCGAATATTCGACGTCGAACGGAACGAACCCCTCGAGCACCGCGGGCTGGCCGCCGATCGCCTCCCAGGCGCCGGCCGCATCATCGATGCTGTGCAGGCGCGCCTGGCCCTTGCCGTCATAGCCGAAGCGCCGCGTCTTGAGGATCGCGGGGGTGCCGATGCCGTCCAGCGCGTCCTGCAGCGCCTCCAGCGACGACACCGCGCTCCAGCGCGCGGTCGGCAGGCCGTGGCGGCCCGCAAAGCCCTTTTCGAGCGCGCGATCCTGCGCGATGCGCAGCGCTTCCAGCGAGGGATGGAAGGGCCGCACGCCCTCGCTCGCGGCGAGCGCGGCGACGGGCAGATTCTCGAACTCGTAGGTGACGACGTCGCAGGCGGCGGCGAAGCGCGCCAGCGCCGCGGCATCGTCATAGCCGCCCTGCGTCGCGGCGGCGGCGACTTCGGTCGCGGGGCCGGCCGCCTCGGGCGCGTAGATATGGCAGCGGTAGCCGAGATTGGCGGCGGCGATCGCGAGCATTCGGCCAAGCTGGCCGCCACCGATGATGCCGATCGTCGAGCCGGGCGGAAGCGTCATTCGGGCGCTTCGTCCACGCTTTGCGTCTGGGCGGCGCGCCAGTCGGCGAGGCGTTCGGCGAGCGCCGGATCGGACGTGGCGAGGATGGCGGCGGCGAGCAACGCGGCGTTGACCGCCCCCGCCTTGCCGATCGCGAGCGTGCCGACCGGGATGCCGGCGGGCATCTGGACGATCGACAACAGGCTGTCCATGCCGGAAAGCGCCTTCGATTCGACGGGGACGCCGAGCACCGGCAGCGCGGTCATCGCGGCGCACATCCCGGGCAGATGGGCGGCGCCGCCGGCGCCCGCGATCACCACTTTGAGGCCGCGCGCCGCGGCGCCCTTGGCAAAGGCGTAGAGCCGGTCCGGCGTGCGGTGCGCGGAGACGACCTTGGCCTCGTGCGGCACGCCGAGCGCCGCCAGCGTCTCGGCGGCGTGACGCATCGTCTCCCAGTCGGAGCGGCTGCCCATGATGATGCCGATAAGGGGCTGGTCTGTCATCGCGCTGCAACGCCCGGGAAAAAGGAAGCGGTGGGCTTAGCGGGGGGGCGTCGGCGAGGCAATCTTTACCATGCGCGCCCCGTGGCGATGTGTGCCCGTCCGTCACCCCACCCGTTCGCACGGAGCGACGTCGAAGCGCGGGCGGCAAGCGCAGCGCCTGCGGCATGTCCTTCGACGTCGCTCAGGACGAACGGAGGTGGGTCTGCGGTGAGATATGAGGTGGGGTTACCGCTCGCTCAGATAATAGCGGTCGGTGGGCACCAGCGCATCGTCGAGTTCGTAGACGATCGGCTGGCCGGTCGGGATTTCGAGGCTGACGATCTCGTCGTCGGGGATGCCCGACAGATGCTTGACCAGCGCACGCAGCGAATTGCCGTGCGCCGAGATCACCACACGCGCACCGGCCTTGAGCACTGGTGCGATCGCCTGCTCCCAATAAGGCAGCACGCGCGCGATCGTGTCCTTGAGGCTTTCGGTCTGCGGGATCGCGATGCCGGCATAGCGTCGGTCCTGCGACAGGTCGAAGGCGGAGCCCGCCTCGAGCACCGGCGGCGGCGTGTCGAAGCTGCGCCGCCAGATCTTGACCTGCGCGTCGCCATGCTTGGCCGCGGTCTCGGCCTTGTCGAGCCCGGTCAGCCCGCCATAGTGGCGCTCGTTGAGATGCCAGTCCTTCTCGACCGGCAGCCACAGCCGCCCCATCTCCTCGAGCGCGAGGTTGAGCGTCTTGATCGCGCGGGTCTGCACGCTGGTGAAGCAGCGGTCGAAGTCGAAGCCCTTCTCGGCGAGCAGCCGACCCGCCGCCCTGGCCTCCTCGATGCCCTTGTCGGTGAGGTTGACGTCCCACCAGCCGGTGAAGCGATTCTCGAGGTTCCAGGCGGACTGGCCGTGGCGGATCAGGACGAGGCGGGGCATGGGTTCTCCGGCTGGTTTGGGTGCATCAGAAGCCCGTCCTTGCGAGCAGCGAAGCGGCGAAGCAATCCAGGCCGGCGCCTGCGGCTCCGGATCGCGGCCCCCGGGGGCAGGCCCGGGGTCGCAAGGACGGGTTGGTTTGGACGGGTCAGAGTTCCTCGATGATGTCGTGCAACGCCCCTAGGCAATCGCGCCCCAGCCGCATCGAGCGCTCGGGCGACCAGCCAAATTCGGCGTCGGGCAAATCGTCATTGTCCTTGAACGGCATCTCCAGCGTCATCGCGACGCAGCCGAAGCGCTCGGCGAGCTGATTGGTCGACATCGCCAGATTGGCGCGGCCCTTGGGCGTGGTGCCATAGCCCTTGGCCTTCTGGAAATCAGGCGTGCGCGCGACCAGCGCGTCCTGGTAGCGCGCGTACAGGGCGGATTGCCTCTCGCTCAGCGAGGGAATGCCCTCGAACCCGGCGAGGAACACCGCGGCGATCGCCTCGTCGCCATGCACGTCCATCGCGAAGTCGACTCCGGACGCGTCCATTGCGTTGCGGACGCACAGCACCTCGGGCGAGCGGTCCGCGGTCGGTTGGTGCCATTCGCGGTTGAGGTTCACGCCGACGGCATTGGTGCGCAAATGGCCGCGGAAACTGCCGTCGGGGTTCATGTTGGGGACGATGTGGAAGGTCGCCTTGTGGCGCAGCGATCGCGCAATCGGGTCGGCGGCGTCGGTCAGCGCCTCGAGTGCGCCTTCCATCCACCATTCCGCCATCGATTCGCCGGGATGCTGGCGCGCATAGAGCCAGACCTGCTTCGGCCCGTCGCCGAGCGTAAGACAATCCATCTCGCGGCCGTCGAGCGTCTGCCCGAGCGAGGCGAGCCCGACGCCCGGCCGCGCGGCGATCCGCGCGACGCAATCATCGTGCCGCTCCATCGAGTATGGCGCGAAATAGGCGAACCACACGGCGTCGCCCTTCGCTTCGTGCGTGAAGCGGAGCACGCCGTCGGCATAGTGGCTGTCGGCGACGCGGCGCCAGGTCACCCGATCCTCGGACCAGCAGGGGCGGTAATTCTCCCAGCCGCCGGGAAAGGCGGATCCGCCGGCATTGGCGATCGCATAGCTGACGGCCCGCCCCCGCACGCCGAGCGCGCGGAAGTGGAACCATTGGTAGAAATCCGACTCCCGGTCGCGCACGATCTCGAGCGTGACCTGGGTGTCGGCGATGGCGGTCGGGCGGATATTGCCGCTGTCGAAGGCGGCGGAAATGAGAATCGTCATTTCACCGTGATAGTGCGGCCGGATTCGCCGGGGAAGCCCGCGAACAGCGCATGGGCGAGCTTGGCTGCGGCGGCCTGCGGCGAGGCGTCGGGCGCCTGGCCGCGGGCCTCGGTCATCGCGCGGCCTTCCCAGATCGAGCTGCCGTCCGAGCGGCGCTTGATCTGCACCCTCATCCGCGTGCCGACGAGGAAGCGCTCCTGACGACCGCCGAGCGGGACGGTCGTGCCGACGTCGCCGCCGAGCGCCGTGTGGCGACCGACGAAGCCGCCGCCACCGACACCGACGCTGAGCGACGCGCCATGCGGGCGCATATCCGGCCGCGCGCCGCGATCGACCGAGACGCTGACAACCAGCTCGGACGAGGCAACGTCGGGTGCGCGCGTGAACCCGAGATGGGTCAGCTCGCCCGCTACGACATCGTTATAGGTCGAGAGCTCGAGGCTGTCGGCCATCGGTGCGCCGGGGCCCGCCATCGGTGCGGTCTCGACGGTGAAGCTGCCCGGCGCGATCGGCTGCGGCAGATGGAAGCGAGTCACCTGGACGGGCTGGGTCGTGTTGCAGCCGGCGAGTGCGAGCGCCGCGCCGAGCGCGAGGCCGGCGGGAGCGAGACGGAGAGCGGAGCGGCGCGACATGACCATGATAAGCCTCATTCGAAAGGTGGCGCAGGGGCGCGCGAGCGGAAGTCGATTCAGGACCGTAACGCCCCGACGCGAATTTCGCTTCATCCGTCGCACCTTTCATGGGCTTGAACAAAGTGTTTTCGTGGCCAGCGGACTTGACTCGGCTGTCCTGCTCTCATAGGCGGGCGCCTCGTTTTTCCAGGCGTAGAGCCGCAGAAAGAGAAGCAGGGCGCGCCCCATGAAAATCCGTAATTCGCTCAAGTCGCTCAAGGGTCGTCACCGCGACAACCGCGTGATCCGTCGCCGTGGCCGCACCTATGTGATCAACAAGACCAACCGTCGCTTCAAGGCCCGCCAGGGCTGATCCCGGTGGCCGCCGCATCGCCGGCGGCCCCGACGATCCCGGACGGGGCGCATCGCGACCGTCCGGTCAGCGTGGTGTTCGACGTCGGCAACGTGCTTGTCGACTGGAACCCGCGCGCCTTCTTCGCGCAGCACATCACCGATCCGGCGCGGCTCGACCACTTCCTCGGCGCGGTGGCGACGCTCGACTGGCATCTCCAGCATGATGCCGGGCGCCCGTTCGCCGAGACCTCGGCCGAACTGATCGCCGAGCATCCCGAAGAGGCCGACAATATCCGCCTGTGGGGCGCGCGCTTCGACGAGCAGATCGGCGCGGTACTGCCCGGCATGGCGGCGATCGTCGCCGCGCTCGCCGCGCGCGGCGTGCCGCTCTATGCGCTCACCAACTTCAGCCACGAATTCTGGCCGCCGTTCCGGGCGCGCGAAGCGGCTTTGTTTGCGCCGTTTCGCGACGTGCTCGTCTCGGGCGAGGTCAAACTGATCAAGCCCGATCCCGCGATCTACGCGCTGGCGCTCGACCGCTTCGGGCTGGCGCCGGGCGAGGCGCTGTTCGTCGACGACCGTGTCGACAATGTCGAGGCAGCGGAGAGGGGCGGGTTCGTCGGGCACCGCTTTACGGGTGCAGAGGCGCTGCGGAGCGTGCTGGAAGGATATCGGCTGCTTTAGCGCGCCTGAGCCGACACTCGTCATGCCGGACCTGATCCGGCATCCAGGGCTACCGGCGGTGCGGCGTGAAGCTCTGGATCCCGGATCACGTCCGGGATGACGATGGTTTCTCGGACGTCGTCCCCTCCCGTTCCCCGGCCTTCGCCGGGGAACGGCGCCGTCGACCGCCTATTCCTCGCCCGCCTTATAGTCCTTCAGCTCGTTCCCGGTCAGCCGCACGACGTGGAGCACGTTGGTCGCGCCCGGCGTGCCGAACGGGACGCCCGCCATCAGCACCACCTTGTCGCCGCCGGTCGCGACCTGCGCGCGCAGCGCCATGCGCTTCGACTTGCCGACCATCTCCTCGAAATCGGCGACGTCGCGGGTGTGGACCGCATGCGCGCCCCACAGCAGCCCCAGCCGCCGCGCGGTGCGCTGGTCGGGGGTCAGCACCAGCAGCGGCACGCCCGGCCGCTCGCGCGCCACCCGACGCGCGGTCGAGCCCGAGGTGGTGAAGCAGATGATCGTCGTCGCCGACACCGTCTCGGCGATGTGCGTCGCGGCGGCGGCCAGCGCATCGGCGGTGGTCGCGTCTGGATGCGTCTCGGTGAAGTGGATGCGCGCCTTGTAGGCGGGGTCGCTCTCCACCGAACAGGCGATGCGGTCCATCATCGCGACCGCCTCCTCGGGCCAGTCGCCGGCAGCCGATTCGGCGGACAGCATGATCGCGTCGGCGCCGTCGTAGATCGCGGTCGCGACATCGGAGACCTCGGCGCGGGTCGGCGAGGGCGACTTGATCATCGATTCGAGCATCTGGGTCGCGACCACCACCGGCCGGCCCAGCCGCCGCGCGGTCTCGACGATCCGCTTCTGCAGCGGCGGCACCTGCTCGGGCGGCAGTTCGACGCCGAGATCGCCACGTGCGACCATCACCGCGTCGCTGAGCTCGACGATCTCCTCCAGCCGGTCGATCGCGGCGGGCTTCTCGATCTTGGAGAGCAAGGCGGCACGACCGCGAATAAGCGCGCGCGCTTCGGCGACGTCGTCGGGGCGCTGGACGAAGCTGAGCGCGATCCAGTCGACGCCCTGGTCGAGCGCGAAGGTAAGGTCCCGGCGGTCCTTTTCGGTGAGCGCGGGCAGCGGCACCACCACGTCGGGGACGTTGACGCCCTTGTGGTTGGACAGCACGCCGCCGACCTCGACCCGCGTCACGACCTCGGCCGCGGCCACCGACTGGACGCGCAGCACCAGCTTGCCGTCGTCGAGGAGCAGCCTGGTGCCGGCCTCGAGCGCCTCGAAGATCTCCTTGTGCGGCAGGCAGACGCGCTGGTCGTCGCCCGGCGTCGGGTCGCGGTCGAGCCGGAAGACGTCGCCGGTCCTGAGCGTCACCAGCCCGTCGGCGAAGGTGCCGACGCGCAGCTTGGGGCCCTGCAGGTCGGCGAGGATCGTGGTCGGCCGGCCGAACTGCGCCTCGAGCCCGCGGATCGTCGCGATCGCGATCGCGTGATCCTTATGTGCGCCGTGGCTCATATTGACGCGGAAGGCGTCGGCGCCGGCCTTGAACAGCGTCGCGATCATCTCGGGCGAGCGGCTCGCCGGGCCCAGCGTGGCGAGCACGCGGACCTTGCGTTTGCGGGGCGCGAAGGCGCTCGTGCTGGTCTGCATCGTCGGGAAATCCTTGTAGCGCTGGCGAGCGATGCCCATACGCCACCCCAGCATCAGATCAACCCGGAGAGAGGATGTCATGCAGCTCGAGGACATCGACGATCGTATAGCCGCGGCGGTCTATCGCCGGCTGGTCGCGCATCTGCGCCACCGGTCGGACGCGGAAAATATCGACCTGATGGGGCTCGCCGGCTTCTGCCGCAATTGCCTGGGCGACTGGACCGCGGAGGCGTCGCAGGGGACGATCAGCAAGGATCAGGGTCGCGAGGCGGTCTACGGCATGCCCTATGCGGAGTGGAAGCAGACGCACCAGAGCAGCGCGACGCCCGAGCAGCTCGCGCGCATGGCGGAGAGCATGACGCGCAACCCGGTATAAGCGGCAGGCCGTTCCCCGGCGAAAGCCGGGGCCCAGGCCCCAGGTCAGTATCTCAACGCCGCGTCCACCTCGCGCTCCGGGCCTGGGCCCCGGCGTCCGCCGGGGAACAGTTGCGCGCCACCTCTTGAGCCCGGCAATGCGCTCCTCTATCCCGCCGCCTCACACCGAATCGGGAGCGGGGACTTATGAGTGACGGCAACGTCGCAGCCGACCAGCTGCGGCTCTTCATCGAGCGGATCGAACGGCTCGAGGAAGAGAAGAAGGGCATGCAGGACGACATCAAGGACGTCTATCTCGAGGCCAAGTCGACCGGCTACGACCCCAAGACGATGAAGACCATCGTGCGCCTGCGCAAGATGGAGAAGAACGACCGCGACGAGGCCGAAGCGCTGCTCGACACCTACAAGGCGGCGCTCGGACTGAGCTGAGGCGTAGGGAGGCTGCCTGTTCCCCGGCGAAGGCCGGGGCCCAGGCCCCGCGCGCGTGGCGGGCGCGGCGTTCGATGAAAGATCTGGGCCTGGGCCCCGGCCTGCGCCGGGGAACCGCTCGGTGTATCGCGGTATCGCCAAAATCCCGCAGGCTTGATCCGGCCCCCCGCCGCGGCCTAGAGACGCGCATCACCAAGATCAGGACGAGATGCGGCAATGGCCGGCCATTCCAAGTTCAAGAACATCATGCACCGCAAGGGTGCGCAGGATAAGAAGCGGTCCGCCGCCTTCTCCAAGCTCAGCCGCGAGATCACCGTGGCGGCCCGCGGGGGCCTGCCCGATCCCGACATGAATGCGCGGCTGCGCTCGGCGATCCTCGCGGCGCGCGCGCAGTCGATGCCCAACGACAATATCAAGCGCGCGATCGAGAAGGCGTCGGGCGGCGAGGGCGAGAATTATGAGGAGGTCCGCTACGAGGGTTTCGGCCCCGGCGGCGTCTCGCTGATCATCGAGTCGCTCACCGACAACCGCAACCGCACCGCCACCAACGTCCGCACCGCGGTCTCGAAGAATGGCGGCAATCTCGGCGCCAGCGGATCGGTCAGCCATGCCTTCGACCGCATGGGGCTGATCAATTATCCGGCCAAGGCGGGCGACGCCGACACCGTGTTCGAGGCTGCGCTCGAAGCGGGCGCCGAGGACGTGTCGTCTAGCGAGGACGGTCACGAGATCTGGACCGCGATCGAGGGCCTGCACGGCGTCGCCAAGGCGCTCGAGCCGGTGCTCGGCGACGCCGAGGGCATCAAGCTCGCCTGGCGCCCGCAGACGCAGGTCACGCTCGAGACCGTCGAGGACGCGGCGCTGCTGATGAAGCTGATCGACACGCTCGACGAGGATGACGACGTGCAGACCGTCTGGGCGAATTACGACGTCTCCGACGAGATCATGGAGCAGATCGGCTGAACCGGCTCGGTACTCTCCTCCGTTCGTCCCGAGCGAAGTCGAGGGACATGCGGCGGGCGCGGCGCTTGCATCCCGTACCTCGACTGCGCTCGGCACGAACGGGGTTCTCAAATCGCACCGCGTCATGCTGATCCTCGGCCTCGATCCCGGTCTCGGGACCACCGGCTGGGGGCTGATCGCCGCCGACGGCAACCGCTTGAGCCATGTCGCCAACGGCCAGATCCGCACCGAGGTGTCGATGCCGCTCGCGCGCCGGCTGGCGCTGCTCCACGGCGCGATCGTCGAGGTGATCCGCGGCCATCGGCCGGAGGGCGCCGCGGTCGAGGAGGTGCTCGGCAACAGCAACGCGCAGTCGACGCTCAAGCTCGGCCAGGCGCGGGGCATGGCGTTGCTCGCGGCGGCGCAGGCCGAGCTGGTGATCGGCGAATATCACCCTTCGGTGGTCAAGAAGGCGGTGGTCGGCACCGGCGGTGCGGACAAGAAGCAGGTGCAGGCGATGATCCAGCGGCTGCTCCCCGGCGTCAAGCTGACCGGCGCCGATGCCGCCGACGCGCTCGCGGTCGCGATCACCCACGCGCATCATCTCACCAGCCAGCGCGCGATGCTGCGGCGCGCCTCATGATGATCGCCAGGCTTACCGGCATCCTCGCCGAGGCGGGGGCGGATCATGCGGTGATCGACGTCGGCGGGGTCGGCTATCTCGTCCAGCTGTCGGGCCGCACCTTGCAGGCGATCGGGGGCATCGGCGGCGACGTCAAGCTGCTCACCGACATGCAGGTGCGCGAGGATGCGATCACCTTGTTCGGCTTCGGCTCGGCCGCGGAACGCGACTGGTTCCGGCTGCTGACCAGCGTGCAGGGCGTCGGCGGCCGGGTCGCGCTCGCGATCCTGACCGTGCTCGCCCCCGACGAGGTGTCACGCGCGGTCGCGTCGGGCGACAAGGCGATGATCGCGCGCGCGAGCGGCGTCGGGCCTAAATTGGCGCTGCGCATCGTCACCGAGCTCAAGGACAAGGCCGGCCCCGCGCTCGGGCCCGTCGTCAGCGGTGCGGCGCCCGCGGGCGGTGCGGTCCAGGACGCGCTGTCGGCGCTCGCCAATCTCGGTTTCCGCCCCGCCGAGGCCTCGGCCGCGGTCGGCGCCGCGTCGGACGAGCTCGGCGAGGGCGCGACGCTCGACGGCCTCGTCCGGCTCGCGCTGCGCAAGGCGTCGAAGGCATAGCCCCCCGCGATTGCCGCGCATGCGGGACGCGGTTACGCTCGTGCAAACGGAGGGTGGGATGATGACGGCGCTACGGACGATTTCGGGCATGGCTCTGGCACTGGCTGCGATGCCGGCCGCGATCGCACAGGCGCCCATGGCGATGCCGGCCATGCCGGCGCCGGGCGCAGGCCGTCCGGTCATCGTCCCGCCCTGCGCGCCGCCGGCCGAGTTCGCGCATTGGGGGCAGCGTCACGCCGTCGCCGCGGCGACTCGGATCGGCGGCGAGCACGTGCCCGAGCTGGTGCTCGACGACAGCGTCGACCTCGCGCTGGCGCCGATCGGATCGCTCGTCCTTGCGGTGCCGCTCGGCAAGCCGATGCAGCCGGGCGACCATGGCGGCATCGTCCGTTTCCGCGCGACGATGACCGGCACCTACCGGATCGCGCTCGGCGGCCGCGCCTGGATCGACGTCGCGCGCGGGCCGGCGCCGGTGGCCTCGGTCGCGCATGCGATGGGGCCGGCCTGCGCGGGGATCGCCAAGCTGGTCGACTTTCAGCTGGTCCCCGGCGACTATACGATCCAGCTCTCGGCCGCCGCCGATCCCGCCGTGCGGATCGCGATCGCACGGCTGCCGTAAGGCCGCATCACCTATCATCGTCATCCCGGACTTGATCCGGGATCCATAAACGCAGCGTTCGAGCAAGACGCGCAGCGTTTATGGATTCCCGCCTGCGCGGGAATGACGGATTCTGTATATCCGCCTATCCGCGCTCCCCGTCAGCAACTAGCGCCCATCAAACGGAACGGCTAGGCAACATCGACGCATGACCGAGCCCGCCCAACCCCCCGACCGCCTGATCGCCGCCGCCCGCGCGCCCGAGGATATCGACGCCGCGCTGCGCCCCAAGACGCTCGACGATTTCGTCGGCCAGAAGGCGGCGCGCGAGAATCTGCGCGTGTTCATCGGCGCCGCCAAGGCGCGCGGCGAGGCGATGGACCATGTCCTGTTCTTCGGGCCGCCCGGGCTCGGTAAGACCACGCTCGCGCAGATCGTCGCGCGCGAGCTCGGAGTCGGCTTTCGCGCCACGTCGGGGCCGGTGATCGCGAAATCGGGCGATCTCGCCGCGCTGCTCACCAATCTCGAGGAGGGCGACGTGCTCTTCATCGACGAGATCCACCGGCTCCAGCCCGCGGTGGAAGAGGTGCTCTATCCCGCGATGGAGGACCGCGTGCTCGATCTGATGATCGGCGAGGGGCCGTCGGCGCGCTCGGTGCGGATCGAGCTGCCGCGCTTCACGCTGGTCGGCGCCACCACCCGCCAGGGGCTGCTCACCACCCCGCTGCGCGATCGCTTCGGCATCCCGATCCGGCTGCAATTCTACAGCGTCGACGAGCTCGAACATGTCGTCGCGCGCGCGGCCCGGCTGCTGGCGATGGACCTTGCGAAGGACGGCGCCACCGAGATCGCCAGGCGCGCGCGGGGCACGCCGCGAATCGCGGGCCGGCTGCTGCGCCGCGTGCGCGACTTCGCGCACATGGCGGGCGACGTCGTCGTCGACCGGCAGGTGGCGGACGCCGCGCTGACCCGGCTCGAGGTCGACGCGCTCGGGCTCGACGCGATGGATCGCCGCTATCTGCTGATGATCGCCGACGTCTATCGCGGCGGCCCGGTCGGCGTCGAGACGCTGGCGGCGGGCCTTTCCGAGCCGCGCGACACGGTCGAGGAGGTGATCGAACCCTATCTGATCCAGCTCGGGCTGATCGCGCGGACCGCGCGCGGCCGCTGCCTCACCGGGCGGGCGTGGACGCATCTGGGGCTTCCGCAGCCCGCGGGCAGCCAGGACGGATTGTTCGATACGTGAGCTCCCTCTCCCCAGCGGGGAGAGGGTCGGGGTGAGGGGGAGCGCCGCGTGAGCGGCCGGTGGCAGCCACGAGCGTCGACCACCCTCACCCAACCCTCTCCCTCAAGGGGGAGGGCTTGATTGCTAATATCTGTGCCGGTCGCTGTGCGAGATCAGCAGCAGGTCGAGCAGCAGCGCCACCGCGATCATCCCGGCCAGCACGATCAGCGCGGTGCCGACAAACCCCTCCGAGAGGCCGAGGATGGAGATCGAGCCCACCCCCACGATCACCCCGAACGCCGCCAGTGCGGCGACCAGCGGTATGCAGATCGGCAGGTGCTGGGGGCGAACCGGCATGTACCGCTCAGATCGTGACGTCTGTCATCGGCTAAGCCCTTCGCGTCACCGTCCGCGCCGCCCAGATGCCGAAGCCGACGCCGCACAGCGCATAGGCGCCGGTCAGTGCCAGCGACGCCATCAACCAGTCGCGGTGGCCCGACAGGCCCGCCATGACGTTGAGCCCGGGCAGCGTCCCGGCCCCGATCCACAGCGGGATCGACCAGAGCATCACACGCTTTCGCGCCGCCGTGGCAGCGCTCTCGTTCGGCATCGTCTCGATCATGACGCGTCTCCGATTCGCCGATCCGCGGCGGTCGCAACGCGGGTCGGCATGCGGATCATCTCATGGAAGCCGCCGGATGCCAATCTCTGGCATCAAGCCGGGTTGCGCCAGGCCCCCAAAGCGTTATCCCCCGCGGGGATGGTAAATGACGTGCTCGATCGCCCGGCGAGCGGCCGCATCGCCGATGGCGAGCATCGCTTCCCGTTGCGCGTCTATTTCGAGGACACCGATCTGTCGGGCGTCGTCTATCACGCCAATTATCTGCGCTTCATGGAGCGCGCGCGGTCCGACATGCTGCAGGGCGCAGGAATCGACCAGCGCGCCGCGCACGAGGACGGCACCGGCACCTATGCGATCGCCAATCTCGCGATCCGCTACCGTGCGCCGGCACGGCTCAACGACGATCTGCTGGTGCTGAGCAGCGTGCTGGATACCAAGGCCGCGTCCTGCGTCATTCACCAGAGAGTCATGCGCGGCGCGGTTCTTCTGGCCGACGCGGAGATTGTCGCGGCCTTTCTGTCGCCGGAGGGGCGGCCGCGGCGGCAGCCGTCCGCATGGCTCGATGCGTTTCGCCGGCTGCAAGGCCCGGCACAGAGGGGAAGAACGACCGAATGACTCCGCAAATCGCGACCCCGATTGTCGCCGGCGCCGCGACGATGTCCCCGCTCGCGCTGTTCCTGCAGGCCGATATCGTCGTCAAGATCGTGATGGTGGGCCTGCTCGCCGCCTCAGTGTGGACCTGGGCGATCATCATCGGTCACGGCACGCGGCTGAAACGCATCGCGGCCAAGTCGGCGAAGTTCGAGCGCGACTTCTGGGCCGCCGAGGACATCGACAATTTCTACACCACGCACCGCAACAACACCTTGCCCTCGGCCAAGGTGCTGGGCGCGGGCGTCACCGAATGGCGGCGCTCGACCGCGGGCAAGAAGATCGACCGCGACGGCACGCGCGCCCGGCTGGCGACCACCATGGGCGCCGCCACCGCCGCCGAGGTCGACCGGCTGTCGGACCGGTTGAACATCCTCGCGACGATCGGCTCGGTCGGGCCGTTCGTGGGGCTGTTCGGCACGGTGTGGGGGATCATGCGCAGCTTCACCTCGATCGCGGCGCAGCAGAACACCTCGCTCGGCGTCGTGGCCCCGGGGATCGCGGAAGCGCTGTTCGCGACCGCGCTCGGGCTGTTCGCCGCGATCCCGGCGGTGATCGCCTACAATCGGCTCAGCCACGGCATCAACAAGCTCGAGGCGCGTCTCCATCGCTTCGCCGACGGTTTTCATGCCACGCTCAGCCGCGAGCTCGAGGACGAGTGATGCAGGTCGAGGCGATGTCGGCATATCCCGTTCCCCGGCGGACGCCGGGGCCCAGGCCCCAGCGGGCGGCGTTCGCGTCACCTGGGCCCCGGCCTACGCCGGGGAACGGGAAGGGTGAGCGCTGATGTCGATGGGTCCCACACCCTCGGGCGGTCGCGGCAGCCGGCGGGCGCCGATGGCGGAGATCAACGTCACGCCGCTGGTCGACGTCATGCTGGTGCTGTTGATCATCTTCATGATCACCGCGCCGCTGCTGATGACCGGCGTGCCGATCAACCTGCCCGACAGCCGCGCCAAGGCGCTCGAAAGCCCCAAGAAGCCGATCCAGATCTCGATCGACGCGCAGGGCCAGATCTTCGTCGACGACGATGCGGTGAGTTCGGTCGAGCTGCCCGACCGGCTGACCGCGATCGCCGCCAAGCAGACCCCGGGCGACGAACCACAGGTTATCTTCCTGCGCGCCGACCGTGCGCTCGATTATGGCGCGGTCGACAAGCTGCTCGGCGAGCTCAACCGCGCCGGGCTCAACAAGGTCTCGCTTGTCTCGACCGCGGCGGCCGAGCCCAAATAGCCCATGGATCGCGCCGAACGGATCGGGATTGGCGTCGCGCTGGTCGGCCATGCCGCGCTGTTCGCGCTGCTGTCGCTGAGCCTGTTTTCGGCGCGGGTGCCCAAGCCGCCTGTCGCCCAGACGATGGACGTGCAGCTGGTCAAGGATGTCGGGCCGACCTCGTCCGCCCCCAAGGTGGCGCAGGAGGCCCCGGCGCCGTCGGAGGCCCCCGAACAGGACCTGCCCGACGACACCACGCCGCCGCCGCCCGCGCCCGCGCCAGAGCCCAAGCCGACCCCCGCGCCGCCGAAGCCCGTGCCGACGCCGCCCAAGGCGAAGCCCACGCCGCCCAAGCCCGAACCCAAGCCGCAGCCCGAACCCAAGCCGGCCCCGGTCAAACCCGAGCCGAAGCCTGAGAAGCCCAAGCCCGAGAAGCCCAAGCCGGAAAAGCCCGCCCCCGAAAAACCGGCACCCGAGAAGCCGAGCAAGGCCGCGCCCGAAAAGCCCAGCAAGGCGGCGCCCGCCAAGCCGAGCAAGGCGACCGGCCTGTCCTCGGACTTCCTCAAGGATCTGCCGCAGGACAAGCCCGGCCCCGCCAAGCCCAAGGGCTCGCGGCTCGGCAGTGATTTCCTGAAAGGCCTGTCGCCCGACAAGAGCCCGGGCAAGGCGACCGCGCCGCATGCGTCCGCCGTCTCGGCGCGCTCGATGTCGGGGCTGGTCGGGCTGATCGCGGCGCGGGTGAAGCCGTGCTACAACCCGCCCGCGGGCGGGGCCGATGCGGGCTCGATCGTGACGACGCTGAGCATCCGGATGAACAAGGATGGCACCGTCGCCTCGGTCACCCCCGGCGCGCAATCGGGTGTCACCGGATCGAACAGCGCCTATGCCAAGCAGATGGCCGACGCCGCGCGCCGCGCGGTGCTGCGCTGCTCGCCGATCACGGGACTGCCGCCCGAACTCTATGACGGCGGCTGGGACGATTTCGATTTCCGGTTCAAGCCGGACCAGATGCAATGAGGAGACACGCCATGAAGGCCCGCCTGATCGCCGCCGCGCTCACCCTGCTCGGCTCGACCGCAGCCCTCGCGCAGGTGCCCGCGACGCAAGCCGCGCCGGGTGCCGGCCCGCAGCCCGGCCAGCGCCTCGTCGTCGACATCACCGGCGGCATCTCGCAGCCGATGCCGATCGCGATCCCGACGATGCCGACCCCGGTGGTTGCGCACAGCGCCGCGGGGCAGACCGACGCGCTTGGCGTCCAGGTCGCGCAGATCGTGCTCAACGACCTCAAGGGCTCGGGGCTGTTCAAGCCGGTCGCCGCCGATCATGCCGTCGCCTTCCCGCAGGTCACCGCGCCCGATTACGGCTATTGGACGACCACCGGCGCCTCCGCGCTCGTGCAGGGCTTCGTCCAGGCCAATGGCGACGGCACGCTGACCGTCGGCTGCTATCTCTACGACGTCTCGGCCAAGCAGGAGCTGGCGCGGCAGGGCTTCGTCGTCTCGCCCGCGCAGTGGCGCCGCGCGGCGCATAAATGCGCCGACACCGTCTATACGCGCGTCACCGGCGAGGGCCCCTATTTCGATAGCCGCGTCGCCTATGTCTCCGAGACCGGCCCCAAGAACCGCCGCGTCAAGCGGTTGGCGATCATGGACCAGGACGGCGCCAACCATCATTTCCTCACCAACGGCCAGTCGCTGGTGCTGACCCCGCGCTTCGCGCCGGGGCAGCAGGAGATCGTCTATATGGCGTTCACCAACAACCGCCCGCGCATCTACACCTATGACGTCGGCTCGGGCCGGCAGAAGCTGGTCGTCGACGCGCCCAACATGACGCTGTCGCCGCGCTTCTCGCCCAATGGCCAGTCGATCGTCTATTCGATGTCGGTCGGCGGCAACACGCAGATCTATCGCGTCTCGGCGAGCGGCGGCACGCCGACGCGGTTGACCAACGCCCCCGGCATCAACACCGCGCCCTGCTATTCGCCCGACGGCACCAAGATCGTGTTCGAGAGCGATCGCTCGGGCGGCCAGCAACTCTATGTGATGGATTCGGACGGCGGCAACCAGCACCGCATCAGCTTCGGCGGCGGCCGCCATGCGACGCCGGTGTGGAGCCCGCGCGGCGACCTCATCGCCTTCACCAAGATCGGCGGCGGCTTCAACGTCGGCGTGATGGCGCCCGACGGATCGGGCGAGCGCACGCTGACCCACGGCTGGCAGGACGAGGGCCCGACCTGGTCGCCCAACGGCCGCGTGATCATGTATTTCCGCACCGGCCAGGGTTCGGGCAAGGCCGATCTCTGGTCGGTCGACCTGACCGGCGTCAACGAGCGCCGGATCCCTACTCCGCTCGACGGATCCGATCCTGCCTGGTCGCCGTTGCTGCCATGAGGCGTGGCGTCAGGACGATGGCCTGAGGGGGCGGGGTTGACCGCCCACGAAACGAACCTAAGCCTTTGGCGTGAACCGACGGGCGCAGCCAGGGCGCCCCAGAGGAGAAGATGATGACTGCTAGAACCGCTACGGTCCTGTCCGTCGCCGCGATGGTCGCGCTGGCCGGCTGCGCGCACAAGCCCAAGCAGCTGCCGCCGCCGCCGCCCGAATCGTCGGTGCCGAGCAGCGGCGATACCGGCGCGCCCTCGGGTAATGTCGGCGGCAGCATCGTGCCGGGCTCGCGCGCGGACTTCCTCCAGCAGGTCGGCACCGACACGGTGCATTTCGACACCGACAAGTCGGACGTCAACAGCGAGGGCCAGGGCATTCTCGCGTCGCAGGCGCGCTGGCTGGTCGCGCACCGCAACGTCCGCGTGACGCTCGAGGGCCATTGCGACGAGCGCGGCACCCGCGAATATAATCTCGCGCTCGGCGATCGCCGCGCCACCTCGGCCAAGAACGTGCTCGTCGCCGCCGGCGTCTCGGCGGACCGGATCAGCACGATCAGCTACGGCAAGGAACGCCCGGTCGCGACCGGCTCGGACGAATCGAGCTGGGCGCAGAACCGTCGCGCCGTGACGGTGGTGCCGCAGTAGCCTTCTCAATCCTCCCCGAGCTCTGCTCGGGGAGGATGGTTCTCAATTATATTTCGGCTTCATCGCGACGCGCCCGGCGAAGTCGGCGTCGAGCATCTTCGCGAGCCTGAGCCCGCCCTTGAGCACCTGCGCGCGGACCACCGGGATCAGCGCCTCGATCTGCGCCTCGTCCATCCCCGCATCCGTCGGCGCGGTCGGCGGGCAGGCGGGGGCGTGGGTCGCGGCGGGATAGACGGTGTCGCGCGCAATCTGCCAGCTCTCGCGCGCCCAATCCTCGACGCTGCCCTGCGCCATCGCCGCGCGGCTCTCCGGCGTCGACCCCGCTAGCAGGCCCTTGGCGCCGCCGGGCGCGGCCGAGATCGCGCGGTCGGCGAGCAGCCCGTCCCACGCCGAGTGGAGATTGCTGTGCGGCATCGCGCCATAGCGGATCTTGAGCTTGTTGCCGCCTTGGTCGCCGGCGCGCTCGGACGCATGGAGCGGTTGGTGCAGGTCGCCGACGAAATGGACCAGGAAGGCCAGCGCCATCAGCCGTTCGCGCGGATTGAGGTGCGTGTCGGCGAGCAGCCGCTGGTTGCGCGCGATCTGGCTGATCACGCAATTGCCGCCCGCGCACGGCCCCTTGGGGTCGAACGGCTTGCACACGTCGACGTCGACGAAATGCCAATTATAGGCATAGCTGAACCGGTCGCCGAGCGTCTTGACGCAGTCCGGCCAGACCGAGGCCTGCTCGATCGTGCGCGCCGGGCAGGACGGCGTATCGAGCAGCCTCGACTGGCGGAGCAGCGCGTCGATCCCGGCGCGCGTCGCGGGCGTCGCCTCGAGATAGGCGATCGCAGCGACGGTCTGGTGGCCATATTCCCACCAGGCGGCGGCGGGCGAGGCCGCGGTGAACAGCGCGATCAGGGCGGCAAGCAACAGGCGGATACGGATCATACTGCTTCCTCGTTCCCCGGCGCGAGCCGGGGTTCCAGTTCCGGAGAGCGCGGGCCTGGACCCCGACCTGCGCCGGGGAACGGCTAAGTCGCCATGATGTACTTTGTACGACAATCGTGACGCGATCAGCCCTCGTCTCCAAAGATCGCCACCTCCGCCGCACGATCATGCCCCACCACAGCGCGATACATCCCCGGCGTGTTGAACGCGTGGACGGCGCGGCCGTCGGGCAGCACCGCGATGAAGCCGCCCTTGCCGCCGAGCGCGCCGAGCTCATCGATCATCGCGGCGGCCACCGTCTCCGGCGCCTCCGCCGTCAGCCGCAACCGTGCGGAGAATTCGTGGGCGAAGGCGAGGCGGATAAAATGCTCGCCCGAGCCCGTGCAGCTGATCGCCGCCGCGCGGTCGTCGGCATAGGTGCCCGCGCCGATCAGCGGCGAATCGCCGATCCGGCCCCAGCGCTTGGCGGTGAGCCCGCCGGTCGAGGTCGCGGCGGCGACATGGCCGTCGACGTCGACCGCGACCGCGCCGACCGTCCCGTATTTCATCCCCGAATCGAACGGGGCGTCGGGCCGCGCCTTGATCTCGTCGAGCTGGCGGCGGCGTTCGGGGATCGCGAACCAGGCCTGGTCCGCCTGCGGCTGGCCGTGTTCGGCCGAGAAGGCGTCGGCGCCCGCGCCCGAGAGCAGGACATGCGCGCTCTCGGTCATTACCGCGCGCGCGAGCGTCACTGGGTTGCGGGTCGCCGAGACGCTGGCGACCGCGCCGGCGTCACGCGTTTGTCCGTCCATGATCGCGGCGTCGCATTCGATCCGGCCGTCCCAAGTGAACACCGATCCGCGTCCGGCGTTGAAGGCGGCATCGTCCTCGAGCACGCGCACCGCCGCCTCGACTGCATCGAGGGCCGCGCCGCCGGTGCGCAGGACCGCCGCCCCGGCGTCGAGCGCCGCCGCCAGCCCGGCACGACCCGCCTGCTCGTCGGCCTCGCTCAGATGGCCGCGCCGCATCGCGCCTGCGCCGCCGTGGATCATCAACGTCCAACTCATCTCTTTGTCCTTCCGTCATCCCCGCGCCGGCGGGGATCCGTAAACGCGGCGTCCGCTCATCATCCGTGCGCATCCAGGGGCGTCGCGCGTATCGATTCCCGCCTGCGCGGGGAATGACGGGCTTGTAAGGTCGGCGGCGCTTACTTTTGTAACGCCGAGGGCCTATAGAGGGCGTCGTACACAACTGCGAGTATAACCATGTCCCTTCGTCCGTGGCGCGACATCACCCGCCGCCAGAGCCGCCAGATCATGGTCGGCAACGTCCCCGTCGGTGGCGACGCGCCGATCTCCGTGCAGACGATGACCAACACGCTGACCACCGACATCAAGGGCACGATCGACCAGATCCGCCGCTGCGAGGAGGCCGGGGTCGACATCATCCGCGTCTCCTGCCCCGACGAGGAATCGACCGCCGCGCTCAAGCAGATCGTCCGCGCCGCCAAGGTGCCGATCGTTGCGGACATTCATTTCCACTACAAGCGCGCGCTCGAGGCGGCGGACGCGGGCGCGGCTTGCCTGCGCATCAACCCGGGCAATATCGGCTCGTCGGCGCGTGTCCAGGAAGTGGTCAACGCCGCCAAGGCCAATGGCTGCGCGATCCGCATCGGCGTCAACGGCGGCAGCCTCGAGAAGGACCTGCTCGAGAAATATGGCGAGCCCTGCCCCGAGGCGCTGGTCGAGAGCGCGCTCGATCATATCAAGCTGCTCCAGGATGCCGATTTCCACGAATATAAGGTCGCGGTGAAGGCCTCCGACCTGTTCCTCGCGGTCGCCGCCTATCAGCAGCTCGCCGAGGTCGTCGACTGCCCGCTGCATCTCGGCATCACCGAGGCGGGCGGCCTGATCGGCGGCACGGTCAAGTCGGCGATCGGCATGGGCTCGCTGCTCTGGTTCGGGATCGGCGACACGATCCGCGTGTCGCTCTCGGCCGAGCCCGAGGAGGAGGTCCGCGTCGGCTACGAGATGCTGAAGGCGCTCGGCCTGCGGACCCGCGGCGTGCGCGTCGTGTCCTGTCCGTCCTGCGCGCGCCAGGGCTTCGACGTCATCCGTACCGTCGAGAAGCTCGAGGAGCGGCTCAAGCATATCTCGACGCCGCTCTCGCTGTCGGTGCTTGGCTGCGTCGTCAACGGCCCTGGCGAGGCGCGCGAGACCGACATCGGCGTCACCGGCGGCGGCAATGGCAAGCACATGATCTACCTCTCGGGGATCACCGATCACGTCATCCAGAATGAGGACATGGTCGATCATGTCGTCAAGCTGGTCGAGGCCAAGGCCGCCGAGATCGAGGCGCACAAGGCCTCCGCGGAGCTGCAGGCGGCCGAGTGATCGCGGCGCTGCTGATCGGGCTGGCGACGGCCGGGCCGGCGGCGGTCGGGCCGGTGGCGCCGGTCGAGGCCGACGGCCACCAGACGGTCTATCTCGGCTGGGACGCGCGGATCAAGGCGTGCAGCGCGCGCGTCGACGGGATCCCGACCGGCGACCCCGCCACCGACGCGGGCAAGACGGCGCTGCTCGGCGCGCTGTCGGACAGGCAGCGCGCGGTGCAGCTGCAAGGCCTGACCGGCATCCCCTATAGCTGTGTCGACACCGTCGTCTCTGCGATCCGACAGTCCGGCCGCGCGGTGAAGGTGGGCTTTCTGTCGGAGCCGTCGGCGCGGTAGGATTGTGGCGCGGATTGTCTGGACCTGGTGGATTGCGGACACTCTCTGATCCCGTCACCCCGGGCTTGACCCGGGGTCCCGCTTCTTCACCCCTTTGATCAAGAAGCTGGACCCCGGCTCAAGGCCGGGGTGACGATAAAATCCAATGTCCGCATATGGGGCGATAGCAGTCGTGTCTCTTCGTCATCCCCGACTTGATCCGGGATCCCGCTTCTTGCCTGGCGTCAGACAGCGCGACGCGGCTCAAGGCTGGAGGGACGACGCCGGAACGTCCGCAACAGGGCCGCGTAGCGGCACGTCGTTGCGGGGCGCGTAGCGCCGTGGCGATCCAGCGGCCGAACTGGGTTGCGCCCCCCGCGTCAAGCCCGAAGCCGCACCCACGAGCGTCAGGCACATCCCAAAGCCGCTTCCAAAATAGGATTTCGCCTGCCAGGGTCCTGATTCGTCCCCTCGGAGTCCGCGTTTTGCCTTCCACGCTGTCAACTTCGTCAACTTCGGCCGCGGCCGGTCCGATGACCGTCGCGATCCGCGCCGCGCAGCCCGGCGACGAGCCCGAGATCCTGCGCATGATCCGCGCGCTCGCCGATTTCGAGCGCGAGCCCGATGCCGTCGTCGCGACCGAGGCAATGCTGACCGACAACCTGTTCGGCGAAGGCGGCCACGTCCGCGCGCATCTCGCGACACGTGACGGCCGCGCGGTCGGGCTGGCGCTGTGGTTCCTCAACTACTCGACCTGGACGGGACGACCCGGCCTCTATCTCGAGGATCTGTTCGTCGATCCGGGCGAGCGCCGCTCGGGGGTCGCGCAGGCGCTGATGGTCGCGCTCGCCGAGGAGGCGATGGCACGCGGCTGCGCGCGGATGGACTGGGCGGTGCTCGACTGGAACGAGGAGGCGATGCGCTTCTACGAGCGGATCGGCGCGCGGCGCTCGGAGGGCTGGCAGCCGTGGCGGCTCGAGGGCGAGGCGATCGCGCGGTTGGCTCTGTCGGCGACGGTGGCGGGTTAGCCGCCGCCGAGCACGTTGATCGTGAACGCCAGCACGCCGATGTTGAACACGAAGGCGGCGAGGCAGTGGAAGATGGTGACGATCCGCATCCGCGTGTTGGTGGTGTCGACGTCGGAGGTCTGGAAGGTCATGCCGAGCGTGAAGCTGTAATAGATGAAGTCCCAATAATTGGGCTCGTCGGTCTTGGGGAAGCAGAGGCCCTGCTGGTCCTCCTCGGTGCCGTCGCCGTCGGTGTCGCCCTGGCTGTAGAACATGTGCGCATAATGGAGCGCATAGGCGGTGTTGGTGAACAGCCAGGACAGGACGAGCGTCCCGATGATCAGCGCGATCGCGCCGGGCTTGGGCGAACCCTTCTCGACCAGCTCGGAGCCGACCGAGACGAGGATGGCGAGCATCACCGCGGCGGTGACCACGAGCAGCAACGCGCGGTTGGCATCGTTGCGCGCGGCATGGTCTCGCATGCCCTGCGCGTGCGGCGTCTCGATCACGGGCTTCAGCGAGACCAGGAAGATGGCGGCGGCGATGTCGAAGCTCGCCATGATCCCGTGCCGCCAGCCGATCGACGGCATCAGGATTGCGCTGCCGACGATCAGGATCGCGAGGAAGACGAGGAAGCGCGCGGGCGCGACGCGGTTGCCGAGGCGGAGTGTGCTGGTCATGGCGCCAGCATAGCGGGCTCGCGCGCGATTGCCGCGGGAAATGTCACTCGGCGATGGCATCCGCGCGTCCCGCCATCGCTGTCCCCGGGTCGAGCCCGGGGTGCGATGACGGGCGCGTCGCTTACTTCTTTGGTTCGAGCAGCTTGTCGAGCCCGGTCTCGCCCTTGCCGACCTTGACCAGCGTCGGATAGCGCAGGCCGCCATTCCAGGTCACCGCGACGTCGCGGACCTGGTCGGACTGCTGGATCAGCAGGTGGATCGGCGTGGTGCCGCCCTTGGCGTCGGTGATCGCCGCCTTGAGCCCGTCGCTGTCATAATTGCGGCCGTTGACCGCGATCAGCTTCGAGCCGGGCGTGATCCCTGCGGTGAAGGCCGGGCCGCCCCACGACACGCCCGAGATGGCGCCGTCCTTGCCCATCGTCAGCCCGATCGAGTAGCTGAGATCGGTGCCCTTGCGGCGCTTCTCGTTGGACTTCCAATAGCTGCTCGCCTTGTCGGTATAGGTCAGCTTGTAGCCGCCGCGCGCGATCCAATCGAGCGTCGCGGCAGGCTTCACCTGGTTGATCCGCGTGTTGAGGAAGGTCGCCCAATCATAGGGCATCACTTTGTTGAGCGCCGCCACCACGTCGTCGAATGTGTAGGGCAGCACGCCCCAGTCGCGGTCGCGCACGCCGAAGAAGGTGCGCGCGAAATCGTCGAGCGACTTCTTGCCACCGGTCTTCTCGCGGATCAGCTGGTCGGCATCGAGCCAAACCAGCTTGCCGGCCTCGTAATAATCCTCGGACCATTGATAGTTGCGCCATGCCAGCGGGCGGCGCTGCGACATCGAGGGATCGTTGGTGGTGTCCTCGACCGTGCGCCACGCCTTGGCGGGCGAATTCTCATAATAGGCCGCGGTCGACGCCAGCGCGTCGAGCGTGTCCTGCTTGGAGACGAGGCCCGAGCGCGCCTGGAGGATATAGCCCCAATATTGGGTCTGCCCTTCATAGACCCACAGCAAGGTGTCCTGCATCGGGGTGCGGTAGTCGGGGGTCCACAGGTCGGCGGGGCGGCGATATTTGCCGTCCCAGCTGTGCGTGAACTCGTGCGGCAGCAGGTTGCGTGCCGCCGGGTTCGACTCCCAGTCGGTGAAATAGTCGGCGTCGGTGCCGTCCTCCGACGAGCGATGATGCTCGAGGCCCTCGCCGCCGAGCGTGTCGGACAGCGTCAGCAGGAAGTCATAATGGTCGTAATGCTGCGCGCCGAACACGCGCACCGCCTGCTGGACGAGGCGCTTGTGCGCATCGATCTGCTCGGGGGTGGCGACGAGCTGGTCGGGACGGTCGGCGGCGATGTCGAGATGGACGCCGGGGGCGAGCAGGTCGGACCGCATGTTGCGCCCCGCGATCGCGGGCGAATCGACCAGCGTCTCGTAATCGACCGTGGGATAGGTGACGTGGTCGCCCGACAGGCCGGGGGCGAGTGCGGTCGCGGACTTCCAGCCGGTCGGATAGGTGACGCTGACCGAGATGGGGATGTCGCGGACGAAATAGCCCGCCGGATAGAGCGAGACGCTGTCCCATTCGAGGCTGAGCATGTCGGGCGTGGTCAGGATGCGGCCCTGATTGCCTGCGGTCGGCGTCAGGAACTTGAAGCTCGCGCCCAGCGACTTGGTGCCGGCCGGGACATCGACATGGAAGGCGTAGACGTCAATCGTGTCGCGCACCCAGGGAATCTGCTTGCCGTCGGCAGTGATGACGAGTCCGTCGAGCTTGGAGATCGGGCCGGTCGGGCTGTGCGTGCCGGGCAGCCACTTCGGATAGAGCAGCGTCATCGGCCCGGTGGCGGCGACGGGAATCGTCTCCTGGACCTGATAGATGCCGCGCGCGACGTCGGTCGCATCGACCGCAAGCTGGATCGGGCCGCCCGGATAGGCGACGTCCTTGGGGGCGGGGATGGTGTCGGTGATGGTGACCGGCTGCGGCAGCGTGTTGGTCGCGGGCTGTTGCCATTGCGCGGCAGCGGCGGAGGCGCCGAGGATAAGCGCGAGCGGGGCGGCGCCGGCAAGCGCGCAGGCAAATCTGGTCATCGAGGGAGCGTCTCCATTACGGCTGGATGACGCCGATCATCGCGCGCCCGGACCGTATCGTCCAGAGCGCGCAACAATATTTCAGATATTTCAGAGCTTGGTGGCGCCTGCGTCGTCGCCGGTCTCGGCCTTGCGCTTGGCCGCCGCCTCGATCGCCTCAAGCACCACGGTGCGGGCCTCGTCGGCATCGCCCCACGAGCCGATCCGCACCCACTTGGTCTTTTCCAAATCTTTGTAATGCGTGAAGAAATGCTCGATCTGCTGCATCACGATCTCGGGCAGGTCGCCCTTCTCGCCGACGTCGTGATAATAAGGGAAGGTCTTGTCGTCGGGGACGGTGATCAGCTTCTCGTCGCCGCCGGCCTCGTCCTCGAGGCGCAGCACCGCGATCGGGCGCACGCGCACGACGCTGCCGGGGATGAAGGGCGAGCGCGCGATCACCAGCGCATCGAGCGGATCGCCATCGGGCGACAGCGTGTGCGGCACGAAGCCGTAATTCGCCGGGTAGCGCATCGGCGTGTGCAGGATGCGATCGACGAACAGCGCACCCGACTTCTTGTCGAACTCGTACTTCACCGGCTCGCCGCCGACGGGGACCTCGATGATGACGTTGAGTTCGTGGGGCGGATTCGCGCCGGTGGGGATGAGGTCGATGTTCATGGTTGGGCGGGATAGCGGGCGGTTTGCGGCCGCTCAAGCCGCAATGATGACGGTGCGAAGGATATTTTGTCTTCGCCTGTTTTACTCTAGGACGCCGCCTCCATGAGCCCAACCGAAACTCCCCAGCGCATCCGTGGCACGCAAGACCTGTTCGGCGAGGAGGCGCGTCGCCATGCCGCGGTGGTGGCCAGCTTCGAACGGGTCCGCGGTTTATATGGCTTTCAGCGCGTCGAAGTGCCGATCATCGAGCCGACCGCCGTGTTCTCGCGCTCGCTTGGCGAGACCACCGACGTCGTCTCGAAGGAGATGTATTCGTTCGACGATCGCGGCGGCGATTCGGTGACGCTGCGGCCCGAATTTACCGCAGGCATCGCCCGGGCGTATTTGGGCAATGGCTGGCAGCAGTTCGCGCCGCTCAAGCTGGCGACGCACGGCCCGCTGTTCCGTTACGAGCGCCCGCAGAAGGGCCGCTACCGCCAGTTCCACCAGATCGATGCCGAGGTGATCGGCACGGCGGAGCCGAGCGCCGACGTCGAACTGCTGGTGATGGCGGACCATCTGCTACGCGAATTAGGCGTCTCCGACGGGGTGACGCTGCAGCTCAACTCGCTCGGCGACACCGCGACGCGGGATGCGTGGCGTGCCGCGCTGGTCGCGCATTTCGAGGCGCATCGCGGCGACCTCTCGGAGGACAGTCTCGCGCGTCTCGACAAGAATCCGCTGCGCATCCTCGACAGCAAGGATCCGCAGGACCGCCCGATCGCCGACGCCGCGCCCGATATCGATGCGCATATGTCCGTCGAGGCGGGGGCGTTCTTCGCGGCGGTCACCCGCGGGCTCGACGCGGCGGGTGTTGCCTGGACGCGCAACGCGCGGCTGGTGCGCGGGCTCGATTATTATCGTCACACCGCATTCGAGTTCGTCACCGATCGGCTCGGCGCGCAGGGCACGGTGCTCGGCGGCGGGCGCTATGACGGCCTGATCGAGACGCTCGGCGGGCCGTCGACGCCGGCGGTCGGCTGGGCGGCGGGGATCGAGCGGCTGGCGATGCTGATCGACGCCCCCGCGGTGGCGCGCGCCGACGTCATCGTGGTTGCGGAGGACGATAGCGTCGTCACCGAAGCGATCGCCGCTACCCAAATATTCAGGAATGCAGGCTATGCCGCCGGCAATGTCATCACCGGGGCTCCGAAAAAGCGCTACGACAAGGCCGTCAAGGCGGACCCCCGCGCGCTCGTGTCGATCCGTCGGATCGACGGCCAGCCGGTCGAACGGTTGAAGATGCTCGGCGAGCACGCCCTGGGCTTCGAGGAGACGCTGACGGCACTTCGGTCTTCGGCACGCGTATCGGTCGCATGAGCTCGATCTCCGCCGCACGCATCGCCCAGATCGAAGCCCGCCGCGACGAGTTGCAGGCGACGATGGCGCGCGGCGATCTCGCAGCCGACCAGTTCGTCCAGCTCTCCAAGCATTATGCCGAGATCGAGCCGGTCGCGCGGGCGGCCGCCGAAGTGCGCCGGCTGCGCGCCGAGCTTGGCGTGCTTGCCGCGATGGTCGAGGACAGCGATCCCGACATCCGCGCGATGGCGGCCGAAGAGGTCGAGGCGATCAGGACGCACCTGCCCGAGGCCGAGCGCGGTCTGGCGCTCGCGCTGCTGCCGCGCGATGCCGCCGACGAACGCTCGGCGATCCTCGAGATTCGCGCCGGCACCGGCGGCGACGAGGCGGCGCTGTTCGCGGGCGATCTGTTCCGCATGTACCAGCGCTTCGCCGAGGCGCAGGGCTGGCGCGTCGAGATGATGTCCGCGAGCGCCGCCGAGATGGGGGGCTTCAAGGAGGTGGTCGCCTCGGTCTCAGGGCAGGGCGTGTTCGCGCGTCTCAAGTTCGAGAGCGGGGTCCACCGCGTCCAGCGCGTGCCCGTCACCGAAAGCGGCGGCCGTATTCACACCAGCGCGGCGACAGTCGCGGTCCTGCCCGAGGCCGAGGAGGTCGACGTCAAGATCGAGGACAAGGACCTCCGGATCGACGTCTATCGCTCGTCGGGTCCGGGCGGCCAGTCGGTCAACACCACGGACAGCGCGGTGCGGATCACGCATCTGCCCTCGGGGCTCGTCGTCATCCAGCAGGACGAGAAGAGCCAGCACAAGAACAAGGCCAAGGCGCTCAAGGTCTTGCGCGCTCGATTGTACGAACTCGAGCGCAGCCGCCTCGCCGATGCGCGGGCGGGTGCGCGTAAGTCGATGGTCGGGTCGGGCGACCGCTCCGAGCGGATCCGCACCTATAATTTCCCGCAGGGTCGGGTGACCGACCACCGCATTAACCTGACGCTCCACCGCCTGCCGGAGATCCTCCAAGGCCAGATGGACGAGCTGGTCGGCGCGCTGATCGCGGAAGACGAGGCCGGGCGTCTCGCGGCGCTGGACGATGTCGGCTGAGGGCAGCAGCCTGGCGGCGGCGATCGGTGCGGCCGCGGCGCGGCTCGCGACGACGTCCGAGACGCCGCGGCTCGATGCCGAGCTGCTGATGGCGCACGCGCTCGGCGAGACACGCGAGGCGATGCTGCTCGGTGGGCTGGACAGGCATTCTCCTCCGTTCGTGCCGAGCGGCGTCGAGGGAGATCGGGAGGGAGCGCTACCGGGAACGAGTGCCGCGACCTCGTCCGGTACGAACGGGATAGGGGGCGCATTTGACGCTCTCGTCGCTCGCCGCGCCGCCGGCGAACCGCTCGCCTACATCACCGGTACGCGCGCCTTCTGGACGATCGACCTTACCGTCGCGCCAGGCGTGCTGATTCCGCGGCCGGACAGCGAGACGCTGATCGAGGCCGCGGTCGCGCATTTCGCCGGAACGCCAGGTCCGCGCCGTATCCTCGATCTCGGCACCGGATCGGGCGCGCTGCTGCTCGCCGCGCTCAGCGAATGGCCGCTTGCCACCGGGGTGGGGATCGATCGCGCCGAGCCGGCGCTCGCCATCGCCCGCGCCAATGCCGAGGCCTTGGCGATGGCTGGCCGCGCGCAGATCATCGTCGGCGGCTGGCAGGGCACGGGCGAACGGTTCGATCTCATCCTGTGCAACCCGCCTTACATCGCCACCGCCGATCCGCTGCCCCGCGATGTCGTCGAGCATGAACCGCATGGCGCGCTGTTCGCGGGCAGCGATGGCCTCGACGACTATCATGCGCTCGCACCGCTGCTGCCGGCCCAACTCGCACCGGGTGGCGTCGCCTGCATCGAAATCGGGGCGACCCAGGGTCCGGCGGTCTCCGCGCTGCTGCAAGTCGAGGACTTGGTGGTGCAAATCCGCCACGATCTTGCCGGCCGTGACCGGTGCATCGTCGTCACCCACTGATTTGGCGCATATTCCGCTTGGATTTGTCGCACGGCCACACTACATCGAACAAAGGAACAGGGGCCTCACAGCATCGAAGCATCGGCTTTCGCGCTGCGGCTCCATGCCGAAACCGATGGCCTGCAGCCCCTGCGGGGTGGCAACGCGGGATGGTGCGCGGAGCTCGCGCGCCCGCTTGGCGACGCACAGGTCTTGGACGGCATCAGCGAATCGCCGGGAGGGCCCGGACGAGCGGCCGGAACGAGACCGGCAGGAGTGGTGCGTTTCAACCACCAGGAACGAGGACTCGGAAACGTTGATCAATAATCGGCAAAACGGCCGTCGCCGTGGCCGCGGCGGCACGCAAGTGCGGGGACCGAACACCAACGGTTCCGATCGAGGCAACCGGATCGACAATCGGGCGCGCGGCAATGCCGTCCAGCTCCACGAGAAATACCGCAATCTCGCGCGGGACGCCCAGACCCAGGGCGACCGGGTGATGACCGAATATTATCTCCAGTTCGCGGATCATTATTTCCGGGTGCTCGCCGAGACCCGCGCCCGCTTCGAGGAGCAGGGCCAAGGGCAAGGCCAGCAGCAGAACCAGAATCGTCAGAATCGCTACGATCTCAACGACTTCGACGATAATGGCGACAGCGACGAATATGGCGATGATGGCGAGCCCGTCCGCGCCGAGGCGCCGCAGCAGCAGGCGCTGCAACAACGCGATATGCGCGACGATCGCGAACATCGTTATCAGGGCGAGCAGCAGCAGCAGCGCGACGGCCGCGATCAGCGCCCGCCCCGCGAGCCGCAGCCGCAGCGCGAAGACCGCCAGCCCCGCGAGGAGCGCCAAGCGCGCGACGATCGCCCGCCGCGCGAAGAGCGTCGGCCGCGCGAGGATCGCCAGCCGCGCCGCGAATATCAGCCGCGCATCGAACAGGCCGCCGCCGTGCAGCCGGAGGCGTCCGCGCCGCGTCAGCCTGCGGCAGTCGTCGAGGCCCGTGAGCCCGAGTCGCAGACCGACGAAGCACCGCGTCCGCGTCGTGGTCGTCCACGGCGGCGTCCCGAGGCGGATACGGCAAGCGAGGAAGCACCGCAGCGGATCGAAGTCGATCGCCTGCCGCCTGCCTTCGCCGCACCCGAGCCCGAGGCCGCGAACGGCAATGACGAGGAGGCACCCGCGCCCCGCAAGCGTCGCACGCGTCGCCCTGCCGCCTCTGAGGACAGCACCGTCGCCGCTTGAGCGACGGCTTGTGTAAAGCGAGAAGGGGCGTCGCTTAAAACAGCGGCGCCCGTTCTTGCGTCTGGTGCCTCTCAGCCGCGTTGGTCGAACGGATCCTCGACCGCCTCGTCGTGGCCGCTGCCTGCGGACAGGAAGACGAGGCTCATCAGGCCCGTGCCGACCATCACCGTCAGGAACACGCCCAGCGAGCCCGCGATCACCATGTTGATCGGCACCGGCGCTCCGCCGAAGCGGAAATAGGCGAGCGTCACGCCCACGCAGCCGAGCGCGAGCAGCGTCATCCACCGCATGATCCGTCGGTAGCGCGCCCAGGCATGGGCGTTGGCGATCCGCGGCGTCGGCACGGGGTCGGGTCTCGGCATGGCTTCCCTTTGCGCCGCAGGCATGGGATCATCAAGCCTCCGGATCGCAGAGTCCGGATCTGCAAGAGGATGCCGACATGACGATCGCATCGATACTTCAGGCGAAGGGCGGGGACATCATCTCCGTCGGGCCCGACCGGCGGGTGAGCGAGGTGATCCAGCTGCTCGCCGAACGACGGATCGGCGCGGTGCCGGTGATCGGTGGTGGCACGGTCGAGGGCGTGTTTTCCGAGCGCGACGTGATCTACCGGCTAGCGACCGAAGGCGCGTCGGTGCTCGATCGCAAGGTGTCCGAGGTGATGACCGCGCCGGTGCTGACCGTCGAGCGCGACACCTCGATCCTGTCCGCGCTCGCGCTGATGACCAAACGCCGAATCCGGCATCTGCCCGTGGTCGAGAATGGCGCGGTCGTCGGGGTCGTATCGATCGGCGATCTGGTCAAGCTGCGGATCGACCGGATCGAAGCGGAAGCCGACGCGATGCGGAACTATATCGCGGGGAACTGAACGATCAGCAGACCGACGGCGCGCGCCGACCGCGCATCATCGCCAAAGTCTGCCGCGCAATCGGTCGCGCGAACAGCGCGACGAAGCCCGCATAGGCGATGATGCCGACCGGGATCAGCGATCCCAGCCGGGCGAGGGGCGCCATAGGCGGCAATGTCCGATCGACGCCATAGACGATCGCGCCCATCGCCAAGGCCGCGGCGAGCGGCGGCAGGACCGCGCGCGCCAACTGGCTCCAGCGCAGGCCGATCACGGGCAGCGACAGGCTGCTCGAGATCAGCACCAGCATCGGCATCACGATCACCCACGCCCAGGCCATGCCGAGCGGGCCGTGTCGGACCCCGATCGCAAAGCCGATGGGCAGCAGCAACGCCCCCGCCGCCGACGAGATCGCTCCGATTCTGGGACGCCCCAGCGCATTGGTCGCCGGCGGATACAGGACATGCAGCGTGACGAACGGCATCGCGAACGCGAGGATCCGGACCAGCGGGATCGCATCCGCCCATCGCGGGCCCATCGCCGTCAGCACCAGCGGCTCTGCGACCACCGCTAGCCCGACATAGCAGGGCAACGACAGCAGCATGATGATCGACAGCGCCTTGGCAAAGCTCCAGGCGACCGCGCCGCGATCGGCCTGCATCCGCGCATAGGCGGGAAAGGCGACCTCGTTGAGCGCAGGCACGAATTTGTTGACGAGGATCTGCGTCAGGAACAGCCCCTCCGAATACAGCCCGAGCATATGCGCGTCGAAGCGGCGGCCGGCGATGAACACGTCTGCTTGATTCTGAACGAACCACAGGATGTCGCTGACCAGCACGGTACCGCCGAAGCCCAGGATTGCGCCTGCGCCCGTCCAGCCGAACCGCGGGCGGATCCACCAGCGGCCAAGGACGCCGAGCAGCAGCGCACGTGTCGCGAACAGCGCGAGCGGCGCAAACACCAGCGTCCAAACCCCCAGCCCGGCGAGTGCGCAGATCGGCGCGGTGATCGCGCCCGCGGCGGCCGCGATCAGATTGGCACGGCCCTGCGTGCGGAAATCGATGGCGCGGCTGAGCAACGCCTGCGGCATGATGATGAACGGTGTTGTCAGATGCAGCAGGCATTGCACGCGCAGCATCGCCGCCAGCAGCGGCTGGTGAAAATATTCGGCCGCATAGGGCGCGGCGATGAACTGGCCGATCGCCATCGCTCCGTTCATCACGATCAGGAACCCGAACACCTGACCGGCGCGCTTCGGGTCGAGCGTCTCCGCCTGGACCAGCGACGCGGCGAAACTATAGCCGTTCAGGAGCTGCGCGAGCGCGATCACGACCTGCGTCATCGCAAACAGCCCATAGTCGCCAGGGGTCAGCAGCCGCAGCACCAGGAACGTCGACGACCACATCACCACCTGTCCGACGATCTGGCTCCCGGACCGCCAGATGACCGCCGACCGAATACGGGCGGTCGCGGACGGTTCGTTGTCCTTCTCCGTCGATGACTCGCGGAAAACGCCCTCGTCGTGACTCGCGGACAGCTGATTTTCGATCGCCGACATGCCCGACCACTGCCTGACAGGCGTTAAGAAACCCACAGTTTTCGGGCGTTTCGCCGATGACCGCAACAAAAGTGCAAAGAGCGGTTGACGGCGCCGTCGACCTCTCATAGATAGCCCCTCGTCAACGGCGCTTCGCCAATCGGTGCAGCGCGGTTTACCGCAACATCGGAACCGGTCCCACCCACCTTGCAAGAGGGGGAGGAATTGGCGCCGGTGCGGTTCATTCTCATTGTTGGTATAGATGAAGGGACATGTGGGCGGCGGCTCCGGT
>NZ_CALMAW010000098.1 GCF_937859915.1 uncultured Sphingomonas sp. | reverse complement strand
AGCTACCGCTGCTCGAGGAACTGCCGCTGCTCGACGAGGATCCGCTGCTGCTCGACGAGCCCGAACTGCCGCCGGTCGACGTCGAGCTGCCGCCCGTCGATGTGGAACTGCCGCCGGTCGAGGTGGAGCTTCCCCCCGTCGAGGTCGAGCTGCCACCGGTCGAGCTACCGCCGGTCGAGGTGCTCGAGGTGATCGATCCGCTCGAGGTTACCGCGCCACTGGTCGAGCTCGACGAGGTCGAGGAGACCACCCAGCCGCCGCTGCTGCCGCCACCGCCGCCCCAGAAGCCGCCGCCGCCGAAACCGCCGCCGCCGAAGAATCCACCGCCGCCGATCACCGGCGCGACCGCGCCACCGCCGAAACCGCCGCCCTCATAGGGCGCACCGACCGGAACGGGCACGGCGCCGGCCGCCGCGATGGTGACCGTCCCGGGTGTGCACGTGGTCGTCGTCGTCGTCACACGGTGCGCCACCCGGGCCGCGATCGCGCGGTGCGCGACGATGCGGTGATAGGCGGCACGTGGATGCGGATGCTCGGCGTAGTGGATCGCTCCACCGCCGACCACGGCACCACCGCATGCGCAGGCACACAGTTTGGCGATGGCCATTCTTACCGACATCGCTGTTCTCGCCCCTCTTTGGCCGGGTACTTGCGACCCGGGTCAGGTGTACGCTTCACGGATCGCACTGCCCGGCTATATGCGCCGGCAATACAAACTATACGTTAATCGCACGCTTCTGATCGTTCTTCGCTTGATGCGACACGATTGGAAAGCGCGGGTTTTGCCGGATAGTGCCGCGATGTCCCGTTTTGCATCACTATCGCGTGCACACAGCGTGGCCGCTTTGCAGCACCGGGACTTTGTCGTTGTCCAACCGCCATTTGTCGCATGCCCTCGCGCTTGTGCCGGTTCGCGCGTCTCGGTATAGGGCCGGCCCGGGGACAGGAGCATCTCGTGTCCGGGCGGTAATCGTCCTGGCCGAAGGCTCCGATTGGAGCGGAGAGTTGCATGGCGACGGCGCTGGATACCGTGGAGGAGCGTAAGCCGGGGGCGGCTGCTCTTCCCGAGGACTATCGGCCCACTTCGGACGAGCCTTTCATGGGGCCACGGCAAAGCGCCTATTTCCGGCGCAAGCTGCTGCTCTGGAAGGAGTCGATCCTGGTCGAGGCCAAGGAGACGCTGGCGCAGCTACAGACCGACTCGCTGCGCGAACCCGACATCACCGATCGCGCCTCGAGCGAAACCGACTGGTCGATCGAATTGCGCACGCGTGACCGCCAGCGCAAGCTGATCTCCAAGATCGACGCCGCGCTGCGCCGCATCGACGAGGGCGAATATGGCTATTGCGAGGTGACCGGCGAGCCGATTTCGCTCGCCCGGCTCGAGGCGAGGCCGATCGCGACGATGACCGTCGAGGCGCAGGAAAAGCATGAGCGCAACGAAAAGATCTCGCGCGACGATTGATCCGGTCGGCGCACCAACCAATTAAGTTTTTGGCGACGGATTGGCCGTTACGGTGGGTCGGCGTACGATCGCAGCGTTGCTTCAGAATCGCGGGACAAGCTTAGGTGGAAGAAAGTCCGATCGGTAGTCATGTGCCGGAAGCCGGCCCCGATTCGCAGCGTCGCGACGCGCGCGACAGCCTGTTCGTGCTTGCGCGGCTGCGCCCCGAAGGCAGCAGCAGCGAGGGCGACACCGTTCGTGTGCGCAATGTGTCCTCGGGCGGCCTGATGGCGGATGCCTCCGACGGCTATCGTACCGGCATGCGCGTCGACGTGATCCTCGAGACGATCGGGACGCTGAGCGGATCGGTCGCGTGGGCGGAGGCGGGCCGGATCGGAGTCGCCTTCGATCATCCGATCGACAAGGCGCGCGCGCGCAAAGCCAAGCCCAAGGGCGACGACGTGTTCCGGCACGCGACCAACGATTTTCGGCGTCCGGGGCTCAAGCCCCGCTGAGGGACGGACCCGTCGCGATCGGTCCTCGTCATCGATTTCTATTATGCGACATCGAGCCGGCGCCGCAACGCGAGCGACTGTGAATGCTCGCGTGCGCCTGCTGGCCGGTCGATACATTTTGCTTAGAGAGCGTGCGGCCCGCCGCGCTGCTGACGCGCGTGCGGACCGCGAACAGGATCTACAGGCCGGTCAGGGCTTCCTTGATCCTCAGCTTCTGCTTCTTAAGCGCGGCGAGGATGCTCGCATCGGGATTGGGGCGTCGCGATTCGTCGGCGATTCGGGCGTCGAGCCCCGCGTGACGAGAAACCAAAGCGTTGGAATGCGGACTGTTCATAGGGAACCTCCTTGTTGGCTTGGTCAGCACCGATCAGTAAACCACCCAAATGGATTTATGTCTCGTCAACAAAGGTCGTAAGCGACGGACTGCCCGCTGCGCTGCGACAAGTCGATTCCGTGACAGTGCACGGCGCGGCGGCTTGACGATCCGGCTTGCCTGACCAGGCCTGTCGGGGCATCCCGATGACCATGCCGCGCGTCGCACGGCCAGGCGTACAGGGATCGAGCGATGGACGCGGATGATATCGGCCACAAGCTCGCCGCACTGCGCACCGAGCATCGCGACCTCGACGCGGCAATTGTCGCGCTCGGCCTCGTCGCACAGCCCGACCAGCTCCAGATCGCCCGGCTCAAGAAGCGCAAGCTCCGCATCAAGGATGAGATCTCTCAGCTTGGCGACGCGCTGATCCCCGACATCATCGCCTGACGCAGAAAGGGCCGGACCGGCGAACCGGACCGACCCTTCATGCTGTCGTGCGCTGCCTATCGCGGCATCACGCAGCAGCGAGCACCTGGGGCTCGGCCTCGAATGCCTCGCCATCGATGGCGATGCGGCGAGGCTTTTTATGCTCGGGCACCTCGCGCTTGAGCTCGATATTGAGCAGCCCGTCGCTATAGCCGGCGCCGGTCACCTTGATCGTGTCGGCGAGCTGAAAGCGGCGTTCGAACGCGCGCTTGGCGATGCCGCGATGGAGGAACTGGCGCTCCACCTCTTCGGGCTTGTCGGTCTTGCCGATCACGACGAGCATATTGTCCTGCACAGTGAGTTCGAGTTCGTCGCGCGCGAAGCCGGCGACCGCCATCGAAATGCGGTAGGCATCTTCGGCAAGCTTCTCGATATTATAGGGGGGGTAGGCGTCGCCATCGCCGCGGGTTGCGAAATCGACCAGCCGATTGAGGTTCTCGAAGCCGATCGACGAGCGCAGCAGGGGCGCGAAATCCAGGGTACGCATAGGTTCAGACCTCTTTCAAAGCGAATGACCAAAGGAGGCCCGCGGACGATCCGCCAGGCCGGTCTCGGCGCCCCGAATGGCGACGCCTCGACCACGGCAAAATGGTCGGCGCCCGGCTCGGTTTCAAGAGGTGTGCAAGGCTGGGACGGTAGGCCAGATCCAGCTGTTCCACGCGCTCTCGCGGCATGGCAGGTCCGAAGGAAGATGCACGCTTTTCCTGACAGGCTGAGCCGCAGGCTGGTCGACACGCTATACGTCGAGGCCATGCTCCTCGCGGACGAAGCGAGGAGCTATTTCGACGTCGGCGGCCGGGTCGAGCGCGATCGGCTGGCGCCGATCGATCGCGTCGGCTTTTCCTGCGAGTCGCTCCGGGTGACGACGCGGCTGATGCATGTCATTGCCTGGCTGCTCGTCCGAAAGGCGGTCGCGGCCGGCGAGATCAGCGCCACGCAGGGTACGGCGCCGAACCGGCGGCTCGGGCGTGGGCCGGGCAGCGACGCCGACATGGCGGAGTGCCTGCCCGCGACGGCGCAGCAGCTGATCAATGCGACCGCCGAGCTTTACGAGCGCGTGCAGCGGCTCGACGCGGAACTGGGTCGGCCGGAGATCGCGGAAAGCCCGGCGCGGTCATTGATGCAGCGACTCGAGGGGGCCTTCTAAATCGCCGGCGTGATTGAGCCGTCCGCGCCGAACCTGCCGGAGGCACCGACCTCTCTGAGCAAGGGCGGTACGTCGACACGTTCGGCGCGAACGGCATCAGGCAGCTAGCGCGATACGTTGATCAGTAGAAATTGGCCGGATCAGGCGACGGCGCATTGCACGCACGCTGATGGCCACGCTTGCAGGCCGCGTCCTGGATGCGCCAGGCTTCCATCGCCTCGGCATAGGCCTGTTGCTGATGCGCGTAATGGACGTCCTGGCTGGCAACCTGATGGCCGTGCGCCCGCATGGCGCTGTTATAGGCCGCGAGATCCGACTGATATTGCGCCTGGTTGGCGGCGTTGCCCGCCTGGGTCTGCTGGATGACGCTGCCGCCGCCGGCATTGGCAGAGCTCGTGCCCGGATCGGCGCCCGGCGCGATCTGGCCGGGGGGTACGGTCATCGAGGACGCCGCCGAGCCGTCATTGGCGGGCTGGTGCGGATCGGTCTGCGCGAGGGCAGGTGCGGCGACGGCAAACGCGCCGGCGGCGAGCATCGCGAGGGGGATACGGATCATAGGGTCTCTCCTTCGATCGCTCTGAAAAGCGATGACGGCCCTAACGAACGTTACGGCAGTGACGTTCCGCCGGCTGCTTCGGGCGATGCCTGCCAGCGGCGGGGCCTGAGCTCGCTGACGATCACACCGCCGAGGATCAGCGCCGCCCCTAGCCATCCCGAGGCGCCCAGCCGCTCGCCCGCGATCCGGCCGAGCGCGCCGGCAAACACCGGCTCGGAAGCATAGATCAGCGTTGCGCGGGTCGGCGATACCGTGCGCTGGGCCCAGTTCATCGCGAGCTGGATGAAGGCGCTGGCGACCCCGAGGCCGAGACCGCAGACGAGCAGGGTCGGCGAGACCGGCGGCAGCTGCTCGCCCGCGAACGGCATCGCGGCGAACCCGGCGGCCGAGACGATGGCGAGATCGATCGCGGCGACCCGGCCCGCGTCGATCCGCGTCGCGAAGCGGCCGATCAGGATGATCTCGCCCGAAAAGGCGACCGCGCTCGCCAGCGTCATCCATTCGCCCGCACCGAAGCCGAAGGACGCGTCCCATGGATGCGCGATCACCACCAAGCCGGCAAAGGCCAGCGCGATCCCGATCCAGCTCAGCGGCGCCGGCGCGCGCTTGAGCGCGGCCCATTGGATCAGCGGCACCAGCGGCACATATAGCGCGGTCAGGAACGCCGACATGCTCGACGACACCGATTGTAGCCCACCGGTTTGAAGCAGATAGCCCGCCGCCATCGGCACACCGATCGCGACCGCGGCGATCCAATCCTGCCGCGTCGCACCGCGAAGCCGGCCGCGCAACAATAGCATGGTCGCGACCGTCGCCGCGCCGAAGCGCAGCCCGACGAAGAAATAGGGGCCGCAGCCCGCCGCGAGCGCGATCCGGGTGACAAGGAAGGTGCCGCCCCAGATGCACGCGACCGCCCAGAGAGCAAGATCGGGCAGCCGTGCCCTGAAACCGGCAGCCGTCACATCAGGCCGGGCTGAACGCGCCGCTGGCTTCGTCGAGCAGCTTGAGCTCGCCTTCGCGGATGCCGAACCAGGCGCCGCGCAGGGTCAACGTGCCCGCCGCCTCGGCCGCCGCCACGAAGGGGAAGGAGCGCAGGTTGGCGAGGCTGACCTTGACCGCCTCATGTTCGAGCGCGCGCTCGGCGGCCTCGCCCTGGCCATGGCCCGCGACGACCGTGTCGCGCGCCGCGTCGAGCATGTCGACCCAATGCGCGATGAACCCGCCGGCGCCGGGTTCGGCGCCTGCAAAGGCGCGCGTCATCGCGGCGCGGCAGCCGCCGCAATATTCGTGACCGAGCACGACGATTTCGGAAACCGGGATTTGCGTCACCGCGAACTCGACCGCGGCCGAGACGCCGTGACGGCTGCTGTCACGCTCGAACGGAGGCACGAGATTGGCGACGTTGCGCACGACGAAGATCTCGCCCGGCGACACATCGAAGATCTGCGCCGGGTCGACGCGGCTGTCCGAACAGGCGATCACGAGTGTGGCGGGGCTCTGCCCGTCGGCAAGTTCGGTCCAGCGCGCGCGCTGGCGCTTCCAGTCGTGGGCGCGGAAGCGGCGATAGCCGTCGAGGAGCGAGTCAAAGCCGGACAATCCTGCCTCCGTTCGTGCTGCGTTCGTCGCGCCGCCCCTAGAGGAAGCGAGTGCGGTTGGACAAGTCGGGTGAAACGGACCGACGGTTTGTCGCGTGTTTCGGCATCCGGGGCTGGCTGATGCATCCATCGACGCGATGCTAGATCCTGAAGCGTGAAGCTTCCGATTCTTGCGTTCGCGGGAATGGGCTGGCGGTGACACGCATGGGCGCGAGCAGTCACGTCCGATCCCGCACGGTGCGAACGGTTGTGGCACAGGCCGTGAATCGCTATCTGCCCCCCATGACCGAGCCGCTGACCGCCTCCATCCTGCCTGTCGCCGACGCCCGTCCCGTGCGGGTGCGCAAACCCGACTGGATCCGCGTCAAGGCGCCGGGCGGCAGCGCCTTCGCCGAGACCAAGGCGATGATGCGCCGTCTCAACCTCAACACGGTCTGCGAGGAGGCGGCCTGCCCCAATATCGGCGAGTGCTGGACCAAGAAGCACGCAACCGTGATGATCCTCGGCGACACCTGCACCCGCGCCTGTGCCTTCTGTAACGTCAAGACCGGCATGCCGCGCGCGGTCGACCTGCTCGAGCCGCAGCACACGGCGGACGCGGCCGCCGAGCTTGGGCTCGAGCATATCGTGATCACCTCGGTCGATCGCGACGATCTGCCCGACGGCGGGGCCTCGCAGTTCGTCAAGGTGATCGAGGCGCTACGCCGCACCACGCCGTCGACGACGATCGAGATCCTCACCCCCGATTTCCGCAACAAGGCGGAAGCGGCGGTGGAAAAAATCGTCGCGGCGCGGCCCGACGTCTACAACCACAATCTCGAGACGGTGCCGCGGCTCTACCCGACGATCCGCCCTGGTGCGCGCTATTACGCCTCGCTGCGCCTGCTCGAGAGCGTCAAGCGCCACGATGCTTCGATCTTCACCAAATCGGGGGTGATGACGGGGCTCGGCGAGCAGCGGCTCGAGGTCCATCAGGTGATGGACGACATGCGCTCCGCCGACATCGATTTCCTGACGATGGGCCAATATCTCCAGCCGACCCCGCGCCACGCCAAGGTCGAGGAATTCACCACGCCGCAGCAGTTCGGCGCCTATGCGGCGATCGCCCGCGCGAAGGGATTTCTGCTGGTGGCGGCGTCACCGCTGACACGCTCGAGCTACCATGCCGGCGACGATTTCGCACGGATGCGCGCGGCGCGCGAAGCGAAGCTGGGCAATATACGCGCCTAAATACGATCGAGCCTGCCTGTCGACGCCCCTCCGTTGTCGACGAGAAGATCAGCCCTTCGACATGCTCGGGGCGAACGGTTTAAGAGTTAGCCATGCCCCGCCACTTCGAGACCCGCCAACTTCCCTATACGCCCGAACAGATGTTCGATCTGGTCGCCGATGTCGGTCGCTACGGCGAATTCCTGCCGTGGGTCGTCGCGGTGCGCGTGCGCGAGAACAATGCCACCGACATGATCGCCGACCTCGTCGTCGGCTTCAAAGGCATTTCGGAAAAATTCACCTCGAAGGTGACCAAGCAGCGCCCCGACCGGCTGCATGTCGAATATCTCGACGGACCGCTCGACTATCTGCGCAACGAATGGGCGTTCCGGCCTGACGGCCAAGGCGGGACGCTGGTCGATTTCGCGGTTGATTTCGCGTTCAAGTCGCGCCTGTTCGAAATGCTGGCGGGCCAGGTGTTCGACCGCGCGCTGCGCAAGATGATCGGCGCGTTCGAAACGCGCGCGGCGGCGCTTTACGGAGTGGCCGGCGTCAAGGCCTCGCCCATCCCCGGCGGCGGCGCGGGCAGCAGCAATTCGAGCGCACACAGCGCCGCCTGAAGCCGGATCGCGGGCCGGCCGAGATCGCCGAACTCGCGCTTGTCCGCGACGACGTCGTCGGGATCGCCCGAGCGGCTGGCACGCGCGAATACGACGGTGCCAACGGGCTTCTTCTCGCTGCCGCCACCAGGGCCCGCGATGCCCGTGATTGCGACGCCGATATCGGCCGAGGTCTTCTGGATCGCGCCCTGCGCCATCGCCCAAGCGACCGCGACCGACACGGCACCGAAGGTCTCGAGCACGTCCGAGGCGATCCCGAGCGTGTTCATCTTGGCGTCATTGGCATAGGTAACGAAGCCCGCGACGAACACGTCCGAACAGCCCGGCACTTCGGTGAGCGCCGCCGAGACCAGCCCGCCGGTGCAACTCTCAGCGACCGCGATGCGCAAGCCGGCGGCGCGATTCTCCTCGATCACGCGGTGCGCGGCGTCGAGCAGTACCTGCGGCAGATTGGCACCGGCGGGGAGGGGGGCATCGGTCATCGCTCCGCCCCATCCTCCTTCGGGCGACAGATCGCAAGACCCTTGGTCTGGTCGGGGCCGGCGACCTCGATCGCGAGCAGGATCGCCTCGGCCATCGCATCGGCGGGCAGCGCGTCGGCGACCTGCATCATCCCGTCGACCGTCTTGCAATCTTTGAGCGGCACGCGCTCCTCGATCTGATTGTCGACGAAGCCGCGTGCGATCGTCAGCATCGTGTCGTTGGAGGCGAAGCTCGACAGGTCCTGGCCGGTCGCCGCCTCGATCGCGGCGCGGGCGCGGGCGGGATCGACCGGCGCCTGCAGGCGGAAGCGCTGGGCGAGTCCGCTGCCCTCATTCGGCAGGAAGGCGTCGGCGGGCAACGCCGGCCGGCAGCGATCGGCCAGCGCCTCGACCGCGTCGGGCAGCGCGATGCGGATCAGCGTGCGCATGTCGTGCGGGCGGATGCAGTCGGGACGCGCGGCTTGCGCGGTCTGGGCGGTGAGGAGGGCAGCGGAAAGAACGGCGGTCGCGAATATTCTTCTCCCGTTCGCACCGAGCGAAGTCGACGTGCGGGCTGCGGGCGCGGCGCTTGCGGCACATCCTTCGACGTCGCTCAGGACGAACGGGGGCGGGGCCGGTCGGCGGTACAGGCTCATGCCAGCGGTGCCCTGACCGACACCACCGCCTGCGCGGCCATGCCCTCGCCACGGCCGGTGAAGCCGAGCCGTTCGGTGGTGGTCGCCTTGACGCTGATCCGGCCGATCGGCAGGCCGAGCATCTCTGCGATCCGCACGCGCATCGCCTCGCGGTGCGGGCCGACCTTGGGCGCCTCGCAAATGATCGTCACGTCGACATGGTCGATCGTGCCGCCCTGCGCGGCGACCAGGCTTGCCGCATGGCGCAGGAAGGTCGCCGAATCCGCACCCTTCCAGCGCGGATCGGAGGGCGGGAAGTGGCTGCCGATATCGCCATCGGCGATCGTGCCGAGCAGCGCGTCGGTGATCGCATGCAGCCCGACATCGGCGTCGCTGTGCCCGGCCAGCGCCTGGCTATGCGGGATGCGCAGGCCGCAGAGCATGACATGGTCGCCTTCGGCGAAGGCATGAACGTCATAGCCCATGCCTGCGCGCGACGTCATGGTGGCGGCCAAGCGGGCTTCGGCGGCAACGAGGTCGGCCTCGTGGGTGAGTTTTTCGAGCATCGGATCTCCGGGCACGGCGAGGACGGCAAGTCCCGCATCCCGCGCAACCTGCGCATCGTCGGTCGGTTCCGCCGGATGCGACCAGCCGCGGTGCGCGGTCAGGATCGCGCTGAAGCGGAATGCCTGCGGGGTTTGGACGCGCGCTAGTTTCTCGCGTGACACGGCCTCGCCAACCGCATCGTCGGCGACGCGGACCAAGGTGTCGACGACGGGGAGGGTGGGGATGGCGCCCGGCGCGGTGTCGAGCGCGGCGATCAGCCGATCGATCACGGTGGGCGGCAGGAAGGGGCGCGCGGCGTCGTGGATGAGCACGATGTCGGCGCTGCCGATCGCCTCGAGCCCGTGGCGCACCGACTCGCGGCGGGTCGCGCCGCCGCCGGTGATCGATGCGGGCCGTCGGGAACCCAGCGCTTCGGTAAGCAGTAATTCCTGCCCTGCGCCGATCACCACGTGCACCGACGTGATCGCGGGATGCGTCGCCAGCGCGTCGAAGGCGCGTGCGATCACGGCCTCGCCGCCGATCCGACGATATTGTTTGGGGGTGTCGCCACCCGCGCGCGTGCCGCTGCCGCCCGCGACGATCAGCGTTGCGATGGTCTTCTGGTTCATCGCCTGGGCGTCTAGCCGAGCACGGCCTTGCCCGCCAGCGGCTTTCCAGCTAGGGCGATTGCCTCTTTTTCAGGCAGTTTGCACAGATGCGAAGCACAGCGCTCGTCTCGCCGATCCAGGTCGGGCCGATCACGATCGACACGCCGGTGATCCTGGCGCCGATGACCGGCGTCACCGATCTGCCGTTCCGCAAGATCGTGCGCCGCTACGGTTCGGGGCTCAACGTCACCGAGATGATCGCGTCGCAGGCCGCGATCCGTGAGACCCGTCAGTCGATTCAGAAGGCGGCGTGGGACCCGGTCGAGGAGCCGGTGTCGATGCAATTGGTCGGCTGCACCGCGCGCGAGATGGGCGAAGCCGCCAGGCTCAGCGAGGATCGCGGCGCCGCAATCATCGACATCAACATGGGCTGCCCGGTGCGCAAGATCGTCAACGGCGACGCCGGCTCGGCGCTGATGCGCGACCTGCCGCTCGCCACCGCGCTGATCGCCGCGACGGTGAAGGCGGTCAAGGTGCCGGTGACGCTCAAGATGCGGATGGGCTGGGACCATGACAGCCTCAACGCGCCCGAACTGGCGCGGATCGCCGAGGATCTGGGCATCACGCTCGTCACCGTTCACGGCCGCACGCGCTGCCAGCTCTACAAGGGCACGGCCGACTGGGCGTTCATCCGCCGCGTCAAGGATGCGGTGTCGATCCCGGTAATCGCCAATGGCGACATCCTCACACCGGAGGACGCCGAGGAGGCGCTGCGCCAGTCGGGCGCGGACGGCGTGATGATTGGCCGCGGCGCCTATGGCCGGCCCTGGCTGCTTGGCCAGACGATGCGGTGGCTGACGACGGGCGAGCGTCGCTCCGATCCCGCAATCGAGGAGCAATATGGCGTCATCGTCGAGCATTATCGGATGATGCTCGATCATTATGGCATCGAGACGGGGGTCAACATGGCCCGCAAGCATCTCGGCTGGTACACCAAGGGCCTGCCCGGCTCGGCCGAGTTCCGCAACACGGTCAATCAGATCGGCGATCCTGAACGGGTGCTGGCGATGATCGACGACTTCTACGCGCCATGGCGATCCCGGGCGGCCGCCTGATCCGCTTCACCCGCCGGGGGGCGGGGGAGGCGGAGCTGCCCGGTGCGGCCGAACTGTTCGGTGCGCTGCCCACGGCCATGCTCGTCATCGATGCCGACGGGTGCGTGCGCGATTGCAATCCCGCCGCCGAGGTGTTGCTGATCCTGTCGCGCAGCGCCGTGATCGGCCGCTCGGTCGAGGAGATGACCGGGCACCCGCTGACGTCGCTCGCTCCCGAACAGCCGCTTGCCGCCTATGATCTGGAAATGGTCATACCCGTCGGTCGGCCGTATCGCGCCGATCTGACCGTGGCACCGCTACCCGAGCGGCCGGGCTGGCGGATCGTCCAGATCCATGGTCGCGCAACGCACGACATCGCCGCACGCCGCGGCGAACGCAGCAGCCGTGGCATCCCCGCGGCGGCCGCGGCCGCGCTGCTCGCGCATGAAATCAAGAACCCGCTGTCGGGGATCCGCGGGGCGGCGCAACTGCTGCAGAGCGGGGCAGGTCCCGAACAAACCGAGCTTACCCGGCTGATCACCGGCGAGGTCGATCGTATTGCAGGCCTGATCGACCGCATGGAAGGACTGACCGACACGCGCGTCCGGCCGACCGAGGCGCTCAATATTCACACCGTCATCGGTCATGCCCGTGACGTCGCGCGGGCCGGCTTCGCCCAAGGCCGCACGATCCGCGAGCTCTATGACCCATCGCTGCCCGACGTGCTCGGCAACCGCGACGCGTTGGTGCAGATATTGCTCAACCTGCTCAAGAATGCGGTAGAGGCGACCGCCGAGGGCGGCACGATCACGCTGGCCACCGCCTATCGCCACGGCGTCTCGATCACGACACTCAACCGTCGCTCAGAACGGATGGCATTGCCGATCGAGTTTTGCGTCATCGACGACGGACCGGGGGCGCCCGCGACGCTGGTCCTCAATCTATTCGATCCATTCATCACCTCCAAGACGGCGGGCAGCGGGATCGGTTTGGCGCTGGTCGACAAGCTGGTCACGGGCATGGGCGGCATCGTCGAATATGCGCGCGAAGGCGTGCCGGAACGCACCGTCTTCCGCGTGCTGCTGCCGCGTGCGCCGCGCGCGGCGCAGGCAGCGTTGTCGTGACCGCGATGCTGTCGGGCCGCATCCTCGTCGTCGACGACGATGCCGCGATCCGCACGGTGGTGCGCGAGGCGCTGCGCCGCGCCGGCCATATCGTCGAGGCGGTCGGCACGATCGCCGAGTTGCGCCGCGCGCTTACCGATTTTGCGCCGGACGTTCTGGTCACCGACGTGATGCTGCCCGACGGCGATGGGCTCGAGATCGTGCCCGACATCCTTCGCTGCCATCCCGGGCTTCCGGTGATCATCCTGTCGGCGCGCAACACGCTGGCGACCGCGGTGCGCGCGACCGAACAGGGTGCGTTCGACTATCTGCCGAAGCCGTTCGATCTCGACGAACTCGCGCGCGCGGTGACCGGGGCGCTGGCCGGTCGCGTCGCGGCGCACGAGGGCGGTGGCGGCGAGATCGACGGGCCGCATGAACTGCCGCTGATCGGCCGCTCGCCCGCGATGCAGGGCGTGTTCCGCACGATCGCGCGCGTCGTGCCCAACGACCTCACCGTGCTGATTCTCGGGGAGTCGGGCACCGGCAAGGAGTTGGTCGCGCGCGCCATCCACGACATGGGCCCGCGCGGCGCCAACCCGTTCGTGCCGGTCAACATGGCGGCGATCCCGCGCGAACTGATCGAGAGCGAGCTGTTCGGCCATGAGCGCGGTGCATTTACGGGCGCCGCACAGCGTACCGCGGGGCGTTTCGAGCAGGCCGCGGGGGGCACCCTGTTCCTCGACGAGATCGGCGACATGCCGCTCGAGGCGCAGACCCGGCTGCTCCGCGTGTTGCAAGAGGGCGAGTTCACCACGGTCGGCGGCGCGCGCCGCATCCGCGCCGACGTCCGCGTGATCGCCGCGACCAACAAGGATATCGAGCGGCTCGTTGCGGAAGGCGGTTTTCGCGAAGATCTCTATTACCGGCTCAACGTCGTGCCGATGCGGCTGCCGGCACTGCGCCAACGCACCGAGGATGTCGGCGAACTCGCGCGCCACTTTCTCGACCGTGCCGCGGCCGACGGGCTGCCGCGCAAGACGCTCGACCCGGCCGCGATCGCGCGGCTGACGCGGCATCCCTGGCCGGGCAATGTCCGCGAACTGGAAAATCTGATGCGTCGGCTCGCCGCGCTGGTCCGTGAGGAGCGCATCGGCGCGGGTGCGATCGAGGCGCAGTTCGACGGCGCCGGCGGCAGCGAGCCGGCGCGCGCGATCGAGACCGAGGGCGGGCTCGCCGGCTCGGTCGAGCTGCATCTCGCGCGGCATTTCGCCTCCTTCGGCCGCGAATTGCCGCCCGACGGGTTGTACGACCGCGTGCTCGCCGAGATTGAAACGCCCCTGCTCAGGATCGCGCTCGCGGCCGCCAAGGGCAACCAGATCCGCGCAGCGCGACTGCTGGGCATCAACCGCAATACGTTACGCAAGAAGCTCACCGATCGCGGGATCGACCCGATGACATCGCGACGGAACGGCTGAATCCGGCGACGACCGACGTGCGGTACAGCGCGCAATTCGTGTTGTCTCGGCAACGCCCTGTGGTACGATAGCCACGATGGAGGCTCCGAAGACACGTCCCCAAACCGTCCGTGAGCCCCGCCTGCCGCGCTGGCGCCGTCGCCTAACGGTCGCGCAGCGCCGCGGCACGATCATGTCGCTGATCGAGATCGGCACGGTCGTCGCAGCGCTCGGCATCTTTGTCGCGAGCTGGCTCTACGTCGTCCATGGCGGCACGCCGCAGCGGCTGCTCAAGCCCTGGCTGGTCGCGCTGCTGCTGGTCGCAAACCTCGTGCCGGCGATTGGGCTGATGGTGCTCCTCGCGCGCTGGTTCGCGCGGCGGCGTGTCGCGGGTAGCAGCGGCGGTCGGCTGCACATCCGGCTGGTCGCGATCTTCTCGACGATCGCTGCGGTGCCGACGCTGCTGGTGGTGATCTTCGCCTCGCTGCTGTTCCAATATAACGCCAATTTCTGGTTCTCGGACAACGCCCGTACCGTGCTGGAAAGTTCGGACCGCGTCGCGCAATCCTATGTGCGCGACAATCAGGCGTCGCTCGATGGCGAGATGGCGCCGATGGCGGGCGATTTTCGCAACGCGCTCTCGGAGGTGGCCTCAATCGAGGATCCCCGCGTGCCAGCCTTTCTGGTCGAGCAATATACCGGCCGCCACCTGTTCGATCTGGCGCTGATCCAGGTCGGCAAGGACGGGGTGCCGCACCTGCTGCTGCTAACCAACCCGCGCACGGAAAACGCCGCGGACCTGATCCCGGCGGCCGACTATGCCAAGCTCGACGCGGGCAAGACGGTAAGCAACGTCAGCACCGATCAAATCCAGTCGCGCATCGCTATGGACGCCAAGTCGAAACTATATCTGTACGCGTCGCGCAAGGTCGATCCCGTGGTGATCGCGCAGGCGACGCGCGCGCGATCGGCGCTAGGGGATTACACCAGCCTCCTCACCCGCTCGCGATCGCTGCAGCTGCGCTTCAACGCTGCGCTGCTGGTGATCTCGCTGCTGATCGTCGCCGCTGCGATCCTGATTGCGTTCGCGGTCGCCGATCGCATCACGCGGCCCATATCCAATCTTGTCGGCGCGGCACGGCGGGTGACGCTCGGCGATCTCTCGGTCCGCGTCCCGCCCGCCACCCGGCGCGACGAGGTCGGTGCGCTCGCCACCGCCTTCAATCGCATGACACGCCGCATCGAGGAGCAGACCGGCGCGCTGGTCGGCGCAAATCGTCAGCTCGACGAGCGTCGGGCGCTGACCGAGGCGGTGTTGTCAGGTGTCAGCGCCGGCGTGATCTCGGTCGATCCCGAGCGCCGCGTGCGGCTGTCGAACCAGTCTGCCGACACCTTGCTGCGGGCGGGGGGCAATAGCGTGATCGGCCGCCCGCTGGGCGAACTCGCGCCCGAACTCGACAAGCTGATCGGCGAGGGCAGCCGCGAATCGATCGTCCAGCTGGCCAGTGGCGGCGAGATGCGCACGCTGGCGGTGACGCTGGTCGCCTCCGACGGCGGCCACGTCCTGACCTTCGACGACATCACGCAGCAGCTGCTCGACCAGCGCCGCGCCGCCTGGTCCGACGTCGCGCGTCGCATCGCGCATGAGATCAAGAACCCGCTCACCCCGATCCAGCTTGCCGCCGAGCGGCTGCAACGCCGCTACGGCAAGGAAGTGACGAGCGATCCCGCGGTGTTCGAGCGGCTGACGCAGACGATCGTGCGCCAGGTCGGCGATCTGCGCCGCATGGTCGATGAATTCTCCTCCTTCGCGCGCGTTCCGAAGCCGGTGTTCCGCGCCGAACCCGTCGTCGAGATCGCCCGACAGGCCCTGTTTCTGCATGAGGTCGCGCATCCGGCGATCGCCTTCACGCTCGACTCGCCGGATCCCTCGCCGGTGCTGGTCTGCGACCGCCGCCTGCTCGGCCAGGCGTTGACCAATATCGTCAAGAACGCCGTCGAAGCCATTCAGGAGAAAGGCGAGGTCAGCGACCCCGCACTGGTCGCGATGACCATTCGCGAGCAGGCCGACCGGCTGAGCATCGAGCTTGCCGACACCGGGATCGGGTTGCCCGCCGAGCGCGAGCGGCTGACCGAGCCCTATATGACGACGCGTGCGCGCGGTACCGGGCTCGGGCTCGCGATCGTCAAGAAGATCGTCGAGGAGCATTTCGGCACGATCGCCTTCACCGACCGCCCGGGCGGCGGGACGATCGTTCGCATCTTGCTCGACGCCGCAACGCTCGCCCCGCTCGCTGGGGCCGAGGAAGACCATGACTCCGGCGATGAATCCCGCCCCGAACTCACTCGCATGAAGGCCGTATAGCCATGGCATTGGACGTATTGATCGTCGACGACGAGCTCGATATCCGCGAGCTGGTCGCAGGCGTGCTCGAGGATGAGGGCTATGGTGCGCGCACCGCCGCCGACAGCGATGCCGCCTTGGCGGCGATCCGCGAGCGGCGGCCGAGCCTGGTGCTGCTCGACGTCTGGCTGCAAGGCTCGAAGCTCGACGGGCTCGACTTGCTCGACGAGATCAAGCGGCGCGATCCGTCGCTGCCGGTGCTGGTCATCTCCGGCCATGGCAATCTCGACACCGCGGTCGCTGCGATCCGCCGCGGCGCCGCCGACTTCATCGAGAAGCCGTTCGAGGCCGAACGGCTGCTGCTGCTCGTCGCGCGCGCGACCGAGACCGAGCGGCTCAAGCGGGAGAATGCGACGCTGCGCGCGCAGGTCGGGCAAGACGAGGAGCTCAACGGCCAGTCTGCGGCGATCAATGCGGTGCGCGCGACACTGAAGCGCGTTGCCGCGACCGGCAGCCGCGTGCTGATCACGGGGCCCGCAGGCGTCGGCAAGGAGGTCGCGGCCCGGCTGCTCCATGTCTGGTCGAACCGGTCGCGCGCACCCTTCGTCGTCGTGTCGGCCGCGCGGATGACGCCCGAGCGCGTCGAGGAGGAATTGTTCGGTGCGGAGGAGGGGGGCGAACAGATCCGTGCCGGTCTGCTCGAGCAGGCGCATGGCGGTACCTTGTTCCTCGACGAGATCGCCGACATGCCGCTCAACACGCAGGGCCGCATCCTGCGCGTGCTGACCGACCAGAGTTTTACACGCGTCGGTGGATCGCAGACGGTCAAGGTGGACGTCCGCGTCGTCTCCGCGACCTCGCGCATTCTCCAGGATGAGATCGTCGCCGGGCGGTTCCGCGAGGATCTCTATTATCGTCTCAATGTCGTACCGGTGATTCTTCCGTCGCTGTCCGAGCGTCGCGAGGACATCCCCGCACTGGTCCAGCATTTCGCTGCGCGCTACGCTGCAGAGCGCCGCGTCGCCAATCCCGAGGTGTCCGCCGAGGCATTGGCCGCGCTGCAAGCCTATGACTGGCCGGGCAACGTCCGCCAACTTCGCAACATCGTCGAGCGGACGATGATCATGGCGCCGGGCGACCGCATCGCCAGGATCGATGCCGATATGCTGCCCGCCGAGATCGTCTCGGACCAGCAGCAGCTGGCCCCGGGCAATGCCGCGAAATCGATCATGGGAACGCCGCTGCGAGAGGCTCGCGAGACCTTCGAACGCGAATATCTGCGCGTCCAGATCCGGCGCTTCTCGGGCAATATCTCGCGCACCGCGACGTTCATCGGGATGGAACGCTCGGCGCTGCATCGCAAGCTCAAGTCGCTGGGGCTGGTCGATATCAAGGACGTCGAGGAATAAGCCGCACCCGGCGCCTTGCCGCACCCGCCACGCTAACCTACATTCACGCGGCTTCGCATGCGGCGAAGCGACGAACACCAACGAACGGTGTACATGCGGGCCACGCCCCGCCAAGCTGACCGGAGACAGGTCGATGGCCGAAAAGCCCAATAATCTGCAAGATATGTTTCTCAATGCTCTGAGAAAATCGAAGACCCCCGTGACGATGTTCCTGGTCAAGGGCGTCAAGCTCCAGGGGATCATCACCTGGTTCGACAACTTCTCGGTGCTGCTCCGCCGCGACGGCCAGAGCCAGCTGATCTACAAACATGCGATCTCGACAGTGATGCCCGCGCACGCGCTTGATCTTGCGCCGATCGAGAAGGCGTTCGCCGAGAGCAAGCGCGGCGCGCTGCTCCAGGAGATCTTCCTCAACGCGGTCAAACAGTCGAACGAGCCGGTGACAATGTTCCTGGTCAACGGCGTGATGCTGCAGGGCGACGTCGCCGCCTACGATCTGTTCTGCCTGCTGCTGCGACGCGATGGGCAGAGCCAGCTCGTCTACAAGCATGCGATCTCGACCGTGCAGCCGCTTCACCCGGTCAACCTCGCCGAGGTCGACGACGATGACGACGAAACGGACGCCGATTGAGCGGTTTCGGACGCGAGGAGAAGGACGGTATCGTCCGCGGCGCACGTGCGATCGTGACGCTGCCCGAGATCGGACCGCATAATCGCAGCGCCGAGGCGCGGCTCGACGAGGTGGCCGGTCTGGCCGCCGCGATCGGACTCGACGTCGTCGAGCGCGTCGCCTTCCGGCTGCGCAGCCCGAAGGCGGCGACGCTGCTCGGCTCGGGCCAGGTCGAGCAGCTTGCGGAAGCCGCCCGCATGGCCGAGGCCGAGCTGGTCGTCGTCGATGCGACGGTGACGCCGATCCAGCAGCGCAATCTCGAGAAAGCGATCGGCACCAAGGTGATCGATCGCACGGGACTGATCCTTGAGATTTTCGGCGAGCGCGCGGCGACCGCCGAAGGTCGGCTACAGGTCGAGCTCGCGCATCTCGACTATCAGGCCGGACGACTGGTGCGCAGCTGGACCCACTTGGAACGGCAACGCGGCGGCTTCGGCTTCCTGGGCGGTCCCGGCGAGACCCAGATCGAGGCCGATCGGCGCCTGATCCGCGACCGCATGGCCAAGCTACGCCGCGAGCTCGAGCAGGTTTCCCGCACGCGCGGCCTGCACCGCGACCGGCGGCGCCGCGCGCCGTGGCCGGTGATCGCGCTGGTCGGCTATACCAATGCCGGCAAGTCGACGCTGTTCAACCGAATGACCGGCGCCGACGTGATGGCGAAGGACCTGCTGTTTGCGACGCTCGATCCGACGATGCGGCACATCCGCCTGCCTGGCGTCGACAAGGCGATCCTGTCCGACACGGTCGGCTTCGTCTCCGATCTGCCGACCCAGCTCGTCGCAGCCTTCCGCGCGACGCTGGAGGAGGTGGTCACCGCCGACATCATCGTCCACGTCCGCGATTTGTCGCATCCCGACACCGACGCGCAGGCTGAGGATGTCGCGGCCGTGCTGACCGAGATTGGTGCGATCGGCGGGGAGGGGGCGGCGACTCTTATCGAGGTTTGGAACAAGATCGACGCGCTCGATCCCGAGGCCGCCGCCGCCGTGCGTGAGGAAGCGGCACGGCGCGAGGACGCGGTGCCGATCTCGGCCTTGACCGGGGAGGGGGTTGATGCGCTTGCGCGCGTTGTCTCGGATCGGTTGAGCCGGGGGTCGCGCATTCACACGGTGCGGCTCGATCCCGGCGACGGCGCTGCGATCGCCTGGCTGCACCAGCATGGCGAAGTGCTCGCTAGCGAAACACTCGACGAGCTGACCCGGGTGGACGTGCGGCTGAGCGACGTCGACTGGGCGCGGTTCGCGGCGCGGGGCTAGGCGGAAGCTAGCCCCGCATCAGCTTGCGGGTGAAACCGATCAGCCCGAGCTGCCGGTGCCGCCGCAATCGTTCCGCGCGCAGGATCAGCCGCACCTGCGCGAAGCAGCGCTCGACATCGTCGTTGACGAGGACATAGTCGTAGCCGTCCCAATGGCCGATCTCGGCGACCGCACGCGCCATGCGGCGGTCGACGACGTCGGCGGCATCGGTACCGCGGCCGCGCAGGCGGCGCTCGAGTTCGGCCATCGACGGCGGCAGGATGAAGACCCGGACGACGTCGCCCGCCGCCTGCTGGTAGAGCTGCTGCGCGCCCTGCCAATCGATGTCGAACAGCACGTCGCGCCCCTCGTGGAGCATCGCCTCTACGGGCGCGCGTGGCGTTCCGTAGCGATGATCGAAGACATGCGCCCACTCGAGGAATTCGTCGTCGGCGACCATGTCCTTGAAGGTCGGCGTATCGACGAAGCGATAATCCTTACCGTCGACTTCGCCTGGCCGTATCGGGCGCGTCGTTGCGGAGACCGACAGCTGGATCTGCTGATCCGCCTCGATCAACATCCGTGCGATCGTCGACTTGCCCGCGCCCGAGGGCGAGGACACAACGAACAGCACGCCGCGCCGCTGAGTCTCCACCTCGTGCGGGCGGCGGCGGTCGGCGACGTTGAACTCCGAAATCGGGGGGAGAGGGGCGGAATCGACGGGCTCAGGCATGGCCGCTTCTGCCGCGCGACCCGCAGTGCCGTCAATGCTCGACAGAGGCTTGACAAGATGAACCATATAGGTTATATATAAATCGTAGATCGCTTCACGCGGTCCCACAATCGTTCTTTCTCCTCGAGAGACAGCGTGGCGAACGCATCGCCGGCCTCGGCTTCCATCGCTGCAAATCGCCGCTCGAACTTGGCGTTGGCGGCGCGCAGCGCGGCCTCAGCGTCGATGTCGAGATGCCGCGCCCAATTTACCACCGCGAACAGCAGGTCGCCGACTTCCTCGAGCTGCGCGGTGGCATCGGGAGCGGTTTCGACCTCGCCAATCTCCTCACTGACCTTTTCGCGCGGTCCCGTGGCGTCCGGCCAGTCGAAACCGGTGCGCGCGGCGCGCTGCTGGAGTTTCTCGGCACGGAGCAGCGCGGGCAGGCCGAGCGCGACGCCCGCGAGTGCGCCGGTCTGGTCGCGCCGCGCGCGCTCCTCGGCCTTGATCGCCTCCCAGCTGCGGCGTTCGCCGGCGTCGTCGGGCCGCACGCCATCGGCAAAGACGTGCGGATGGCGGCGAACCATCTTGCCGGCAATGCCGTCGACGACGTCCGCGAGCGCGAAATGGCCGGCTTCCTCGGCCATGCGCGCGTGAAAGACGATCTGAAGCTGGAGGTCGCCAAGTTCGCCGCACAGGTCGACCATGTCGCCACGGTCGATCGCGTCGGCGACCTCATAGGCTTCCTCGATCGTGTAGGGCGCGATCGTCGCAAAATCCTGCGCGACATCCCACGGACATCCGGTGTCGGGATCGCGCAGTTGCGCCATGATCGTAGCGAGCCGCTGCAACGCTATACCCGCGTCGCGAGCCGCGAGCGGCTGGATCGATGCACCGCCCTCAGGCTTCATCGCGCAGTCCGATAATATACATTATGTAAAACTCAAATTAGTCTGCGAAGGGTGATCGTGCATAGCTGCCTTCGCCATGCCCGACAAATCGTCGCGCATGCCAGGCCATTGCTCGTCGGTGCGTGCCGCTCTAGCGTCTCGCCATCAGCCGGGTCTCGACGCCGGCGTTCCAGGCCCGAGGAATCTTCGATGTTCGATCTCAACCGTCTCCATCGTCGCGATCTGCTCGGCGCTGCCGCTGCCGGCGGTGCGCTCGCGCTTGTGCCAGGCCGCGTCCTTGCCCAGGCGGCGATCAGCGCGCCGTTCCATGCGACGCTTGCCAGCTTCGCCGATCGACTGCTGGTGCTCTCGCCGGATACTTCCACCTCGCTCGGGCTCGATCATGGCACGCTGGCACCGCTGCGCAGCCGGCTGTCCGATCTCTCGCAGGCCGGTATCGAGAAAGCCAACGCGACGATCCGCGCCATTCACGCGCAGCTGCTCGCCATCGATCGGGCCGGCCTCCCTCCCGCCGATCAGCTGCGCTACGACACGGTGCGCTATGCGACCGAACGTGGCATCGACGGAACCGCCTTCCGCTATGGCGGCGGTGCCGCATCGGGCTTCCAGGGCGGTACCACACCCTATGTCGTCAGCCAGCAGAATGGCGCGGTCTCCAACGTGCCCGAGTTTCTCGTTTCGGTGCATGCGATCACGGACAAGGCCGACGCCGACGCGTATCTCGCGCGCATCGCCGGTTTCGCGCGCCAGCTCGACCAGGAGACCGGGATGATCCGGCAGCACGCCGCGATCGGCGTGATGCCGCCCAAATTCATCGCGGACAATGCGTTGGGCATCCTTAAGCAGTTCCGCGGCGTGCCCGCGGCACAGCAGCGCTTCGTCACCAATCTTGCCGAAAAGGCCAAGGCGCTCGGACTCTCCGGCGACTATGGCGCGCAGGCCGCCAAGCTCGTCGAGAGCGCGGTCTATCCCGCGCTCGACCGCGAGATCGCCGCCTTCATCGCCGCAACCGCCAACGCGCCGATGACGGCGGGCGTCCAGCGCCTACCCGATGGCGACGCCTACTATCGCTGGGCGCTGCGGCTTGGCACGACGACCACGCAGACGCCGCAGGAGGTGCATCGCATCGGGCTTGCGCAGAATGCCGAGATCAAGGCGCGGATGGATACGCTGCTCAAGGCGCAGGGGCTGACCAAGGGGAGCGTCGGCGAGCGGGTGAGCGCGCTCAACAAGGATCCGCGCTTCCTCTATCCGGATACCGACAAGGGGCGCGCGCAGCTGATCGCCTATCTCAACGGGCGGCTCGCGGCGGTACGGCCGATTATGCCCAAGCTCAGCCATCTCGGCCTGCATGCCGACGTGATGATCAAGCGCGTCCCCGCCGACATCCAGGACGGCGCTGCGCTCGGCTACATGAACCCCGCCGCGCTCGATGGCTCGCGCCCGGCGATCTATTACGTCAACCTCAAGTCGACCAGCCTGTGGCCGCGCTATCAGCTCGCGACGCTGACCGCGCATGAGGGCATTCCGGGCCACACCTGGCAGCTCGGCTATCTCGCCGAACATCATGCCGAAGTGCCGGTGATCAGCTCGTTGACCGGCTTCAACGCGTTCGTCGAAGGCTGGGCGCTCTATGCCGAGCAGCTGATCGACGAGAGCGGTCTCTATGACGACGATCCCTGGAGCCGGCTCGGCTATCTCCAGGCGCAGCAGTTCCGCGCCTGCCGGCTGGTCGCCGACACCGGGCTGCACGCGATGGGCTGGAGCCGCGAGCAGACCGTCGGCTTCCTGTCGGCGGAAAGCGGCAAGGGCCGCGACGCGATGACCAGCGAGACCGACCGCTATTGCGCCTCCCCGGGGCAAGCCTGCGGCTACAAGACCGGTCACAATGAGATCGTGCGGCAGCGCGACAAGACAAAGGCGGCACTGGGCGCCAAATTCGATCTTGCCGCCTATGACGATGTCGTCGTCAAAACCTGCGGTATCCCGCTGGAATTGCTCGGCGGCGTCGTCGATTCCTATATCGCGCGCGCGACCAGCGCATGAGGCAGGCCTCGGGCATGCTCCGCATCGAGACGCGCGGTGCGGGGCTCGTGGAGTTCACCGACGAGGTTGCGGCATGGGTCGCGGCGCAGGGCATGCGCGAGGGACTGCTGACGCTGTTCTGCCGACACACCTCGGCGTCGCTGCTGATCCAGGAAAATGCGGCGCCAGCCGTGCAGCGCGACATCGCCGCCTTCTTCGCGGCGATCGCGCCAGAGGATGCGGCGCGTTACGAGCATGACGACGAAGGTCCCGACGATATGCCTGCGCATCTGCGCACCGCGTTGACGACGGTGCAGCTGTCGATCCCGGTTGCCGACGGCCGGCCGGTGCTCGGGACGTGGCAGGGCGTTTATCTGTTCGAACACCGCCGTCGGCCGCACCGGCGCGAGGTGGCGCTGCATCTGATCGGAGCGTGACGCAGCGCAAACAAGGCGCTTATGTGTCATGCCGGAGGTGATGCGCGCTGCGGTCGCTCCGCCACGTAGGTGATATGCGCGCACAGCGGATCATCCGGCGCCAGCAGCGGATGGTCGAAATCGAGGTCCGCGCGCCGGACCATGCCGAGCCGCTCCATCAGCCCCCAACTCGCGCGGTTCGCCGGCGTCGTGGTCGCCATGATCCGCGGCGCACGGAGGACGGTCCAGCCCCAGGCCAAGCTCGCGAGCGCCGCTTCCTTGGCATAGCCCCGCCCCCACGCATCCTCGCGCAACCGCCATCCGATCTCGATCTCGCCGATCAGCGGCCCGATCACGCCGGGCTTGAGTCCGCAAAATCCCAGGAAATGCGCATCGTCGCGCCGCTCAAGCGCCCAAAAGCAGTAGCCATTCTGGCACTGATAGACGCGCATCCGCTCGATCCCGGCGTCGGATTGTTCCCGTGTCATCAGCGGTCCGAGTTGCGCCATCACGGCGGGCGAGCGTCCCATTTCGGCGAACGGCGCGCGATCCTCGTCGCGCCAGGCGCGTAGGGTCAGCCGCTCGGTTTCGATCATCCGGCGAGCAGACGCGCCGCGAGCGGGGCAAAATAGGTCAGCACGCCCGAGCAGCCGGCGCGACGGAAGGCCAGCAGCGTCTCCATCGCCAGCGCATCGCGGTCGCCCATGCCGGCAGCGGCGGCGGCCTCGATCATCGCATACTCGCCAGACACTTGATACGCGAAGACAGGTACTTCGAACCGTTCCTTAACCCTCCGGATGATATCGAGATAGGGTAGGCCCGGCTTGACCATCACCGTGTCGGCGCCCTCGGCGAGATCGAGCGCCACTTCGCGCAGCGCCTCCTCGGCATTGGCATGGTCCATCTGATAGCCCCGCTTGTCGCCCTTGAGGCGTCCGCTCGACCCGACCGCATCGCGGAACGGGCCGTAGAAGGCGGAGGCATATTTGGCCGCATAGGCCATGATCTGGACGTTGGGATGCCCTTCCCGCTCAAGTGCCGCGCGGATCGCGCCGACGCGGCCGTCCATCATGTCCGACGGCGCGATGATGTCGGCGCCGGCGGCGGCCTGGACCAGCGCCTGCTCGACAAGGATTGCGCTGGTGTCGTCGTTGAGCACGTAGCCGGCAGCGTCGATCAGCCCGTCATGGCCATGTTCGGTATAGGGATCGAGCGCGACATCGGTGAGCACGCCGATCTCCGGCGCGGCATCCTTGATCGCCCTGATCGCCCGGCAGATCAGATTGTCCGAGTTGAGCGCCTCGTGGCCGTCGGGGGTGCGCAAATGCTGTGGTGTGTTGGGAAACAGCGCGATGCAAGGTATGCCGAGATCCCGCGCTTCGCGGGCGCGCGCGGCGATCCCGTCGACCGACCAGCGCGACACGCCGGGCAACGTCGTGATCGGTTCCTCGACGCCATGACCGTCGGTGACGAACAGCGGCCAGATAAGGTCGGCCGGCGTCAGCACGGTTTCGGCGACCATCCGGCGCGACCAGGGGGCGATGCGCGTGCGGCGCAGGCGAAGCGCGGGAAAGCTTGTCATGCGGTGAGTGTAGAGGGTGTCGGCGGGCTATTGAAGGGCTGCGCGGACCGCGCTGTGATCTTCATCGTCCTCGCGGGCTCGGTCCGCGATCCGTGGATGCGACGGTGATCACCGGGCGCTTATGAGTTACCGCCATCACGGGAATGACGCACAATCTCCATATTCCGCGACTCGAGCATCGCGTCCGGTCGCGCCAGTGCCACCACCCGGATCCCCGCCTCGGCCGCGCGGTCGATCGCGAGGCTGGTCGGCGCCGAGATCGCGACCAGCGTATGGCAGTCCGCCAGCGCCGCCTTCTCGACCAGTTCGTAGGACAGCCGCGCCGTGGTCAGCGCAAAACCCCCGCCCCAGCCGATCCCGCCCCGCGCCATCGCGCCGATCAGCTTGTCGAACGCATTGTGGCGACCGACATCCTCGCGAACGAGCGTGATCGTCCCGTCCGGATCGCACCGGGCCGCGGCATGCACCGCTCCGGTCTCGCGGCCGAGCGGTTGGTGTTCGCGGAGACGACCGAGCGCGGCAAAGATCGCGCCTGCCAGAACTGGCGCCGCCGCGGGAGTGACGAATGGCAGCGGCCGCAGCGCCTGCTCGAGATTCTCAATCCCGCACAGACCGCACGACGATTCGGAGACTCGATGCCGCACCCGATCGCGCGCACGATCGCGGACCTCGGGCGCAAGAAACAGCCGCACGAGCAGCCCGCGCCCGGTCGCATGCGGCTCGACCGCGACGAGTTGGGCGGCGGTGTCGATCAGCCGTTCGGACAGGCAGAAACCGGTGGCGAAATCGTCGATCGCATCGGGAGTCGCCATCATCACGGCATAGCCGATGCCGTCAATCTCGATCGCGATCGGCATCTCGACCGCGAGCGGGCGCGCGACGGGCACCGTGCTGCCATCGGGCTGGCGGCGAAGGAAGGTCGAGGGGCGGATGCGGTCGATCACACCCCTCGCCTAGGCCGATCGGTCGATCAGCGGAAGATCAGCCAGAGGATGATGATCACCGGGATCGGAATGCCGATCAGCCACAGCAATATGCCCTTGCCCATGCTATCCTCCTGTTATGTCATACAATCGTAACGCAAACAGAACGAGCCGCCGGAATGTCGGTTCCGCGGGGCCTTGCGCGGCGGCGCGGGACGATGCCTTGTCGCTCTCGTGAACACCCCCCTTCCCCGCCGCGCCGCGCTGATCGTCAACGCCAAGTCCCGCAAGGGTCGTCATCTCTTCCGCAAGGTGTGCCGGCTGCTGGCCGACGCCGGGGTCGAGCTTGTGTCGACCGACGCGGTGCGCGACCCCAAGCGCTTCGCGGCGCGCGTCGCGGCGGCGGTCGAGGCGGGCGCGCCGATGGTGATCGTCGGCGGCGGCGACGGGTCGATCTCGTCGAGCGTCGATCATGTCGTCGGCACGAACACGATCTTCGCCGTGCTGCCGCTCGGCACCGCCAACAGCTTCGCGCGCACGCTGGGGATCCCGCTCGACCTTGCCGGCGCGGTCGATGTCATCGCCAACGGTCGGGCGCGCCAGATCGATCTCGGCATGATCGACGGCGACTATTTCGCCAATTGCGCGACGATCGGCATCGCACCGCAGATCGCGGAGACCGTGCCGCACGGGCTCAAGGCCTGGCTCGGGCGGCCGGGCTATCTGATCTGGGCGGCGTGGCAACTGGTGCGCTTCAAGGGGTTCGAACTGACGATCGGCGAGGGCGCGACCGCGGAGACGCTGCGCGCGGTCGAGGTGCGGATCGCCAATGGCCCGTTCCACGGCGGGGTCGACCTGGTCGATGGCGCCCGCCTCGATTCGGGACGGATCATCGTCCAGGCCGTGACCGGCGCGGCGCGACGCCACCTGGTGTGGAGCTGGACGCTGAGCGTGCTCCGCCGCCCGAGCCGCCACCAGACCACGCGCGACTTCACCGGGGAGGCGATCCGTATCGCGACCGACCCGCCGCTGGCGATCTCGATCGATGGCGAACTGCTTGCGCGGACGCCGGTGACCGCGCGGATCGCGAGACGGGCGATCCGGGTCGCGGCGCCGGTCTAGCGCAGTGCCGCAGGATCAGACCGCCACCGCCCCCGCCTCGTGCGGGCTGGTCGTCTGCATCTGCAATGTGCGCCACGTCCCCGCGCGATAATAGCCGATCGCCATCAGCATCGAGCAGAGCGAACTCATCGGCATCGAAAACCACAGCGCGTCGCGCCCGATGATCGGCATCAGCGTGAACACGAAGCCGAGCCGGATGGGGAACAGCGAGATCGACAGGATCACCAGCGGCGCGATCACCGCCCCGGTGGCGCGCACCGCGCCGAAGAGCACCATCGTCACGCCGAAGAACAGGAAGGCCCAGCTCGCCCGCGCGTGGATGTGCTCGGCGATCGGCAGCGCCGGGCTGTGGCTGCCGAGAAACAGCGAGAGCATCGGGCGGTCGGCGATCGTCACCAGGAGGATCAGCGCCGCGGTGAAGGCGATGTTGATGCCGATCCCCCAGCCGGTGATCGCATCCACCCGCCCCCATTGGCGCGCGCCGACATTCTGCGCCGCCATCGCCGAGACCGCGCCGCCGATCGCCATCGCGGGCATCTGAATATAGGTCCACAGCTGGAGCGTCACGCCGTAGGCGGCGGTGACGTCGACGCCGGCACGGTTGATCAGCCCGATCAGCGCGATCCCGGCGAAGGTGATGACGAACATCTGCAGCCCCATCGGGATGCCCTTGACCAGGATCACCTTGACCAGCGCCCAGTCGGGCAAAAGCCAGCGCAGCTCGGGTCCGCGCAGCCGGATCGGCAGGTCGCGCGCATAAATGGTAACGATCAGCGCCGCGAGACTGACATAGGCGGCAATCGCGGTCGCGGTCGCCGAGCCCGCTATGCCCAGCGCCGGCGCGCCGAACAGGCCGCGGATGAAGATCGGATTGAGGCCGCTGTCGAGCAGGACGTTGAGGATCATGATCACGAACGGCGTCATCGAATCGCCGGTGCCGCGCATCCCCATGGTGATCACGACGAGCGTGAACGCACCCGGCATGCCGATGAAGATCACGCGCAGATAGGCCTCGGCGAGCGGCACCGAGGCGGGCGGGGTCGCGAGCAAATGGAGGATGGTAGGGGCGGCGGCATAGCCGAGTGCCGCGACGAGCACCGAGGCCACCCCGAACAGCCCGACCGACGTCCCCATCGCGCGGCGCACGCCCTCGATGTCGCCACGTCCCATATTCTGGCCGACGATGATCGTCGCGGCGAGCCCGAAGCCGAACACCGCGGCGAGCGCGAGGAACAGGACGAGGTTCGCGTTGGAGGTCGCCGCCAGCGCGTTCTCGCCGAGGAAGCGGCCGACCCAGATCGCGTTGATCGAGCCGTTGAGCGACTGCAGGATGTTCGAACCCAATGTCGGCAGCGCGAACAGCAGCAGCGTGCGCGCGATCGGCCCGCTGGTCAGATCGTGGCCGCCGGCGCGGCGCGGCGCGCGCGCCGCTGGCGGAGTCGGTTCGGCATCCATCAGAGCGCGCCGTTCGCGAAATTGTCGAAGTTGACAGCGTGGCGAGATTTCTTCCGCGCGGATCGCACAGCCGATGCCGCCCGATGCTCGTGCCGATATGTTGGTGTCCGCCCCATGACCAAGACCGTGGCAGGCGAAATCCTACATGGCCAGCCTGAAAAGCAGCGTGACCGCAGAGCGCGCAGGGCGGAGGCGACTATCCCCAACCGCAGCCGATAAGGGACCGTCGGCGCAGGCAGCCTGTCGTGTCCTGCACCTATGTGCGCTTCTCTGACGACGGCGAGACGGAGCAAGCCCGCGAGGCGTTTACCCCAGCCGCGCCAGCGCTGCGCCCAGGCGTTCGGCTTCGGCGCTCTTGTCGGCATGATCGGCACGGGCCTTGTCGATCGCCTCGGGCTTGGCGCGCTCGACGAAACTGGCGTTGGACAGCCGGCCGGCGAGCGAGTCGCGCTCCTTCTCGGCGGCGGCCTTGCCCTTGGCGAGACGCGCGCGCTCGGCGGCGATATCGATCACGCCCTCGAGCGGGAGCACGAAGGTCGCTTCGTCGACGACGATCTGCGCGGCGGCGCCGACAGGCGCGGCGCCCACCGCCGCATCGACGCGCGCGAGCCGGGCGATCGCCGTCTGCTGGCTGGCGAGACGCGCGTCGGTGCCGGGGCCCGCGTCGCGGACGTGGACGGGCAGGCGGGCGCCCGGCGGAACGTTGAGCTCGGAGCGCGCCGCGCGGATC
>NZ_CALMAW010000097.1 GCF_937859915.1 uncultured Sphingomonas sp. | reverse complement strand
GTGGTGCGGGCGAACGCCGAACGTCCGGCACGCGGGGGCGGCCGCTGTCGGCGCGCGCGGGGATGCCCGGCGGCGGGCGGCGGCTGAGTCTGATCGACACGCTGCGCGCCGCGGCACCTTGGCAACGACTGCGCAGCGCCGAGGGACGCGTTGCGATCCGGCGGGACGATCTGCGCGTCCGTCGCTTCGAGACGCGCGCTGAGGCGGTGACGATCTTCGTCGTCGATGCCTCGGGATCGTCGGCGCTGGCGCGGCTCGCCGAGGCCAAGGGCGCGGTCGAGCTGCTGCTCGCCGAGGCCTATGTGAAGCGCGCGCAGGTCGCGCTGATCGCGTTTCGCGGTACGTCGGCGGACCTGCTGCTGCCGCCGACACGCTCGCTGACGCGCGCCCGGCGATGCCTCGCCGACTTGCCCGGCGGCGGTGGCACGCCGCTCGCGGCCGGGCTGAGTGCGGCCTACGCCGTTGCTGAGGCGGTCCGGGCACGCGGCCGCACCCCGTTCCTTGTCATACTGACCGACGGACGCGCCAACATCGCCGCCGACGGTCGCGCGGTCCGCCAGACGGCGGCAGCGGACGCGCAGGCGGCGGCGCGGGCGATCGGTATGGCGGACATCCACGCCGCCTTGCTCGACATTGCCGCGCGGCCGCGCCCGGAAGCGGCAGCGCTCGCAGCGGCGATGGGCGCGCGCTATCTGCCGTTGCCGCGTGCCGACGCGACCGCGATACACGCCGCGGTCCGCGCGGCGCAAGGCGGATGAGCCACGCGCCGCGCTGGGAGCGAGAGGGCCGCGACTGGCCCAACCGCGCGCACAGCCGCTTCGTCGCGCGCGGCCCGATCCGCTGGCATGTCCAGAGGATGGGCGCGGGGCCGGTGCTGCTGCTGCTTCACGGTACTGGGGCCGCGACGCATAGCTGGCGTGCTCTGGCGCCCTTGCTCGCCGAGCACTTCACCGTCGTGGCGCCCGATCTGCCCGGACATGGTTTTACGGCGGGCCGACCGCGTGGCGGGCTCGCGATGCCGGCGATGGCGCGCGCGATCGGCGAGCTGGCGCAGGCGCTGGAGATCGCGCCCGAGATCGTCGTCGGCCATTCGGCAGGCGCGGCGATCGCGATCCGCATGGCGCTGGACGGGGTGATCGATCCCAAGGCGATCATCGGGCTCGATGCCGCGCTGCTGCCCTTTCCCGGGCTCGGCGCGATCCTGTTTCCCTCGCTCGCGCGGCTGCTGTTCGTCAATCCGTTCGCCCCGCATCTTTTCGCGCAGCTCGCGCGCATGCCGGGCGAGACCGGACGGTTTCTGGCGCGCAGCACGGGTTCGCGTATCGATTCGGCGGGTGTCGCGTTTTACGAACGCCTGTTTTCCAGTCCCGATCATTGCGCGGGCGCGATCAGGATGATGGCCGAGTGGGACCTCGACTCGCTCGCACGCGACCTCCCGCGCCTGCGCACGCCGCTGCTGCTGCTCCACGGCGAGGCCGACGCCGCCGTGCCGCTGTCGAGTGCGCGTGCGGCCGCGGCGGCGGTCGGCGACGGGCGGCTGGTGTCGCTGCCCGGCCTCGGGCATCTTGCGCATGAGGAGCAACCCAAGGCGGTCGCGGCGATGATCCTTTCGTTCGCGGGAGAGCGGTGATGCAGCCGGGTTCGGTCAGCCTGTTCGACATGGCGATCTGCGGCATCCCCGCGGTGGCGTTCGCGATCTGGCAAATCGTCTCGGTCAGTCGCGAGATCACCAAGGACCGGCAGGCGCCGCCGTCGGTGCCGGAACGCGCGTCACCAGACCGCGCGGGGCATCCGATAGGGCAGCATCGACTGGACGATCGGTGAGCGGAACCGGCCGAGCGCAAGGCTTTCATGGACCGCGCGCGCGTTCTCGCCGAACACCCGCGTCGCAAGCGCCGAGCGCGCGTAGAAGGGCGCGTCGATCCAAGTCTTGATCACCTTGGGGTGCGCGCCGGCGTCGGCCCGGGTCGCGCGCCTGACCAGCCAGCCGGTCCGCGGCAGCGCCGCCGCGGCGGGCTGGACCATGTCGTGCCAGCGCCCCTGTCGATCGAATTTGAGCGCGAGATCGAACGGGGTGCCGTCGCGCCGCCGGCCCTCGTAGAGGATCGCGACGTCGGACTTGAGATGCGCGCGCGACCAGTGCCAGTCGTCGAACCCGGCCTCGAGCGGCTCGTCGCCGAAATTGGAATCGACATAGCCGTCGCCCGACCAGCGCACCGCGGGATGCGTCATCTCGACCGTGACGCGCGCGCGCGGGGCGACGGGATGCCAGCGATGCCGGCCGGCGGGGTCGAGCGCGAAGGCGGTGGTGCCGATCATCTCGGGGCTGACCCGCACCGTACCGCGCACCCGGTAGGGCAGCGGGGCGGAGATCTCGGCGATGTCGCTCACCAGCGTGTTGCCGTCCCAGCGGAGCGCGCTCGGGCCGACGACGAGATGATCCGCGTCGCGCGCGACGCGGTGCCGGGGGCGCTCGGTCATCGCCCAGGCGCTGCCGCGCGGGCCGGCGAGCGCGACGTTGATCGCGCAGTGATTGTCGGGATGGCGCCGTCCGCTGAGCTTGTAATAGGGCGAGAAGACGCTGCCGACGAAGGCGATGATCGTCAGCCCGTGGCGCCCGTCGTCGCTGGTCGCGTCGATATACCACCAGGCATAGCCGTTGGCCGCGACCGCGACGTCGAAGCGCGGTCCCTGAGCAGGCAGTCGGCGGCTAGCCGGCCGGAAAGCGCCGCCATCGGGACGCCCGCGCCGGGGTGGGTGCTCCCGCCCGCGCAATAGAGCCCAGCGATCCGCGTCCGGCTGCCCTGCCGGCGGAAGGACGCCGCCCACCCGTGCGAGGCCGGTCCATAAAGGGCTCCACCCGTCGAGGGACAGAGGCGCGCGAAGTCGCTCGGCGTCGTCAGCACCGCCGAGGGCCCCAGGTCGAGCGACAGCCCCGCTCGCGAAACGCTGTCCAGCATCCGCTGTGTGCATTGATCCAACTCCGTTGCGGTGGGGCGCGCGCCGTCGCCGGTCGGCGGGGCGTTGACGATGACTTGCACGCGTTCCGCGCCAGCGGGCGCGACGTCGCCCGCGTCGCGATCCTGCGCGCAGACATAGACGCTCGGCCGATCGGCAAGGCGGCCAGCGGAGAGTGCGGCGAATTCGGCCGGATAGTCGTCCGAGAAGAAGACGGTGTGCCGCGCCAGCGGGAAGCCGGTCGCGCGGGCGCGTGCCGTCCAGACCATCGCGCTCAGCGATCGGCGCGCCGGCGCGACACGCGACACGGCGTGGCGAACCGCCGATCCGAAGCGGCCGTCGGCGATCGCGGCGGGATCGGCGTTGCAGATCACCGCGGACGCTGTCAGCCGCTCGCCACTGGCGAGGACGACGCCGGCCGCACGCCCCCGTTCGACGACGATCTCGCGTACCGGCTTGCCGTAGCGGAAGCGGACGCCCTGCGTACGCGCCAGCGCTTCCAGCGCGCCCGCGAGGCGGTGCATGCCGCCCTCGACCAGCCAGACGCCGCTCGCCTCGACATGCGCGATCAGCATCAGCGTCGCCGGGCAGCGCAAGGGCGAGGATCCGCAATAGGTGGCGTAGCGACCGAATAATTGCCGGAGGCGCGGATCGCGGAAATAGCCGCCGAGCGCGTGCCACATCGAGCCGTAGGCGCGCAGGTTCAGATAATCGCGAAACCCGTGCGCGCCCATCCGCCAGCCGAGCGTGATTGGATCGGTCTTGGTGTCGCGCAGAAACGGCCGGTCGAGTGCCTCGAACAAGCGCCGCGCCTCGGCCCGGAAGGCGCGGTAGCCGCGCGCGTCCGCGGCGCCCGCGAACGCCCCGATCGCCGCCTCGCTCGCCGCCGGGTCAGCGAACAGGTCGAGCCGCGCGTCGCCCCAGGCATGGCGCGCCAGCGTCGTCGCGGGGCGGGTCGCCAGATGGTCGTCGAGCGACTCGCCGCAGGTCGCGAAGATCTCCTCGAACAGGCCGCGCATCGTGAACACGGTCGGCCCGGCATCGATCGCGGCGCCGTCGACCGTCACGGCACGGAGCTTGCCACCGGGACTTGAAGCGGCGTCCACAACGGTCACATCGCAGCCGCGCACCGCGAGCAATGCGGCGCTGATCAGCCCGCCAACCCCCGCTCCGATAACGACGACGCGCGTGTCGGGCATCTGCCGGCGCTCCCGCGATAGTGAGTGTGATTGACGCGATGCTAGCATGTGTCCACAAAAGTGGACATATGATTTCGTCTGCAGGCAAAGATTCTGGATGGCGCGGGCGGTGGTTGGCCTGGCGCAACCGACTGCTCGCGTCCCCGCGCTTTCAGCGCTTCGCGGCGCGCTTTCCGTTGACCCGACCGATCGCCCGCCGACGCGCGCGCGCGCTGTTCGATCTGGTGGCAGGCTTCACCTACTCGCAGATCCTCGCGGCCTGCGTCGAAACCGAGCTGTTCGATCTTCTCGCCGACGAGCCGGTCGAAGCCGACACCGTTGCCGCGCAGCTCGATCTGCCGCGGGACGGCGCGGAGCGATTGCTGCGCGGCGCAGCAGCATTGGGACTCGTCGAACCGCTCGGCGCCGCCTGGACGCTGGGCCGGCACGGCGCCGCGCTGCGCGGCAATCGCGGGATCGCCGAGATGGTCGCGCACCACCATCTGCTTTACGCCGACCTTGCCGATCCGGTGGACCTGTTTCGGCGCGGCGGCGGCGGCGGGGCCTTGTCCCGCCACTGGCACTATGCCGAAGCGGCGGGGCAGGGCGATGGCGAGTCGGTCGGTGCCTATTCGGCGCTGATGGCCGCCTCGCAGCCGCTGATCGCCAACCAGACGATCGATGCCTATCCCTTCCGCCGCCACCGCCGCCTGCTTGACATCGGGGGCGGCGAAGGCGCCTTCCTTGCCGCCGTCGGCGCGCGCGTTCCAAGTCTCGAGCTTGCGCTGTTCGATCTCCCGGCGGTGGGCGAACGGGCGCGGGGGCGACTCGCGGCGTCGGGCCTTGCGTCTAGAGCGACCATCCACGGCGGGGATTTCCTGCGCGACCCCCTGCCCAAGGGGTACGACCTGATCTCGCTCGTCCGCGTGCTGCACGATCATGACGACGTACCGGCAATGATATTATTGCGCGCGATATATGCCGCGCTGCCGGTCGGCGGCAGACTGCTGCTCGTCGAGCCGATGGCGCAGATCCCCGGCGCCGCGCCAGCCGGAGATGCCTATTTCGGGGTCTATCTGCTCGCCATGGGATCGGGACGGCCGCGCAGCCCTGCCGAGATCCGGACAATGCTGATCGCCGCGGGCTTTTCGCGGCCCAAATGCTTGCCGATGGCGCTGCCTTTGACGGCAAGCGCCATCGTCGCAACCAGATCGACTGTCCAAACAAGTTGACAAATCTATATGTATAGATAGAGTTACCCCTCATCCGCTCATTCGGGCGGGGGCAGGAGATGGGCGTATGGACGCACTGGCGGTCATACTCGAAGCGCCGGAACGGTTGGCGCTCCGCTCATTGGCGCTGAACCCGATGGGCGCGACCGACGTTCGAGTCGAGATCGACTGGAGCGGGATCAGCTCCGGCACCGAGAAATTGCTGTGGACCGGGCGGATGCCGGGCTATCCGCTCGTCCCGGGCTACGAGTCGATCGGCCGCATCGTCGAGGCGGGCGCCGAAGTCCGCGGACGGATCGGCGAATGGGTCTTCGTCCCCGGCGCGACCTGCTATCGGGATGCGCGCGGATTGTTCGGCGGCACCGCGCGCACGGTGATCCTGCCCTCGGCGCGCGCGCTGCCGATCGACGAGACGCTCGGCCGCGACGGCATCTTGATCGCGCTGGCCGCGACCGCGCACCACGCGATCGCGGGTGGCGCGGCGCCCGAGCTGATCGTCGGCCATGGCATTTTGGGGCGCCTGCTCGCGCGGGTGACGATAGCGTGTGGAAACCCGCCGCCGACAGTGTGGGAAACCAATCCGGCGCGGCGCGACGGCGCGGGCTATGCCGTGCTCGATCCCGACGCCGACGCGCGGCGCGACTATCGCACGATCTGCGACGCGAGCGGCGCGGCGGACGCGCTCGACATGCTGATCCCGCGGCTGGCGAAGGGCGGCGAGATCCTGCTCGCCGGCTTCTACGACCGGCTCTCCTTCGCCTTCCCGCCGGCCTTCCTGCGCGAGGCGCGGCTGCGCATCGCCGCGGAATTCGCGACCGCCGATGTCGCCGCGATCCGTGCGCTGATCGACGCGGGTGCGCTCCGGCTCGACGGGCTGATCAGCCATGCCCGTCCCGCGGCGGACGCGGCCGAGGCCTATCCGCAGGCCTTCACCGATCCGGCCTGCCTCAAGATGGTGCTCGATTGGAGAGAGATATGAGCATGCTCGATCCGGGGCCGCTGCGCGACGAGGCGCAGGAGGAGCCCGATCCCGTTCCGACCGGGCCGGTCACCAAGGCCACGCAGATCATCGCGATCTACGGCAAGGGCGGCTCGGGCAAATCCTTCGCGCTCGCCAATCTCAGCTATATGATGGCCCAGCAGGGCAAGCGCGTGCTGCTGATCGGCTGCGATCCCAAGAGCGACACCACCGCGCTGCTGTTCGGCGGCAAGTCGACCCCGACGATCATCGAGACCAGCGCGCGCAAGAAGCTCGCGGGCGAGTCGATCGGCATCGAGGACGTCTGCTTCCAGCGCGACGGCGTGTTCGCGATGGAGCTGGGCGGGCCCGAGGTCGGGCGCGGCTGCGGCGGGCGCGGCATCATCCACGGCTTCGAGACGCTGGAAAAGCTAGGCTTCCACGAATGGGGCTTCGACTACGTACTGCTCGATTTCCTCGGCGATGTGGTGTGCGGCGGCTTCGGCCTGCCGATCGCGCGCGACATGTGCCAGAAGGTGATCGTCGTCGCCTCGAACGACTTGCAGTCGCTCTACGTCGCCAACAATGTCTGCAAGGCGGTCGACTATTTCCGCAAGATGGGCGGCAATGTCGGCGTCGCGGGGATGATCCTCAACAAGGACGACGGGACCGGCGAGGCCAATGCCTTCGCGCGCGCCGTCGGCATCCCGGTGCTGACCGCAATCCCCGCCAACGAGGACATCCGCCGCAAGAGCGCGAACTATCAGATCGTCGGCAGGCCCGACGGGCAGTGGGCGCCGCTGTTCGAGGCGCTCGCGGTCAACGTCGCCGAGGCGCCGCCGCTGCGGCCGACCCCGCTCGACCAGGACGCGCTGCTCGACCTGTTCAGCGCCGATGTCACCGGCGCCGACGTCACGCTCAGGCCCGCGACGCAGGCCGACATGCGCGGCGCGGCCTATGCGCCCAAGCCGAGCCTCGAGGTCGTCTACGATGCCGTCTGAGGTGAGCCTCCTTTCGGCGCCCCTCCCTGAAAGGGAGGGAGGGGAAAGAGTGCGCGATCGCATCGATTCTGGAGACGCCGGCGGTTGCGCCTCCAGAGAGACTTTGCGCGACGCCGCCGTGACCGCGGGCAAGTCCGACGTCCTCGATCGCTATGCCGCCGATTATCCCAAGGGGCCGCACGACCAGCCGCAATCGATGTGCCCGGCCTTCGGGAGCCTGCGCGTCGGGCTGCGCATGCGGCGAACCGCGACGATCCTGTCGGGCTCGGCCTGCTGCGTCTACGGGCTCACCTTCACCTCGCATTTCTACGGCGCCAGACGCAGCGTCGGCTATGTGCCGTTCAGCTCGGAGACGCTCGTCACCGGCAAGCTGTTCGAGGATATTCGCGAGGCGGTGCACCAGCTCGCCGATCCCGCGCACTACGACACGATCGTCGTCACCAACCTCTGCGTGCCGACCGCCTCGGGCGTGCCGCTGCAGCTGCTCCCCGACCAGATCAACGGCGTCCGCGTGATCGGCATCGACGTGCCCGGCTTCGGCGTGCCGACGCATGCCGAGGCGAAGGACGTGCTCGCCGGCGCGATGCTCGCCTACGCGCGCCGGGAGGCCGAAGCCGGCCCCGTCGCCGCGCCGACGCAACGACCGGCCAATCCCGCCGAGCGGCGCCCGACCGTGACTCTCCTCGGCGAGATGTTCCCGGCCGACCCGCCAGGCATCGGGCTGATGCTCGAGCCGCTGGGCCTCGCGGCCGGCCCGGTCGTCCCGACGCGCGAGTGGCGCGAACTCTATGCCGCGCTCGATTGCGCCGCGGTCGCCGCGATCCATCCCTTCTACACCGCCAGCGTCCGCGCGTTCGAGGGGGCGGGGCGGCCGGTGGTCGGCTCGGCGCCGGTCGGCGCGGACGGCACCGCGGCGTGGCTCGACGCGATCGGCGCCGCGTGCGGCATCGCGCAGGCCAAGGTCGATGCGGCCAAGAACCGCTTCCTCCCCGCGATCCGCACCGCGCTGGCAGGCCGGCCGATCGCCGGGCGGATCACCGTGTCGGGCTATGAGGGCTCCGAACTGCTGGTCGCGCGGCTGCTGATCGAGAGCGGCGCGGACGTACCCTATGTCGGCACCGCCTGCCCGCGCACGGTCTGGTCCGATCCCGATCGCGACTGGCTCGAAGCGAAAGGGGTGCGCGTCCAGTATCGCGCGAGCCTCGAACAGGACATCGCCGCGGTCGAAGAGTATCGCCCCGATCTCGCGATCGGCACGACGCCGGTCGTCCAGCACGCCAAGACCCGGGCGATCCCCGCGCTCTATTTCACCAACCTGATCTCCGCGCGCCCGCTGATGGGGCCGGCGGGCGCGGGCAGCCTCGCGACGGTGGTGGGCGCAGCCCTCGCCAACCGGCATCGGTTCGAGCGGATGACGGCGTTTTTCGACGGCGTCGGCACCGGCCCCACGGCCGGGGTTTGGGAAGGCACGCCGGTCGATCGGCCAGCGTTCAAGGCCAAGTTCGCCGCGAAGCGCATCGCCGCCGCCAAGGCGGAAGAAAGCGTCGGGACATGAGCGGCTGGCGGCTTCTTATCTACCGTCACCCGGAGCTTGTTTCAGGGTCCATCTTTCCGCTGGCGAGGCCGTTGCCTGTCGCACGATGGAGGCTGAACCGCGTTCGGCATGACGAGGATGGTATCGGGGAGGGTGCGCGATGACCCTCATCCTCGATCACGACCGCGCCGGCGGCTATTGGGGCGCGGTCTATGCCTTCACCGCAATCAAGGGGTTGCAGGTGATCATCGACGGCCCGGTCGGCTGCGAGAATCTGCCGGTCACCTCGGTGCTCCACTATACCGACGGGCTGCCGCCGCACGAGCTGCCGATCGTCGTCACGGGTCTTGGCGAGCAGGAATTGGGACGCGACGGCACCGAGGGCGCGCTGACCCGCGCGTGGCGGACGCTCGATCGCGATCTGCCTGCGGTCGTCGTCACCGGATCGATCGCCGAGATGATCGGCGGCGGCGTCACCCCCGAGGGCACCAATATCCAACGCTTCCTGCCGCGCACGATCGACGAGGACCAATGGCAGGCCGCCGACCGCGCGCTGACCTGGCTGTGGACGCAGTTCGGTCCGAAGACGGTTCCCGCGCCGCGTCCGCCGAAGGCGGGGCAGAAGCCCAGGGTCAACATCATCGGGCCGATCTACGGCTGCTTCAACATGCCGTCCGATCTCGCCGAGATCCGCCGGCTGATCGAGGGCATCGGCGCCGAGGTCGGCATGGTCTTCCCGCTCGGCAGCCATCTCGCCGACGTGCGCGGTCTCGCCGACGCGCAGGTCAATGTCTGCCTGTACCGCGAGTTCGGGCGCGGGCTGTGCGAGACGCTCGAGCGGCCCTATCTCCAGGCGCCGATCGGGCTCGAGAGCACGACCGCGTTCCTGCGCACGCTGGGCGCATTGCTCGGCCTCGATCCCGAGCCGTTCATCGAACGCGAGAAGCACAGCACGATCAAACCGCTGTGGGATTTGTGGCGCTCGGTGACGCAGGATTTTTTCGGCACCGCGAGCTTCGCGATCGTCGCGACCGAGACCTATGCGCGCGGCATCCGCCATTTTCTCGAGGACGAGATGGGGCTGCCCTGCGCCTTCGCCGTCCGCCGCAGCGCGGGCGTCAAGCCCGACAATCAGGCGGTCCGCGACGCGATCCGCGCGACCCCGCCGTTGGTGATGTTCGGCAGTTACAACGAGCGCATGTATATGGCGGAGAGCGGCGCGCGCGGCGTCTATGTGCCGGCGAGCTTCCCCGGCGCGGTGATCCGTCGCCACACGGGCACGCCGTTCATGGGCTATGCGGGGGCGACATACCTCGTCCAGGAGGTGTGCAACGCGCTGTTCGACGCGCTCTTCCACATCCTGCCGCTCGCCGGGCAGCTCGACCAAGCCGAGGCGACGCCGGCGCGGATCGAACGCGCGCTGGCGTGGGACGACGAGGCCAAGTCCGACCTCGATGCGGCCGTCGAGCGCGAGCCCGTGCTGGTCCGCATTTCCGCCGCCAAGCGCATCCGCGACGCCGCCGAGCGCGCCGCGCGGCGCGCCGGCGAAGCGTCGGTCACCGCCGAGCGCCTCGCGCTCGCCATCGTCGAGGCCCGCGCGGCATGAGCGCGGCACAACCTTTCTCGCGCGATCCGGACCGGACCGGCGCGGGTCGCACGATCCTCCGGGCATTCGGCCCGCGCGGATCCGCCGGGGAGCCCGCTCCACGGTCCTGTCCTGGTCGGGAACATTGGAGACGTAGACATGAGCGATCTCAGAGACAAAGACGATAGGATAGGGCTCCGAACCTATCTGACCCCGGAAGAGGCCAAGGAATTTCACAAGCTGTTCATGATCAGCTTCCTGATCTTCACCGCCGTCGCGATCGTTGCGCACATCCTGGTCTGGAACTGGCGGCCCTGGCTGTGAGCCGGACCACCTGATCCATTCGACCATTCAAACGAGAGGAGCCACGTCATGTGGAGAATCTGGTTGATCTTCGACCCGCGCCGCGCGCTGGTCGCCTTGTTCATCTTCCTGTTCGTGCTGGCGCTGCTGATCCACTTCATCCTGCTCAGCACCGACCGGTTCAACTGGCTCGACGGTCCGCACAAGCCGCCCGTGGTGACCGCGCCGGCCGCACCGGCTGGCACCTGACCGAGCGTAGCCGACCGGGAACGGCCGGGCGGGACAAGCGAGGCCGGACATCGGCCCGGCCTCGTCGTCCGAAGACGATATAACCGCAACGATGTCCGGCGCGTGGCGCCGGGACGCGGAGAGATGCCATGGCGCTGCTGAGCTTCGAGCGAAAATACCGCGTGCGCGGGGGGACGCTGATCGGCGGCGACCTGTTCGATTTCTGGATGGGTCCCTTCTATGTCGGCTTCTTCGGCGTCACCTCGGCGATCTGCGCCGCGCTCGGCACCGCGCTGATCTTCTACGCGGCGTCGCTCGGGCCGACCTGGAACCCGTGGCTGATCAGCATCGCGCCGCCCGACATCCGCTACGGGCTCGGCCTCGCGCCGTTACGCGAAGGCGGCTTCTGGCAGATCATCACGATCTGCGCGATCGGCGCGTTCGTCTCTTGGGCGCTGCGCGAGGCCGAGATCTGCCGCAAGCTCGGCATCGGTTATCATGTCCCCGTCGCTTATGGCTTCGCGATCTTCGCCTATGTCTCGCTGGTCGTGATCCGGCCGTGGCTGCTCGGCGCCTGGGGCTTCGGCTTCCCCTACGGCATCTTCAGCCATCTCGATTGGGTGTCGAACACCGGCTACCAATATCTCCACTTCCACTACAATCCCGCGCACATGCTGGCGGTGAGCTTCTTCTTCACCACCGGCGGCGCGCTCGCCTTTCACGGCGCGCTGGTGCTGTCGTCGGTCAACCCGGCGCCGGGCGAGGCGGTGAAGTCGCCCGAATATGAGGACGCCTTCTTCCGCGACACGATCGGCTATTCGGTCGGCACGCTCGGCATCCACCGGCTCGGGCTGTTCCTGGCGCTGTCCGCGGGCTTCTGGAGCGCGATCTGCATCATCATCTCGGGGCCGCTGTGGACGCGCGGCTGGCCCGAATGGTGGACGTGGTGGCTCAACCTGCCGATCTGGTCCTGAGGGGAACCGCGATGGCACGCTATCAGAACATGTTCACCCAGGTGCAGCTGCGCGGCCCGCTCGAGGCGGGGCCACCGCTGCGCGACGCCGGCTTCGCGCGGAGCGGACGGGGAAGCTATTACTATTGGCTGGGCAAGATCGGCGCGGCGCAGATCGGCCCGATCTATCTCGGCACGCTCGGCATGGCGTCGCTGGTCTTCGCGTTCGTCGCGTTCGAGGTGATCGGGCTCAACATGATGGCGAGCGTGAACTGGAGCCCGATCCAGTTCGTCCGCCAACTGCCCTGGCTCGCGCTCGAGCCGCCCGGACCGGAATGGGGGTTCACGCTGTTCGTGCCGCTGGCGCATGGCGGCTGGTGGCAGATTGCGGGCTTCTGCATGACGACGTCGCTGCTGCTGTGGTGGCTGCGCACCTTCCGCCGGGCGCGCGCGTTGGGGATGGGCACGCATGTCGCCTGGGCCTTCGCCGCGGGCATCTTCCTGATCATCACGCTCGGCTTTATCCGGCCGCTGCTGATGGGGAGCTGGGCCGAGGCGGTGCCGTTCGGCATCTTCCCGCACCTCGATTGGACCGCGGCCTTCTCGATCCGCTACGGCAATCTCTTCTACAACCCGTTCCATTGCCTCTCGAACGTCTTCCTCTACGGCTCGACCCTGCTGTTCGCGATGCACGGCGCGACGATCCTCGCGGTCGGCCGCTATGGCGGCGAGCGCGAGATCGAGCAGATCACCGATCGCGGCACCGCGGCCGAGCGCGCCGCGCTGTTCTGGCGCTGGACGATGGGGTTCAACGCGACGATGGAGTCGATCCACCGCTGGGCCTGGTGGTTCGCGGTGCTCACCCCGCTGACCGGTGCCATCGGCATCCTGCTGACCGGCACCGTCGTCGACAATTGGTATTTGTGGGCGGTGCTGCACCATTATGCGCCGGGCTATCCGACCACCGGGATCGTCGATCCCGCGACGCTGCCGGGAGCGCCGCAATGACCGCGCCGCTCGTCAGGATCGGTATCGCGTCGGCGGCCGGCGCCGCGCTGGTGACATTCGGCGGCTGCGACCTCGGGCACAAGCAGACGACGCAGACCGGCTATCGCGGCGCGGGGCTCGACCAGATCGTCGACCTCAAGCATATCGCCAAGGCGAGCGCGATCCCGGCACCGCCCTATCCGCTGCCGCCCGATGGCGGCCCGACCGCGGGGCAGAGCTATCAGAACGTCAAGGTGCTGGGCGGGGTCAGCAAGGAGCGTTTCGACCATCTGATGGCCGAGATCAACCAATGGGTCGCACCGCCCGCGCAGGGCTGCAACTATTGCCACAATCCCGAAAACATGGCGTCCGACGAGAAATACACCAAGGTCGTCGCGCGGCGGATGCTGCAGATGACGCAGGCGATCAATTCGCGCTGGGTGAGCCACGTCAAGCAGACCGGGGTCACCTGCTACACCTGCCACCGCGGCAATGCCGTGCCGGCGAACAAATGGGCGCTGGCCGAAGGCACGCCCGATCCCGACACGATCCTCGGCAACAAGCATGGCCAGAACACGCCCAACGCCAATGTCGGCTATGCCTCGCTGCCCTATGATCCGTTCGCCGACTATCTGAACGGCCAGCATCAGATCCGCGTCGCGGGCAACAGCGCCTTCCCGTCGCGCGATCACAAGGTCTCGGTCAAGACGGCGGAAAGCACCTACGGCCTGATGATGCACATCAGCTCGGCGCTGGGGGTGAACTGCACCTATTGCCACAACAGCCAGTCGTTCCGTGCCTGGAACCTCAGCCGGGCACAGCGCGGCACCGCCTATTATGGCATCCGCATGGTCCGCGACATCAACGAGGACTATATCGGCTCGCTGCAGTCGGTCTTCCCCGCCTATCGCAAGGGGCCGCATGGCGACGTCTACAAGGTCAATTGCACGACCTGCCACCAGGGCGTGTCCAAGCCGCTGGGCGGGATCAGCATGATCGCGCAGGCGCCGGCGCTCAAAGGCCCGTCGCTGCCGCCGGCGGAACCGGAAGGCGGACATGCCGTCGCCACCGCGGTCCCCGCCGCGTTCAACCAGCCGGCGGCGATGACAGGAAAGAAGTGATCCGCTCAACGCGAAACCGGTGCGGAAACGGAACCAACAGGCGACCGGAGCGATTTGCATAGCAAATGCTTCGGTTGCTGTTTCCCTTGCGTATTACGCAGTGGCTGGGGCCGCTTTTCGTCGCCGCTGCGGCGGCCGGACTGCTTGCGATCGTCGTCGTGGTCACCGGCATCGTCGATCTCTCGGCGGCCAAGCCCCATCCGGAGGGCTGGGCGCGGCTGCTTCATTTCACCTTCGATCGCTCGACCGCCTTCCACGCCGGCCCGACCCCGCCCGCCGATCTCGACACCCCACTACGGATCGCAGCGGGGGCGGCCTATTACGGCCAGGTCTGCGCGCGCTGCCATGGCGGGCCCGGTTTCGGGCAGAACCCGGTGGTGCTGTCGATGCACCCGCGGCCGCAATATCTCGCGACCGACCTGCCGATTGCGCGGTTCACCGCGCCGGAGCTGTTCCGCATCGTCAAGGCGGGCGTCAAATATAGCGCGATGCCGTCGTGGCCAGCCGATCGCCGCGACGACGAGATCTGGCACCTCGTCGCCTTCCTGCGCGCGCTGCCGACGATGCCGCCAGCGACCTTCCGGCAGCTGGCTGTGGTCGCGCATGGCGATGGCGCGGCAGCCGCACGCTTCGGAGCGCCGCCCACCGAACGGCGCTATGCGCTGCGCAACGACGACGAGCCGCCGCTCGCGAGCTACAATTATCGCACTCCGGTGTTCGGCTTCTCCGGTTATGCGCTCGGCGCCGATCCGGTTGCGACCTGCGCGCGCTGCCATGGCGCGGACGGGGCGGGTGGTGGCGCCTTTCCCAATCTGACGCTGCAGACGCGCGACTATCTGGCACAAACGCTCGCCGCCTATGCGGCGGGCCGGCGGCGCAGCGGCTATATGCAGATGGTCGCGACCGAGCTGTCGCCCGCGCAGATCGGCGCGCTCGCGGACCATTATGCGGCACTGCCCCGGCGCGCGACCGATGCGACGGCGGCGGCTGTGCCCGCCGAGGGGCAGCGGCTTGCGTTGCTCGGCCTGCCCAAGGCGGGACTTGCGCCCTGCGCCTCGTGTCACGGCGTCACGCGCGACGCCGCCAAGGCCTATCCGCTGCTCGAGGGCCAGTCGCGCTGGTATCTCGCCGACCAGATGCGCGTCTTCCGCAGCGGCGGGCGGGGCAGCATCGTCGGCGACAAGACGCCCGATCCGATGGTCGTGATCGCGCAGAAGCTCGGCGATCGTCAGATCGACGCGGTCGCGGCCTATTATGCCGCGCAACCGCCCGCACGGGTCCAGAGCTTCGCGGCGGTGCAGCCCGGCCGGTGAGTTGCTGCCAGCGGCTCGTTTGTTCGGAATGACAAAGGCCGTTCAGCCTGAGCGACGTCGAAGGCCATGCGTTGACGGCGGCTGCATTTCGACTGCGCTCAGTGCGAACGGGAGGGGGTGCGGCTTCCCGAGCTACGCCGCCATCGCACGCCGTGCGAGCTCGCACTGCGACCAGATCTCGCTGAGTGCGGCGACCAACCGGTCGACGTCGGCATCGCTGTGCACCGGCGAGGGGGTTAGCCGCAGCCGCTCGGTGCCGACGGGGACGGTCGGGTAGTTGATCGGCTGGACGTAGATGCCGTGATGCTCGAGCAGCCAGTCGCTGATCCGCCGGCATTTGTGGGCGTCGCCGACCATGATCGGGATGATGTGGCTGGGATTGTCGATCGTCGGGATGCCGATCGCCGCCAGCCGCCGGCGTACCTGCGCGACGCACTCGCGGTGGCGCGCGCGCTCGATCTGGCTGGTCTTGAGATGGCGGATGCTCGCGGCCGCGCCGGCGGCGAGCGCGGGCGGCAGCGCGGTGGTGAAGATGAAGCCGCTGGCGAAGCTGCGGACGAAGTCGCACAACGCTGCGGACGCGGCGATATAGCCGCCCATCACGCCGAACGCCTTGCCGAGCGTGCCCTCGATCACGCTCACCCGGTCCATCAGCCCCTCGCGCTCGGCGACGCCGCCGCCGCGCGGGCCGTAGAGGCCGACGCCGTGGACCTCGTCGAGATAGGACATTGCGCCGTGCGCCTCGCAGACGTCGAGGATCTCGGCGATCGGGGCGATGTCGCCGTCCATCGAATAGACGCTCTCGAACGCGACCAGCTTGGGCCGCGCCGGATCGAGCGGCGCCAGCCGGCGATCGAGGTCCTCGGGCGAGTTGTGCGCGAATCTGTGCACCTCGGCGCGGCTGTGGCGCATCCCCTCGATCATCGAGGCGTGGTTGAGCGCATCGGAGAGGATGACGCAGCCCGGGATGCGCGCGCCGAGCGTGCCGAGCGCCGCCCAGTTCGAGACATAGCCCGAGGTGAACAGCAGCGCCGCCTCCTTGTGGTGGAGATCGGCGAGCTCGGCCTCGAGCAGAACGTGGCTGTGCGTCGTGCCCGAGATATTGCGCGTGCCCCCCGCGCCTGCGCCGCAGCGATCGAGCGTCTCGTGCATCGCGGCCAGCACCGCGGGATGTTGGGCCATGCCGAGATAATCGTTCGAGCACCACACCGTTACCGGCCGCCGGCGCTCGCCGCTGAACTGCTCAGCCGATGGGAAGGCGCCGGCCTTGCGTTCGAGTTCGGCGAAAATGCGGTAGCGGCCATCCTCCTTGAGCGTGGTCAGCTCGGACTCGAAAAACGCCTCGTAGTTCATACGATCTCCCCCGTCTGCGGTTCGATGATGGCGGCCTTGGCCGGGTTCGGTGATGCGGACGCCGCCCAGCGCCACAGTCTGGCGTCGCGCAGCGGCAGCACCAGGAACAGATGCTCGATCACGCCGAGCAGCGCGAGGCCGGCGAGAAGTGCCGCACTTGCCGAGGCGCCGCTGCCGGCGGGGGCCCGCTCCGCCACGATCCACGCCCAGCCGGCGAGGCCGGTGCCGACCAGGATCGAGACCGGAAACAGCGGGTTGCACCGCGCGGTGCGGAAATAGCTTTTGAGATAGGCGAGATGCTCGGGAAACACCTCGTCGCTGAGATTGGGCACGCCCAGGAACAGGTTGAACTTGGCCGACAGCCGCAGCCCGAACAGCAGCAGGAAGGTAAGCGGGGCGGCCTGGTTTGGCGCGTGCCAGGTCAGCGCGAACAGCAGGATCGCGGTCGCGGCGATCGCGAGGTCGTGGTGGATCACGGTCGCGGTCGCGGCGGTGAAGCGCCGCCAGCCGGTGACACCCGGCGGGCATGCGGCGCGGTTGGGTCCCGCGATCGCGCCCATCAGGAAACTCATCTCGTGCCAGCCCCAGACCAGGATCGCGGCGGCGAAGCCGGCATAGGCGCCGTCGACGCTGGCGTCGCCCGCCTTCGCCCAGACCAGCAGGATTGCCGCGATCGCGGCGAGGCCGGCGAGCGTCAGGCTGGTCGCGAAGGTCTCGCGCGGCCGGCTGTCGAGCCAGACGATCGCGGCGGTGCCGATGAACCACATCAGCAGGGCGAAGAGCAGCGGCGGGATCGTCACCAGGTCGGGACCAGCCGGACGGTGGCGGGGGCGACGTTGCGCTTGACCGGGGTCAGGTAGAGCCGCGCGAAGGCGACCGCGGCGGCGGCGGTCAGCGCGACGCGCTTGATGCCGCCGACTAGGTCACCCTGCGCCTTGGCGGCGTCGATCGCCCCCGCGATCCGCCGCATCCGCTCGAGCCCGCGCTTGAAACGCGGGCTGTCGGTGTCGAGCACGAGCGGGAAGACCTGGCGCGTGATCTCCGAGCAGATCGTGAAGACGCGCTGGTCGTAATCGGTCGGGTCGATGCCCAGCGCGCTGTGGAAGGCGGGGCGATTGTGATCGCGGACGTACATCGTCGCATAGACCGCGACGAGGAAGAAGCGGATCCACAGCCGGTTGACGCCGGACAGCAGCCTGGCGTCGGTGCGCATCAGCAGCGCGAAGGCGTCGCCGTGGCGGAACTCGTCGTTGCACCACAGTTCGAACCAGTTGAAGATCGGGTGGAAGCGCAGTTCGGGATGCTGCGCCAGATGGCGGAAGATCGTGATGTAGCGCGCATAGCCGATCTTCTCGCTGAGATAGGTCGCGTAGAAGATGAATTTCGGCCGGAAATGGGTGTATTTCTTGGTACGCGTCAGAAAGCCGAGATCGATGCCGATGCCGGCATCTTTTAGCGTATCATTGATAAAGCCGGCGTGGCGGCTCTCGTCGCGGCTCATCAGCTTGAACAGCTGCTTAATATCGGGGTTGGTCACCCGCTTGGCGATCTCGGCGTAGAGGATGCAGCCCGAAAACTCCGCGGTGAGCGAGCTCACCAGGAAATCGGTGAACTCCTCGCGCAGACCCTCGGGCAGCCGCTCGATGACGCCGTCGAACGCGGCGGTCCGCTTGAAATGGAGCCGGTTGGGGTCGCTCGCCATCTCGGCGATCAGCGCATCCCATTCGGCGCGGACGAGGGCGACGTCGATCCGGTCCATCGCCGCGAAATCGGTGGTGTAGAAGCGCGGGGAGAGGACGGTATCCTCGCGCGCCATCGCCTGCGTGTCGCGGTCGCCCGCCGGCTTGATGGGGTCATCACGGTCATGGCAGTGTCCGATCCGAAAAGCTGACGTCGTAGAGTTCGGCCATCTCGAAATGGCCGGCGAACCGGGTCCACAGCCGCTCGACTGTGGTCGCGCGCTCGACCGTGGCGATCCGCTCGACGACACGCCGTTCGCCGAAGCCGACGCGGATCGGCGCGCCATGGACGCGGACGCGGTCGCCCGGGCCGATCGCGCTGTCGTCCGCGAGCACGACATGCGCACACAGCCGCTCGTCGCTATGCTCGACCTCGATCCGGCAGGGGGTGTCGAAGCGGGTGCGGCGCAGCGCGATCATGCCCCGCGTCCTGCGGGGGACGCGCTGTTCGCATCGAGCAGCGCCGCGAACGCCGCGCGGTTGGTCGATCCGAACGCGGTCAGCTCGATCGCGCGCCCGGTCGCCATGTCGGTCAGCGACAACTCGCCGTCGCGCCACAGCGTGAGGTTGAAGGGTGGGCCGTCGCCGATTCCGCGGCTGCGGCGCTCGCGCGCCAGCCCGCGCATCACGCCGCGGATGAAGCCGGTCTTCTGCCCCGGTGCGATGATCGCGGCGGTGGTGCGCCGGCCGACGTCCTCGATCACGACGGCACCGTCGGCGCGATCGACGAAGCGCAGATCGCGCGAGGTGACGGGCGCGACATGCGCCTGTTCGCGCATCAGCACGGGCGACGCGGCGGGCGGGACATGCGCGATCCGCATCGCGCTCGTCATCGTCAGCGCGAACAGCACCAGCGCGCCCGCGATGACGAGCGTGCCGCGCGGCAGCATGTCGGCGTGGGCGTGCGTGCTCATGCCGCCACCGCCTGATCCTGCGCCGCGCGTGCGGGCAGCCGGGTGTCGAGTTTGGTCGCTAGGCCGATCGGATCGGCTGCCGCGCAGGTCCGTGCGATCAGCGCGGCGACGGCCCCGGCATCGGGCACCGCGCGCAGCATCGGCTGCGGCGTGACGAGCCGCCACGGACGGGCATGCGGCCACAGCGCCACATAGCCGAGCTTGGGAATGCCGAGGACGGCGAGCGGCAGGTCGCCCGACCCGTCCGTCCGCAGCGCGAGATCGACCGCGCCGATCTGGCCGAGCGGCAGGTTGACGCAGGTCGGCAGCGCGATCCCGATGCGCAGCACGATCCGGCGGTCGGTCAGCGTATAGACGGTGGTGCGCGCCGATCCCCAAGCGAGCAGATGCAGCAGGCCGACGCCGACGAGGCCGAGCGCCAGCGTCATCGCCGCACCGAGCAGGTCGCCGGGCGCGCGAACGCCGTGCACGGCGGCGGCGATCGTCGCCCACGCGACCAGCACCGCGAAATAGCCCGCGACCAGCCGCGTGTGGAAGGCGGTCCGCGCCAGCGCACGGCGGTCCGGCGCGCCCTGCCACAGGATCCGCTCGCCCGCGGGCAGCATGCCGGGCAGGCCGCGCACCGGCTCGATCTCATATTCGGTCATAGCAACGGCTCCTGCCGCGCCGGCGTGGCGTAGAGATAGCCGCCGCCGAAATAGGCCTGGACGCGCTCCTCCTCGTAGAGCGTGATCCGGTCGCTCGCCGCGATCCGCGGGGCGCCGGCGAACTGCGCGGCGAGCAGCGCGTCGATCCGGACCAGGCGGCGACGGCGATCGATCTTGGCCATCATCATCGGCGCCAGGATCGCCCCGTCGCCGACCGCGATCTGGATGTAGCGCACGAGCCGATCCGCGGTGTCGGTCCAGAGGTCGGTGACGCTGCCCGCCACCCGGTCGTCGGCGCCGACCACCGGCCAGCCGCCGAGGTCCGAGTCCCCGCGCGCCACCCAAAAGCCGGGTGCCGCGCTGAGCGGGACGATGCGCGGATGACCGTCCATGTCGAGATCGGGGCGCCTGGCGCGCTCCGCCCAGGCCGCGGGGCCGATGCCGTCGGCGAGCGGGTTGCCGGTCGGTGCATAGGGGGCGCCGGAAAAGAGCGCGATGCGCTCGGCGGCGATGGCGACCGGCTCGCGCCCCTTGGTGGGCGCGGTCACCCGGCCGAGGCCGAAAGGGAGGAGGAAGGATTTGGTCGCGGCGGTGTGCAGCGGGCCGCCAACGGTGTCGATCCGGCCGCTGATCTCGTCCTCGACCGGATAGCCCTCGCGGCGATCCTCGCGGCGCAGATAGAAGACCAGCCCGGCGAAGAACAGCAGGAACGCCCAGAAGACCAGCAAAGCCACGTCGATATGCGGGGTGATCTGCGGATGCATGACGGTCCCTTTCAGATCGGAAATTCGCTGAGGCCGAAGCGGCTTGGGGCGGACGAATTCGCGTCGCGGCCGCGCACCAGCGGGCCGAGCGCGACCAGCGTGCTGAGCAGCAGCAGGATCTCGACGCCGTAGACGAAGCCGTAGCCGGTCGCGGGCCCGGCCAGCGTCGCCCCGAGATCGTGCGCGACCGCGGCGGCCGACACCAGATCGCGCGCGAACGCGCCGAGCGCGATCGCCAGCCCCGCGCAGCTCGCCTGCACCGCGCCCCAGGCGCCGAGCGCGAGCCCGGTGCGGTCGTCGAGCGTCTCGCTGTCGGCGATCGCCATCGCCGCGGTCAGCGTGCCGACCGAGAACAGCCCGCCGCCGAAGCCGATCAGCGTCGCGCCGATCGCAAGCAGCGCGACCGCGTGCAGCGGGCCTGCAAAGATCACGAACAGGAAGGCCGCGATCCCGACGACGCCGCCGAAGCCGGCGAGCCGGTGCGGCTCGCCCTCGTCGCCGAGCCGCCGGGCGGCGAGCGCGAAGCCCGCCAGCATGCCGATCGCCCACAAAGCGGTGAGCGAGGTCGTCGCCCCCACGGTCAGCCCGAGGATCTGGCCGCCATAGGGCTCGAGCAGCACGTCCTGCATGCTGAACGCCGCCGCGCCGAGCCCGACCGCGATCAGCAGCCGCATCGTACGCGGCCGCGCGATAAAGATCGCCCAGACCTCGCGGAACGCCGGCTGCGCCTCGCGCGTGCCGATCAGGTTGGGATTGCGTGCCTCCTGCTTCCACAGCGCGACGATGTTGAGGACCATCGTCAGCGCCCCCGCGCCCTGGACGATCTGGACCAGCCGGGTCGGGGTGAAATCGGCGAGCAGGCGGCCGATCACGACGGCGCTGATCAGCGTGCCGATCAGCAGCATCACGTAGAGCAGCGCGACGACGCGGGGCCGGGCGTCCTCGGGCGCGAGATCGGTGGCGAGCGCGAGCCCCGCGGTCTGCGTCGTGTGCATCCCCGCGCCGACCAGCAGGAAGCCCGCCGCGGCGCCGAGATGGCCGACGAAGGCGGGGCCGGTGCCGCCGCCGGTCATCACCAGCAGCGCGAACGGCAGGATCGCGAGACCGCCGAACTGCAGCAGCGTGCCGAACCAGATATAGGGCACGCGCTTCCACCCCAACAGCGAAGCGTGGCGATCAGATTTGAAGCCGATCAGCGCGCGTAAGGGGGCGAAGAGAAGCGGCAGCGACACCATCGCCGCGACCAGGCTCGCCGACATGCCGAGCTCGACGATCATCACCCGGTTGAGCGTACCGGTCAGCAGCACCGCCGCCATCCCGACCGAGACCTGGAACAGCGACAGGCGCAGGATGCGGCCGAGCGGCAGATCCTCGGTCGCGGCGTCGGCGAAGGGCAGGAAGCGCGTGCCGATGCGGTTCCAGAAGGCGCCGGACCTGAGCGACGCGACGCGGCCGCGGCCGGCGGCCATTGACCGCGGCGCCAGCGAGGCCTTGAGGGCGGCGATGTCGCTCATCCGGGCAGGACCTCGAGCGCATGGCTGGTGTAGAAGCCGCTCGCGATCCGCGCGTCGCGCCCGAGCCGGGCATCGGGCATCACGCCGCGCAGCAAAGTGCGCAGCAATCGCTCGCGTACCGGCTCGATCGCGGGCGCGCGATCGCCGCGCGGAAATAGTTTGCCGACCGCATGCATCACCGCGAGCGGCCGGGTCGACGGCGCGAAGGTGAACAGCAGCGACCCGTTCGCCTGTTCCGCAAGCGCCTGCACGACGTCGACGATGTCCCAGGCGCGGTAATGGATCAGCGAGTCCATCGCGACGATATGGTCGAACCGGCTCAGCGCGAGATCGCGCATGTCGCCGACCCGCCAGTCGATCGCCAGCCCGTCGGGCGTCCGGTCGCGCGCGACATCGACGAGGCTCGCGGCGACGTCGATCGCGACGACCTCGGCGCCGCGCCGCGCCGCCTCGACCGCCAGCGCGCCGGTGCCGCAGCCGGCATCGAGCACCCGACGCCCGGTGAGGTCGGCGGGCAACCACGACAGCAGCGTGTCGCGCATCCGGTTGCGCCCGGCGCGGACGGTGGCGCGGATCCCGCTGACCGGCGCGTCCGAGGTCAGCCGCGCCCAGCTCTGGGCGGCGGTGCGGTCGAAATAGGTCTCCAGCCGCCCGCGCCGGTCGTGATAGGTCAAGGAGGGCTGCGCGATCGCCATCATTCGAACCCCAGGAAGTCGAAGATGTCGCGGTCCTTCATCGGCGCGGCATCGAGCGCATCGCAGCCGGCCCACATCAAGGCGGCGAGCCGCTTATATTCGGCGCAGGCCGCGGCGACCTCGGGGGTCTGCTCCATCTCGAACAGCGTGCATTTCTTGAGCCGACTGCGGCGGATTGCGTCGAGATCGGGGAAGTGCGCCAAGCGCTTGAGCCCGGTCGCGGCATTGAAGCGGTCGATCTCGTCGGTGGCGGTCGAGCGGTTGGCGATCACCCCAGCCATCCGTACGTCGTAATTCTTCGCCTTCGCGCCGATCGCCGCGACGATGCGGTTCATCGCGAAGATGCTGTCGAAATCGTTCGACGCGACCACCAGCGCGCGCTCGGCATGCTGCAGCGGTGCGGCGAAGCCGCCGCACACCACGTCGCCGAGCACGTCGAACAGCACGACATCGGTCTCCTCAAGCAGATGATGCTGCTTGAGCAGCTTGACCGTCTGCCCGACGACATAGCCGCCGCAGCCGGTCCCCGCCGGCGGCCCGCCCGCCTCGACGCACATCACGCCATTATAGCCCGCGAACATATAATCCTCGGGGCGCAACTCCTCGGCGTGGAATTCGACCGTCTCGAGCACGTCGATCACGGTCGGCATCAGTTTTTTGGTCAGCGTGAAGGTGGAGTCGTGCTTGGGGTCGCAGCCGATCTGGAGCACGCGCTTGCCGAGCAGCGAGAAGGCGGCGGACAGGTTGGACGAGGTGGTCGACTTGCCGATCCCGCCCTTGCCATAGACGGCGAACACCTTGGCGGTGCCGATCCGGTCGCGCGGATCGAGCGCGACCTGGACGCTGCCTTCGCCATCACATCCGCGGGTCGGAAGATCGAACGGGGCCATATGCTGCTCCTATGCCGCCACCGCGGTGACACCCTCGAGGCGATCCTCGAGCTCGTCGCTGGCGGCGTGAAGTGCGGCGAGCGTCGCCGCGTCCGGCGCCCAGAACTGCCGGTCGCTGGCCTCGATCAGCCGGTGTGCGACGCGCGCCGAGGCTTTAGGGTTGAGCGCCGCAATCCGCTCGCGCATCTCGGCATCGAGCACATAGGTCTCGCTGATCCGCTGATAGATCCAGGGATCGACATCGCCCGTCGTCGCCGACCAGCCCACCGTGTTGGTGACATGGCCCTCGATGTGGCGCACGCCCTCGAAACCGTGCTGGAGCATGCCCTCGTACCACAGCGGATTGAGCATTCGCGTGCGCGTCTCGAGATCGACCTGCTCGCCAAGCGTGCGGACCTTGGTGCGGCCTTGCGTCGCATCGACGATATAGACCGGGGCGGCCGTCCCCTTGGCGCGGCGGATCGCGCGGCTGATCCCGCCGAGGGCGTCGACATAATGATCGATGTCGGTAACGCCGAGCTCGACCGAGTCGAGATTCTGATAGGCAAGATCGACGCCGGCAAGCGCGGTCTTGAGCAGCGCGGCATTGCGCGTCGGTGCGCCGCTGCGGCCATAAGCATAGCCCTTCTGCCGCTCGAAGACCTCGGCGATCTCGTCGGGATCGGTCCAGGCGCCGTCGTCGATCAGCAGATTGACGTTGGCGCCGTACGCGCCTTCGGCGTTCGAGAAGACGCGCAGCGCCGCGGTCTCCAGATCGCAGCCATGCTCCGCGGCGTGCGCGAGGCTGTGCTTGCGGACGAAGTTTTGCGCCAGCGGCTCTTCGGCGCATGCGGCAAGCCAGGCGGCTTCGGCGATCATCCGCGTCTGCAGCGGCAGCAGGTCGCGGAAGATGCCCGACAGCGTGACGATCACGTCGATTCGTGGCCGGGCGAGCTCGGCGAGCGGCACCAGTTCCGCCCCGGCGAGCCTGCCATAGCCGTCGAAACGCGGCCGCGCGCCGATCAGCGCCAGCGCCTGCGCGATCTGCATGCCCTCGGACTTGAGATTGTCGGTGCCCCACAGCACCATCGCCAGCGTCTCGGGGACGGGGGCGCCCGACGCAGTATGGCGCGCAATCAGTTCGTCCGCCTGCCGCCCGCCCTGGTCGCACGCAAAGCGGCCAGGGATGCGGAAGGGATCGAAGCCGTGAATGTTGCGCCCGGTCGGCAGCATTTTGGGATTGCGCAGCACGTCGCCGCCGGGTGCGGGGCGGACGAAGCGGGCATCGAGCGCATGGATCAGCGCATCGAGTTCGCCATTGGCGGTCGGCAGGTCGGGATCGGCGCCCGCCGCGATCAGTTGCGCGCGCGTCTCCTGGGACAATGGCGTGCCGAGGACGTGGAGGCCGTGCGGAATCAGCTCGCATTCGAGCTCGTAGAGGCGTGCGGTCAGCGCCGCGATGTCGGTTGGATCGAGATCGAGCGCCTCCGCCGAGGCGACGATCATCGGCGCGAGTGCCTCGCGCTCCGGCTCCGACGGCGACGACCGCCAGCGCGCGAGCAGCGCCTTTAGATCGGTCAGCCCCTTGTAGAGCCCGGCCTGCGCCAGTGGCGGCGTCAAATAGCTGACCAGCGTCGCGCCCGACCGGCGCTTGGCGATCAGCCCTTCCGATGGGTTGTTCGCGGCATAAAGATAGATGTTGGGCAGGTCGCCGATCAGTCGCTCAGGCCAGCAGTCGCCCGAAAGACCGGCCTGCTTGCCGGGCATGAACTCGAGCGCGCCATGCGTGCCGAAATGCAGCACCACGTCGGCGGCGAAATCCTCGCGTAGCCAGCGGTAGAAGGCGCTGAACGCGTGCGTCGGGGTGAAGCGGCCCTCGAACAGCAACCGCATCGGGTCGCCCTCATAGCCGAAGGCGGGCTGGATGCCGACGAACACGCGGCCGAATTGCGCGCCGAGGACATGGATAGTGCCGCCGTCGCTCTGCTGCCTGCCCGGTGCCGGGCCCCATTGCGCCTCGATCGCGGCGAGATGCGGTTCGCGGCGGACGTGATCGTCAGCGGGGATGCGGGCATGGACATTGGCGTCGGCGCCGTAGCGCGCGGCATTGCCGTGCAGCACGGATTCGCGCAGCGCATCGACGTCGGCGGGGACGTCGACCTGATAGCCTTCGGCGGCGAGCTTGGTCAGCGTCGCGTGGAGCGACTCCCACACCGCGAGATGCGCTGCGGTCCCGGTCGCGCCGGCATTGGGCGGGAAGTTGAACAGGATGATCGCGAGCCTGCGCGCCGCCCGCGCCGATCGGCGCAGCGCGACCAGCTTGGCAACCTTGCCGGCGAGCGCCTCGGCGCGCTCGGGGCAGGATTGCATCGCGCGCACCAGACCCGACGCGGGGAAGCTGCAGCGCCGTACGCACCCGGTGCAGGGCGTCCCCGATCCGTCGGCCCGCCCACCGAACACGCTGGGCATGATCGCGCCGTCCAGCTCGGGGATCGCGACCATCATCGCCGCCTCGATCGGCAGCAGCCCCTGGCGGCCGGAACCCCATTGCTGCAGCGACTGAAATTCGATCGGGTGCGCGGCGACATAGGGCACGTTGAGTGCGGCGAGCGTCGCCTCGGCCGCCTCGGCATCGTTATAGGCCGGGCCGCCGACCAGGCTGAACCCGGTCAGCGAGACCACCGCGTCGACCGTGGTCTCGCCGTCCTTGCGGAAGAAGGCCTCGATCGCCGGGCGCGAATCGAGCCCGCTTGCGAAGGCGGGGATGACACGCAGCCCCTTGGCCTCGAGTGCCGCGATCACGCCGTCATAATGGCCGGTGTCGCGCCCGAGCAGATAGGAGCGAAGCATCAGCAGCCCGACCGTGCCGTTCGGCCCCGCCCGCCGGGGCAGCGCCTCGATCCGGTCGGCCATCCGCCCAAGCAGCGCGGGGTGATAGACGCCGACGTCGGGATAGTCCTGCGGCGCCTCGGCGCGCGTCTCGTGCCCCGCATAGCGACCGGCGAGCGCGCGGATCATGCCCACGACATTGTCGTCGCTGCCGGCGAGCCAATATTGCAGCGTCAGGAAATAGGCGCGGACGTCCTGCGCGGTGCCGGGAATGAAGCGCAGGATCTTGGGCAACCGGCGCAGCATCCTGAGCTGACCCGCGCCCGACGAGACGCCCGGCCTGGACGATCCGCGCAACCGTTTGAGTAGCGCAAGGGGCCCCGAGGCGGGCTTGTCCATCCGATAGTCGCCGAGCCGGGTGAGTTTGACGATCTCGCTGCCCGACATCAGCCCGAGCATCGCCGCGCACGCCTCGCGTCGCGCGGACAGCGCCGGCAGCACCGCGCGGATATGATCGTCGAGAAACAGCATCGTCGCGATGACGATGTCGCCGCGGCCGATGTCGGCAACGCAGCGGTCGAGCGCGCCCGCGTCGCGGTCCCAGTCGGCGGCGGCATGGAAGCCGATCGTGATCCCCGATCCGTCCTGCGCGAACCGCGCCGCAGCGCGCTCGGCGGCGCCCGACAGATGGTTGTCGAGCGTGACGATCACGACGTGGAGGGGCGCGCTAGCGGGCATAATGCGCCTTCGCATCGTAGAGCGTGTCGAGCGTGATCGTCGCCACGCCCTGGGCGGCGGCGAAGCGTTCGGTATTCCGCCGTGCCTTGCCGCGCACGAAGAACGGGATTTTGAGCAGCTCGCGCTCGGCGTCGGCGGACCACTTATCCTCCCCGCGCGCAGCGGGGGGAGGGGGACCATCCGCAGGATGGTGGAGGGGAACTGCTGCAGGCGACACGCTCGCAGGCCCGGTCTCCGCCACGGAAAGGACGGACAGATGGCTCGCCCCGTTCGCGTCCGAAAACTCGAAATCGTCGCGGAACATCGTCAGAAGATGCTCCTCCAGCCCCATCACCAGCGGATGCACCCAGCTGTCGAACAGCACGTTTGCGCCCTCGAACCCCATTTGCGGCGAATAGCGCGCCGGGAAATCCTGGACATGCACCGGCGCCGAGATGACCGCGCAGGGGATGCGCAGCCGCTTGGCGATGTGGCGCTCCATCTGCGTGCCGAGCACCAGTTCGGGCTGCACCGCCTGGATCGCGTCCTCGATGACGAGATAGTCGTCGGTGATCAGCGGCTCGACGGCGTACAGCGCCGCCGCCGCGCGCAGGTCGCGGGCGAATTCGCGGTTGTAGCAGCCAAGCCCGACGACCTCGAAGCCGAGTTCGTCGCGCGCGACACGGGCGGCGGCGATCGCGTGCGTCGCATCGCCGAAAATGAAGACGCGCTTCCCGGTGAGATAGGTCGAGTCGACCGAGCGGCTCCACCAGGGCAGGTTGGAGGTGTCTAGCGCGTGCGACGGATCGATCCCCGCGCGCGCCGCGACCTCGGCGATGAAGTCGCGAGTCGCGCCGTGGCCGATCGGCACGGTGCGGACGGTCGCTTGCCCGAACGTCTTGTCCAGCCAGCGGCAGGTCGTGTCGGCGATCTCGGGATAGAGGCAGATATTGAAGTCGGCTGCGCCGAGGTGCGCGAGATCGGCCGGCGTCGCCCCGAGCGGAGCGGTGACCGCGATGTCGACGCCGAGCGTCTCGAGCAGTCGGGACACCTCGATCACGTCATCGCGGTGGCGGAAGCCGAGCGCGGTCGGGCCAAGCAGATTGGCGCGCGGGCGTCGGCCCTCCCGCGGTGTCGGGCGCGCGTCCTTGTCAGCGAGCGTGCGGACCAGTTGGTAGAAGGTCTCGGCGGCGCCCCAATTCTCCTTGCGCTGATAGCTCGGCAGCTCGAGCGCGACGACCGGGCAGGGCAGGCGCAGCGCCTCGGCGAGCCCGGCGGGATCGTCCTGGATGAGCTCGGCGGTGCACGATGCGCCGACCAGCATCGCCTGCGGCTGGAAGCGCGCATAGGCGTCGCGCGCGGCGGTCTGGAACAGGTCGGCGGTGTCCTTGCCGAGATCACGCGCCTGGAAAGTGGTGTAGGTGACCGGCGGACGTTTGCCGCGGCGCTCGATCATCGTGAACAACAGGTCGGCATAGGTGTCGCCCTGCGGCGCGTGGAGCAGGTAATGGACGCCCTGCATCGCGGTCGCGATCCGCATCGCGCCGACATGGGGTGGCCCCTCATAGGTCCAGACCGTCAGCTGCACGGGCCTGCCCCTTCGGCGACGAGAGAAGGCGTCGGCTGCATCAGACCGTCAGCCCCGCGCGCCGCCTGAGCGGTCGCGCGAACAGCTCGGCGAGGTCACCCGCCTGGTCGAAGCCGTGGATCGGCGCGAAGACCAGCTCGATCGCCCATTTGGTCGTCAGCCCCTCGGCCTCGAGCGGGTTGGCGAGGCCGAGGCCGCAGACGGTGAGGTCGGGCCGCGCGGCGCGGACCCGGTCGAGCTGGCGGTCGACGTCCTGGCCTTCGCTGATCGGCGTGCCCGCCGGGAGCCGCGTCAGCTCCCGGGCGAGATGCGCGCGGTGCAGATAGGGCGTGCCGACTTCGACGGGCACCATGCCAACTTCAGTCGCCAGGAAGCGCGCGAGGGGTATTTCGAGCTGCGAGTCGGGCAGGAAGAAGACGCGCTTGCCCGCCAGCCGGTCGGCCGCATGCGCGATCGCCCGCTTGGCGCGCGCGCGCCCCTTCGCGACGGTGCGGCGAAAGTGCATCTCCTCGATACCGAACGCCGTCGCGGCAGCGTGCAGCCAGTCGGTCGTGCCATCCGCACCGAAGGGGAACAACGCGTCGAGGCGGACGGCGCCGCGATTTTCAAGCGCGCGCGCGGTCTCCCCCAGGAACGGTTGCGCGAGCAGGAAGCGGGTGTTCGCGCCCACCGGCGGCATCGCACCGGCGCGGCGTGCGGGAAGGACATGCACCGGGGCGATTCCGAGCGCGGCGAACAGCCGCAAAAACTGGTCCTCGACGACGTCGGGCAAGGCGCCGACAAGCAGCAGGCTGGCGGCGCCTGACCGGTCGGCAGGCAGATCGGGGACGAGTGCGGCGAGGCAGGCATCCTCGCCCTCGGTGAAGGTCGTCTCAATGCCCGAGCCTGAATAGGCAAGAATCCGGGTCGCGCCCGCATGTTTGTTCGACAGGCGCGCGGCGGCGCGCGACAGGTCGAGCTTGATCACCTCGGACGGGCAGGAGCCTACCAGGAACAGCAGCTTGATGTCAGGCCGGCGGGAGAGCAGGCGATCGACGACGCGGTCAAGCTCGTCGTTGCAATCGGCCATCCCGGCAAGGTCGCGCTCCTCGATGATCGCGGTGGCGAACCGTGGCTCGGCGAATACCATCACGCCGGCGGCCGATTGGAGCAGATGCGCGCAGGTGCGCGAACCGACCACGAGGAAAAAGGCGTCCTGGATCTTGCGGTGGAGCCAGACGATCCCGGTCAGCCCGCAAAAGACTTCCCGCTGCCCGCGTTCGCGAAGGACGGGCGGCCGCTCCGCCGCGTGCGGCGCCGTCGCGCAGCGCGCGATGGCGAGGGGGGCCGACGGGCTCATCTCGTCATCGCCATCGCGGAGGACGCCACTGCGCCCTGAAGCCGCGCCGCGCGCAGCTTGAGCAGGAATTGCGCCGCGTTGACCGCGTAGCTGGCATAGGCGGCAAGCGCGAGCAGCATCCTGCCGCGCTCATTTCCGATCCCGCCGATCAACGCCACAAGATACAGGCTGTGCAGGGCCAGCACGAGCATCGACGACAGATCTTCCCAAAAGAAGGCGTCGGCGAACAGCCATTTGCCGAAGACGGTCTTTTCCCAAATCGAGCCGGTGATCATGATCGCGTACAGCGTCCCGGTCTTGGTAACGATGGAGATCGTCGCGGCGGCGGCGCCACGCCCCGACGCGAGATAATGGAGGACCAGAGCAAGGCTGACGAGAAAGACCAGAAATTGGACGGGTGCGAGCACCCCCTGCACGACCGTCCAATGTGACGAGTCGCGGCGACGGCGCTGTTCGGGCGTGTAGATCGGCGCGATGCCGTCTGTTCGCCGTCCTGCGATGGAAGGGCCGTTCACCCGCATCCTCCTGCGCTCTCGTAGGCTGAGAATAGGAGGACATCTCATCGACTGTCAAATATATTTGACGTCTATTTCACGAGACAGTCTCTTGCCGCGGATCACCGCGGAGCCAGGCAGTTGTCAACTTGTAACGATAGTCATATGGTCGAGTCGCTGGACAAATCGAAATACCGATGCCCGGCTATGCGTGACTGTGTCGACCAGGCTGGGGAGAGCCGGTGATGACATCGACTATGCGGTGCGAGCAGGGTAAGACAGTCGAGCGAGACGATCGGCGCGCCCGACGTTTTTCGATGGATCGCGGCGGAATGTCCGCGTTTCGCGCCCACGCGCGGGTCGATTACAATCGGTCTTTATCGATGCTTATCGAAAGCGAGATCATCCCGCGTCTGATGGTGGCGCATGCGATCGAGCCGCCCTTATCGCATGCGGTGCATGCTGATCACGGCATCGATGCCGCAGAAATCGAGTCCTTCGCACCCATGGCGATGCAGATCGAGGCGGATGCCCTGCTGACCCATATCGAGGCGATCCTTGCGCGCGGCGTCACGATCGACTCGGTGATGGTCGACCTGTTGGCGCCCGCCGCGCGCCTGCTGGGCGAATATTGGGAAGAGGATCGTTGCGACTTCGTCGATGTGACGATGGCCTTGTGGCGCTTGCAGGAGGTCGTCCACGAGATCGCATTTCGCGCGCAAGCCGATCGACGGGTCGCCGCGGGCGGTCATCGGGCGCTGTTCGCATCAATGCCCGGGGACCAGCATAATTTTGGCACGGTCGTGGTGGAAGAGCTGTTCCATTGCAACGGCTGGGTGACCGAGCGCGTGAGCGAGGCCGAGACCGCCGACCTGCTGCGCCTCGTCGAGGCGGACTGGTTCGATATGATCGGATTGACGATCAGTTGCGACTGCCATATCGGCGGTCTCGCTTCGACCATTGCTGCGCTGCGAAACGTGTCTCAAAATCCGTTCGTGTGCGTCATGGTTGGGGGTCGAGTGATCGGCGCCAGGCCGGAGCTTGTCGAGCAGGTCGGCGCCGATGGCACCGCACGTGACGCCAAGCTCGCGCTGAAGGTTGCCTTGGATCTCGTCCGCCAACGCGAATGGGAGGCAGCGGCGTGTAGTTAATCTCGACTGGTTCTGGAGTGCGACGCTCGTCAATGAACAAGCATATCGCCCCCTCCCGTGAAACGGGTTTTGCGGAGCCGGACGTGATGCCCGGATCGCTTCCAGCCGCCGTTGCCGCGTCGCTGCTGGCCGCCGTTGGCGATGTCGCTCTCATCCTGTCGGCGGATGGCAGGATTCTCGACGTGGCCGTGTCGCAGGGCGAGCTTGCCAATCATGGCTTTACGGACTGGATCCGCGAAGCATGGGTCGATACCGTCACGGTGGAAAGCCGGCCCAAGATCCTCGAGATGCTGGCCGCCGCAACCGGCGGCGGTGCCGCGCGGTGGCGCCAGGTCAATCATCCGGCCGCAGGCGGCGATGTACCCGTGCGCTATCTGGTGATGGGGCTTGGCGATCCGGATCGCCTCATCGCGATCGGCCGTGACATGCGCGGTGCCGCCGAAATGCAGCAGCGCCTGCTGCAAACCCAGCAGTCGCTGGAGCGCGACTATATTCGGCTTCGTCACGCCGAGACCCGCTATCGCCTGCTGTTCGACATGGCATCCGAGCCGGTGCTGATCGTCGACGTCGAGGCGCGTCGTATCCGCGAAGCGAACCCAGCGGCGCACCGGTTGCTCGATGCGTCGGATGGCGCGCTGGTCGGCAATCCGGTCAACACCCTCGTCGATCCGCAGGACCGCGACAGTCTCGTCGCCTATCTCGGTGCGGCGGAAGCGGCGGACGATCGCGCGCCCATCCTGTTGCGTCTGAACAATCGACGCGGCGAGGTACGAATCTCGGCACGATTGTTCCGCCAGGCGAGAGCACCCTTGCTCATCGTTCGCATCGCGCGCGCCGACGGCGCGATCGCGGGGCATCAGTTCGACAGCGCCTTGAGCGATGTCGTCGAGCGGATGCCCGACTCCTTCGTGCTGACGGACCGCGACCTGAATGTGCTGACGGCGAACGGCGCGTTCGTCGAGCTTGCCGAAATGCCGTCGGTCGAACGCGTCACCGGCGCCGCGCTCGGTACATGGCTAGGCCGGCCCGGTATCGACCTCGAGCCGATCGTCGGGCAGATCCGCCAGCATGGCTCGGTCCGCAACGTCGCTACGATCCTGCGCGGATCGGCGGGCGGGGTCGAGGAGATCGAGGTGTCCGGCGTCGCAGCGCCTATGGGCGACGGCGAGTGTTACGGCTTTACGATCCGCAGCGTTGCCCGCCGTCCGCGAACCGCGCCAATGCCAACGCGCGATGTGCCGAGGTCGGTCGAGCAACTGACCGAGTTGGTCGGCCGGATGTCGATGAAGGAGATCGTGCGCGAGAGCACCGATCTGATCGAGCGGCTCTGTATTGAGGCTGCCTTGACCTATACCGCAGACAATCGCGCCTCGGCGGCGGAGATCCTCGGGGTCAGCCGGCAAAGCCTGTATTCGAAGATGCATCGGCACGGTCTTGGGAATCTCGTCGCTGGAGACGAAATTGACCCGAAATAGGGGCTAATATGGAGTTGTCATTTCTGTTTGACGATCGCGAATGTCAAGCATAACATCCGTGCATGACTTGGACGCTATCCCGCGGCATGTCGACGCCGCTTCCTTCCCCGGGCGACGTTATCGAGCTGTTGAAGCCGGTCACCTGGTTTCCGCCGATCTGGGCCTTTCTGTGTGGCGCAGTCTCTTCGGGCATTCCGCTTGGCGCGCGCTGGCCGTTCCTGATCGCGGGCGTGTTGCTGACCGGACCGCTGGTGTGCGGCACGAGCCAGGCGGTCAACGATTGGTTTGATCGCCATGTTGATGCGATCAACGAGCCCGACCGTCCAATCCCGTCCGGCCGAATTGCCGGCGCCTGGGGGCTGCGGATCGCGATGATCGGGACGGCGCTGTCGCTTGCGGTGGCGTGGCTGATGGGCCCCTGGGTCCTCGCTGCGGCGAGCGTGGGCCTGCTCTGCGCCTGGGCCTATAGCGCGCCGCCGTTCCGCGTGAAGGGCAGCGGGCTATGGGGCCCGGCGGTGGTGGCGCTGACCTATGAGGGGCTGACCTGGTTCACCGGCGCGAGCGTCATGCGCGGCGGTTTGCCGACCCTACAGGTGCTCGCCATCCTCGCGCTCTACAGTGCCGGCGCGCACGGCATCATGACACTCAACGATTTCAAGGCGGTCGAAGGGGATCGCGCGACCGGCCTGCGATCGCTTCCGGTCGTGCTGGGCGTCGGTCGCGCGGCACGGTTGGCCTGCGTGGTGATGGCGGTACCGCAGAGCGTCGTGATCCTGCTGCTGGCAAGCTGGGGGCATCATGGTGTCGCCGTCGTCGTCGGCGGCCTGCTCGCGGGGCAGTTGGCCTTGATGCGGACCCTGCTCCGCGATCCGCTCGCCAACACGCCCTGGTACAATGCCACCGGCACGACGCTGTACGTGCTGGGCATGCTGGCCTCCGCGTTCGCGCTTGGCGGCGTGTGGGCGCTGTAGGCGGTCCAGCCTCGACCGCGCCGCTGGGCTGGCTCGGCATCGTACGGCTGGGGCTGGTACAGAGCGCGATCGGTGCGATCGTGATGCTGGCGACGTCGCTGCTCAACCGGGTGATGGTGGTCGAATATGGGCTGCCCGCTGCGCTGCCGGCGGGACTCGTCGCGTGGCATTATGCGGTGCAGCTCGCGCGCCCGGCCTGGGGTCACGGGTCGGACAGCGGGCGACGGCGGACGCCGTGGATCCTGACCGGCATGGCGCTATTGGCACTGGGAATCCTGCTGGCGATCGCGGCGCTGAGCTGGCTCGCGGCGCGTTCGGTCTTCGGGATCGCGCTCGCGCTTGTCGCGTTTTCGATGATCGGCGGCGGCGTCGGCGCGGCGGGAACCTCGCTGCTGGCGCTGCTTGCGGCGCGGGTGATGCCCGAACGCCGCGCGGCCGCGGCATCAATCACCTGGATCATGATGATTGCCGGGATTGCGGGGGCGGCGGGCGTGGCGGGCGCGTTGCTGGAACCCTTTTCGTTGGAGCGGCTTGCGGCGGTCGGCCGCGGGGTCGCCGGCGTGGCGTTCCTCGTCTCGATCGCGGCGCTGTGGGGCATCGAAGGCGAGGCCGATCTCGCCTCCGCCGCGCACGCGCAGATGCCCGCGACGGTGCCCTTCCGGGTCGCGCTGCGCGAATTATGGGGTGAGAGCGATGCGCGCCGCTTCGTCGTCTTCCTGTTCCTGTCGATGTTCGCCTATTCGATGCAGGAGTTGATCATCGAACCGTTCGCAGGCCTGTTGTTCGGCTTCTCGCCCGGACGTTCGACGCAATTGTCGGGCGTCCAGCATGGCGGCGTGCTGCTGGGAATGGTGCTGGTCGGCCTGTGCGGCACGTTTGGTGGGGGCGGCGCCGCGACGATGCGGCGCTGGGTGGTCGGCGGCTGCATCGGCTCCGCCGTCGCGCTGGTGGGCCTGGCGATCGCCGCGCGTGTCGGTCCGGCCTGGCCGCTGACCACCAATGCAGGCGCACTCGGTCTTGCCAACGGCGTGTTTTCGGTAGCCGCGATCGGCGCGATGATGGGGCTGGCGAGCGCCGAGCGCGGGCGCGAAGGGGTGCGGATGGGGGTCTGGGGGGCGGCGCAAGCGATCGCCTTCGGCCTCGGCGGGCTCATCGGTGCTGTGGGCGTGGACATCGGACGCGTGCTAATCGGATCGACGCCCGAGACATTCTCCATCATATTTGGTGCGGAGGCGCTGCTGTTCGTCTGCGCGGCTTGGCGTGTGCCGCGGCCGCACGTGCACGCACCACCGGTCGTGCTCGTCCACGGCGCGCCGGCATGACGACGCAGACCTATGATTGCGTCGTGGTCGGTGGCGGGCCGGCAGGCGCCACCGCCGCGACAATGCTGGCCCGCGCCGGACGCCGCGTACTGCTGCTTGACCGGGGCGGACGGGTCAAACCGTGCGGTGGCGCGATCCCGCCGCGACTGATCCGCGACTTCGCCATTCCCGATCATCTCATCGTCGGACGTGCGGTCGCCGCCCGCATGGTCGCGCCGTCCGATCGGACCGTCGACATGCGCGTCGATCGGGACGGGGAGGGTCGGTTCGTCGGCATGGTCGATCGCGACGTCTTCGACGGCTGGTTACGCGCGCGTGCCGCTCTTGCAGGTGCCGCGTTGCGCGTGGGGACGTTCGACAGGATCGAGCGCGACGCGGATGGCTGCGCGGTCATCTGCTATGCCGAGATGCGAGGGGGCGCCGAGCAAAGGGTTCGCGCGCGAAGCGTGATCGGCGCCGATGGCGCGCGCTCGCGGGTGGCCAGCACCGCGCTGCCCGCCGCTGGGCATATGGCCTGCGTCTTCGCCTATCATGAGATCATCCGCTCGCCTGTGGCCGATACCGAGGCCTTCGATCGCGGCCGGTGCGACGTCTTCTACCAGGCGGCCTTGTCGCCGGACTTCTATGCCTGGATATTCCCGCACGGCGATACCGCAAGCATCGGTGTCGGCAGCGCGGACAAGGGCTTTGGCCTGCGCGCCGCGACCGCGCGGCTGCGTGTACGCGCCGGACTGGATCGCTGCGAGACGATCCGGCGCGAAGGCGCGCCGATCCCGCTACGGCCGCTGCGACGATGGGACAATGGCCGCGACATCCTGGTCGCGGGTGACGCCGCGGGAGTCGTCGCCCCGGCATCGGGCGAGGGGATTTATTATGCGATGCTCTCGGCCACGCACGCAGCGGATGCGGTGGCGGCGTATCTCGCCACCGGCAAAGCCGCGTGCCTGAAGCAGGCGCGTCGGCGTTTCATGCGGTCACATGGTCATGTCTTCCGCATTCTCGGGCTGATGCAGTATTTCTGGTATCGCAACGATCAGCGGCGAGAGCGTTTCGTGGCGATGTGCGCCGACCGGGACGTGCAGCGCTTGCTCTGGCCCGCCTATATGACCAAGCGGCTCGTCTATGCCCGCCCGATGGCCTATCTGCGCATTTTCCTGAAGGATATGCGGCATTTGCTGCAAACTGCGGGCTGATCGGCGATGGACCGCGCGTGGCTGTTTCCGATCCTCGTCGCTGGCGCGATGGTGCTGGCCGTCGCAGCGCTGGGCGCGACCATCACCGATATCGGACCTTGGTATCATCATCTCGTTCAGCCGCGCTGGGCGCCGCCCGATGCAGCCTATGGTGTCGCGTGGACCGCAATCTATGCGGTGACCGCGCTGGCAGGCGTGACAGGCTGGCTCGCCATGCCGCATCGGCGCGAGCGCGAAGGGCTGCTCGGGCTGTTCGCGCTCAACGGCGCGTTCAACATCCTCTGGAGTCTGCTCTTCTTTCGCCTACACCGGCCCGACTGGGCGGTGTTCGAGGTGCTCGCGCTTTGGCTGTCAGTCGCCGCGCTCGTCGTCGCCATCTGGCGCCGGTCGATGATCGGCGCTGCGCTGCTGCTGCCCTATCTTCTGTGGGTGACGTTCGCCGGTTATCTTACGATGACGATCGTCCACCTCAACGGACCGTTTTCCTGATCGCCGGGATGGCCTGGCTTTTCGCTACCGGCCATGCGGCCGATGCCGTTCTCGTAGTGATCGGCATCGAACTGGTGTGGCTCGTGACCCGCAGCGGCTGGCGCGTCGTCGATGCGACGCTGTGCCTGGCACCCGGCGCACTGATGCTGGCCGCGCTCCGCGCCGCGCTCCTTGGGCTCGACTGGCGATGGGTCGCCATGCCGCTGCTGCTGTCCTTTCCCGTCCACCTTGCCGACCTCGTCCGACGCAGGCGTTCCGCGAGTCCGGGCGACCGACGAGCGACGGATTAGGCGAACCGCGGCTCGATCAGGAATTGGTCTTGAGATAGGCGATGACGTCGGCGCGCTTCTGCGGGTCGGGGAAGCCGGCGAAGGTCATCTTGGTGCCCGGCACGACGCGCTGCGGCGCCTCGAGATATTGGAACAGCTTTTCGGGCGTCCAGGTGATCCCGCTGTTCTTGTTGGCGTCCGAATAGGTATAGCCTGGTATGATCCCCGACTTGCGACCGACCACGGCGTGCAGCGACGGACCGATCTTGTTCACGCCGGCATCGATGGAATGGCATGTCTGGCAGGTGATGAAGTCGATTTTGCCCTGCGTCGCGTCGCCGGTGTAGCTCGCATATTTGACGCCGCTGATCGTGTCGGTGTTGTCGGCCGCCGGAGCCGCGGCGGCGGGCGCCGGTGCGGCGGCCACTTCGGTATTGGCTGTCGGTTCGCTCGCGCTCTGGTCGGGCGCCCGCTTGGAGCATCCCCCCAAGACCAACGCCGACACGACTGCGCAAAGCACGACCTCACGAAAGCGGTCGATCGATACTGATTGCATTACCTCTCTCCTGTCACCGCATCCTGCCCACTCCCATCGCCATAGTTGCCCTTTCCCCGCCGACTGTCCAACTCTATTTACACGGCCCGTCGTCGCGCTCATTTACGACGGCTGGTCCGAGGCTTGGTCGATATCGGCGACGCAGCGCTTCGACGCTCGCCTTCGGCGCATCCCGCTTTAGCGATGTGGTCCGGACGGACGCCTGCCGGTTCGTCGACCGGTACCGCGAGGCTCCGACCGACGCCCGACGTCAGCGCTGCGCCGTGCTGGCGGTGACGACCGGCAGCAGCACCGCGCTCGCGCCGGCGGCGCCATGTTCGACCGTCATGGTCGCCGCTTGGTAATCCGCCGGCTTGGCGAAGAAGATATTGGGCACATAGGTCTGGGGGTTGCGGTCGTAGAGCGGGAACAGGCTCGACTGCACCTGCACCATGATGCGATGCCCGGGCTTGAACACATAGTTCATGGTCGGGAGCCTGAACTTATACTCCTGCACCTGCCCGGCCGGGATCGCCGAGGGCTTCTCGAAGCTCTGGCGATAGCGGCCGCGGAAGATGTCGAGGCTGACTGGCAGTTGGTAGCCGCCCATTTCGGGCCGGTCGCCATTGCTCGCCGGATAGACGTCGATGATCTTGACGACGAAATCGGCGTCGGTGCCCGTCGTCTTGACGAACAGGTCCGCCATCGGCGCGCCTTCGACGGTCACGGGCTTGTCGAGCACGGGCGTCTGATAGGAGAGCACGTCGGATCGTGAGGCGGCGAAGCGCTGATCCTGGACCAGCCATGTCGTCCAGCGGGCGCGATCGCCCATCGGGCCGACCGGTCCGGAGAGGAACGGCACGGGCTTGGCGGGATCGGAGACATAGCTGTCCTCGCCGGCGGCGGGCGGCTTGAAGCCGAGGCCCATTTGCGCTTGCAGGTACAGCGGCGTGAGGCCGGTCGCAGACGCGCCAGGCCAATCGGCGAACGTGTCCCAATGGTTCTCGGCGGCGTTGTAGATCAGCACCGGCGGGGTCAGCTCGGCCGGCTTCTCGTCCTTGAGATAGGTGTCGAAGAAGGGGATCAGTACGGTCTTGCGGAAGTCGGCGGCGGTGTCGCCGTTCCATTTGAGCGGGCCCAGGCTTTCGGCAGAGCGATTGACCTGGCTGTGATACCAGGGGCCCATCACGAGATGATTGGTGTCGGCGTGGCCGGCCGCCTTGAGCGCTTCCCAGCTGTGGACGGCGCCGTACATGTCCTCCTGGTCCCACAGGCCCTGGAGCCACATCGTCGGCACGGTCGACGGTCGCGCGACCACAGCCTTGTCAAGCGCCTGGCCCTGCCAGAAGGCGTCATAGGCGGGGTGCCCCGACAGCCGGTTCCAGAAGGGCAACTGCTGGAAGCCGTGCGTGATCGCCCAATTGCCCGCCGAGCCGGCATCGAGGAAATTCTGGTAATCGTCATAGCCTTGGCGGGGCACCGCCTTGCCCTCGCCGGTCTTGCTGGTCTGCTCGGTGAAATAGTCGAGATTGACCTGGCGGAAGGCGCCGTAGTGGAACCAGTCGTCGCCCATCCATCCGTCGATCATCGGGCTTTCCGGGGCAGCGACCTTGAGCGCGGGATGCGGCCCGAGCAGCGCCATCGTCACCGTCCAGCCGTCGTAGGACGAGCCGATCATGCCGACGCGCCGGTTGCTCTCGGGGACGTTTTTGGTGAGCCACTCGATCGTGTCATAGGCATCGGTGGTGTCGTCGGTCTTGGTCGGGTTGAGCGGGCCGATCGGCGGGCGCGTCATGACATATTTGCCCTGCGAGCCATATTTGCCGCGGATGTCCTGGCTGACGAAGATATAGCCGTCGTCGACCCATTCGCGCAGCGCCGACCACACCGCGTCGCGTAAGTGCGGGCTGTTGCCCTTGACGTCGAAATTGGCGTCGTAGGGCGTCCGCTCGAGCAGCATCGGCAGGCCGTGCGCATTCTTGGGGACGACGATCACGGTGTGGAGCTTCACGCCATCGCGCATCGGGATCATCACGTCGCGCTTCACATAGTCGAAATCCGCCTCGGGCGGTATCCACTTGGCCGGAATGTCCGTCCCGGTCTGCACCATGTCGCTGTCCTTGAGCGGCGGCGCGGCGGCGAGCAGCAGGACGGCGGTGAGGGCGACGAGCGGGAGCGGTTTGGTCATGACGGCCTTTCGCGAGGGACGCCTGTCCGTATCGAACCGGTGCCGGCCCTGACAAGCCCGCGTGAGGGTGGTCAGGGCATCGCCGATTGGACCGGTGGGCCTAATGCGTTGCCACCCAGCTGTCCGGATCCTTGTCGATCGGCCGGACGCCGGTCACATGCGCGAATTCGTGGACGACGAACGACACGCCGAGTTCGTGGCGCAGCTGGAGCGAGGCGTGGCGGCGGAAGTCGGTGAGGCCTTCGCGCTCTTCCTCGGCCATATGGTCGCCGTTCGCCTTGTTGGCGGCCGCGACTGCGGCGAACCAGTCGTCGCTGCCTACCTGGTGCGCGGCAACCGCGGCGACGGCGTCGCGGATCTCATTATGGTCCTTGATCGCGTCGAGCGTCTCGTCCTCGACGCCCTCGGTGTCGCCGGCGGTGCGACCGACCTGGAGGAGCGCGGGATAGAAGAACTTTTCCTCGGTCTCGGCATGGACCTCGAGGAAGGTCGCGAGACGGGTCCACACCGCGGCAAGCGCGTCACGGTCCGAGGCGTCGATCTGCTCGAGCATCGCGAACAGCCGGCGTTGCTCGTGATGGTCGTCGAGGATGAGTTGGGTGACGTCCATCCGGTGCTCCTGCGATGCGGCGCTCAGGCGCCTGCGAGGCCGTCGCCGACCATGTCGGCGGCGACGACGATGCGGTCGAACTCCTCGGGCGAGATCTTGCCCGATGCGAGCGCCGCCTCGCGCAGCGTCGAGCCGTCGGCGGCGGCCTGTTCGGCGATGTGCGCGGCGGCATGATAGCCGATCGCCGGCGACAGCGCGGTCACCAGCATCAGCGACTTGTCGATATGCGCCGCGATCGCCTCGCGGTTGAGTTCGGTGCCCTCGACCGAGAAGCGGCGGAACATCTCGCAGCCGTCCGCAAGGATGGTCGCCGAATGCAGCACATTGTTGATGATGATCGGCCGCATCGCGTTCAATTCGAAATTGCCCTGGCTGCCCGCGAAGGCGACCGCGGTGTCGTCACCGATCACCTGGATCGCGATCATCACGATCGCCTCGCACTGCGTCGGGTTGACCTTGCCCGGCATGATCGACGAGCCCGGCTCGTTGTCGGGAATCTTGAGCTCGCCGAGGCCGCAGCGCGGGCCCGAGCCGAGCCAGCGCATGTCGTTGGCAATCTTCATCAGCGCGACCGCGGCACCGCGCAGCGCCGCGCTTGCCCGCACCATCGCGTCGAGCGAACCCTGCGCCATGAACTTGTTGGGCGCGGTGACGAAGGGCTTGCCCGTCAGTTCGGCAATCCTGGCGGCGACGGTGCGCGAAAAACCCTTAGGCGCGTTGAGGCCGGTGCCGACCGCGGTGCCGCCGAGCGCCAGTTCGTAGAGACCTTCGCGGGACCGGGCGATCTCGGCCTCGGCGGCGCGCACTTGCGCGGCCCATCCCGACCATTCCTGGCCGACGGTCAGCGGCACCGCATCCTCAAGATGCGTCCGGCCGATCTTGACGACGTCCATCCATTCGGTGGCTCGCGCCTCGATCAGCCTGGCGAGACGATCGAGCTCTGGCAGCAGCCGATCGTCGAGCAACTGCACCGTCGCGACGTGCATCGCGGTCGGGAAGGTGTCGTTGGAGGACTGCCCCATATTGACGTCGTCATTGGGCGCAACCGGCGTCTGGCTGCCGAGTTCGCCGCCGAGCAGCTGGATCGCGCGGTTTGACAGCACCTCGTTGACGTTCATGTTGGACTGCGTGCCCGAGCCGGTCTGCCAGACAAACAGCGGGTAATGCGCGTCGAGCTCGCCTCTGATCGTCTCGTCGGCGGCGCGGACGATCGCGTCGGCTTTCCACTGCGGCAGGCGGCCTTCCGCGGCGTGGACCAACGCGCACGCCTTCTTGACGATGCCATAGGCGCGATAGACATCGACCGGCATGCGATCGCGCCCGATCGAGAAATGGTGCAGCGAGCGCTGCGTCTGCGCGCCCCAATAGCGGTCCGCGGCGACCTCGATGTCCCCCATGCTGTCGAACTCGCGCCGCGTGCCCCCTGCCGGCAATCCGATCGGAACATCGCCGATCACCGGTGGGCTGTCTTCGGATACGGCCACTGACATCTCCTCGCGCCTGCGATCAGCCAGCGCCCGATTCGCGGGATCGTTCCCATTTGAACAGGCATGATGCTCTGCGAGCCAGCGCGGGTTTGCTCGATGACCACGACGGCGCAATCGCGTCGTCGATCTAAACAATCGCCTTCGCGGCCAAGCTACGATGTTATCAAATAGGCAAAAAGACGCGGCGCGCGTTGTCGCGTCCGCGCATGTACCAAAATATCCCTATCCGTGTGCGGGATTTTCCGCGATGCGCCGGCCGGATGATGTTTTCTCGCCGCGCTACCGCCAGTCTCTTGACCATCGCGCTGACCCTGGTCGGATGTGCGAGCAAACCCAAGGCCCCACCGCCGGCACCGCCCGAGGTCGGCGTCGTCACGCTCGCCACCCAGCCGGTGACGATGACTGCCGAACTCACCGGCCGCACCGATGCTGTGACCTCGTCGGACGTCCGTCCGCAGGTCGACGGCATCATCCAGAAGCGCCTGTTCGAGCAGGGCTCGCTGGTCCGCGCCGGCCAGCCGCTCTATCTGATCGACCCGCGCCCCTATATCGCCGCGCGCGACCAGGCGGCCGCGACGCTCGAAAGCGCGAAGGCGACCTATGCCGCCGCGCAAGCGCAGGCCGATCGCTACAAGACGTTGAGCGACGTCCAGGCGGTGAGCAAGCAGCAGATCGACAACACGATCGCGACCGCGCGTTCCGACCTTGCCGCGGTCCACCAGGACGAGGCCTCGCTCCGCGCTGCGCAGATCAACGTCGACTATACGACGGTCCGCGCGCCGATCAGCGGCCGGATCAGCCGCACCATCGTGACGCCGGGCGCGCTCGTCACCGCGAGCCAGACCGACGCACTCGCCACCATCCAGCAACTCGACCCGATCTATGTCGACATCGTCCAGTCGAGCGACGCGCTGCTCGCGCTGCGCCAGTCGCTCGCCAAGGGCAGCGTCACGCCGGCGAGCGCGACGGTGCGGCTCAAGCTGTCGTCGGGCGTGGACTATCCGCTGCCCGGCAAGATCGAATTCGCCGAGGTCACGGTCGACGAGACCAGCGGCACGGTGACGCTGCGCGCGCGCTTCCCCAATCCGCAAGGGCTGCTGCTCCCCGGCCTGTTCGTGCGCGTCGAGGCGCCGCAGGGGGTCGTGCAGAACGGCATCCTCGCGCCGCAGCAGGGCATCACGCGCGATCCCAAGGGCAATGCCACCGCGCTCGTCGTCGGCGCCGACAACAAGGTCGTCCAGCGCGACGTGACCGCGGCGCAGGCGATCGGCGACAAATGGCTGATCACCGCGGGGCTCAAGGCGGGCGACAAGCTCGTCGTCGAGGGCGTCGACCAAGCCAAGCCGGGCATCGCCGTCAAGCCGGTCGCCGTGAAGCTCGGCAGCTGACGCCGTGAGCCGTTTTTTCATCGACCGGCCCATCTTCGCATGGGTGATCGCGATCGGCATCATGCTGGCGGGGATCGCCGGCATCCTGCAGCTGCCGATCGCGCAATATCCCGACGTCGCGCCGCCCTCGGTCAATATCTCGGCGACCTATCCCGGCGCCGACGCCGCGACGCTGCAGTCCGCCGTCACACAGGTGATCGAGCAGCAGCTGACCGGGCTCGACGGGCTGCTCTATTTCTCCTCGACGTCGAGCGCGGCGGGCTCGGTCTCGATCACCGTCACCTTCGCCAAGGGCACCGACCCTGACACCGCGCAGGTCCAGGTCCAGAACAAGGTCCAGCAGGCCAATTCGCAGCTGCCGACCGAGGTGCAGACCGAGGGCGTGACGGTCACCAAGTCGAACGCCGACTTCCTGCTTGTCGTCGGTCTCTACGACAGCAGCGACCGGACCTCGCAGGCCGATGTCGCCGACTGGCTGGTCAACAACCTCCAGGACGAGATCTCGCGCGTCAGCGGCGTGGGTTCCACCCAGCTGTTCGGCTCGGGCTACGGCATGCGGATCTGGCTCGACCCCTATAAGCTGGCCGCGGTCCAGCTGATGCCGTCCGACGTCGAGACCGCGGTCACCGCACAGAACACCGACGTCTCGGCCGGTCAGATCGGCCAGATCCCGGTGGTCAAGGGCCAGCAGCTCACCGCGATCGTCACCGCCAAATCGCGGCTCCAGACCCCCGAGCAGTTCCGCAACATCGTCGTCAAGACGCGGACCGACGGGTCGGTCGTCCATCTGAGCGACGTCGCGCGCGTCGAGATGGGCAATGATAGCTATACGACCGACGCGCAGTTCAACGGCCACCCCGCCTCCGGCCTCGCGCTCCAGCTCGCGCCCGGCGCCGACGCGCTCAAGACCGCCAAGGCGGTCAAGGCGATGGTCGCGCAGCTGACCACCAGCCTGCCGCCGGGCTATGTCGTCACTTACCCGCGCGACACCACGGACTTCATCATCCTCTCGGTGAAAGAGGTCATCAAGACGCTTATCGAGGCGGTGATCCTCGTCGTCATCGTGATGTTCGTGTTCCTGCAGAACTGGCGCGCGACGCTGATCCCGGCGATCGCGGTGCCGGTGGTGCTGCTCGGCACCTTCGGGATCCTCGCGCTGTTCGGCTATTCGATCAACACGCTGACCCTGTTCGGGATGGTGCTCGCGATCGGGTTGCTCGTCGACGATGCGATCGTCGTCGTCGAGAATGTCGAGCGGCTGATGGAGGACGAGGGGCTGTCGCCGCACGATGCCACGGTCAAGTCGATGGGCGAGATTTCCGGCGCGCTGATCGGCATCGCGATGGTGCTGTCCGCCGTGCTGCTGCCGATGGCCTTCTTCGGGGGCTCGACCGGCGTGATCTACCGGCAGTTCTCGATCACGATCGTCTCGGCGATGGCGCTGTCGGTGCTGGTCGCGCTGGTGCTCACGCCGGCGCTGTGCGCGACGCTGCTGAAGGCCAAGGAACGGCGCACCGACAACAGCCTCGGCGGCCGCTTCAACCGCGGCTTCGACACGATGACCGACCATTATGTGGGCGGCGTGAAATGGGTGATGGTGCGGCGCCTGCTCACCCTGCTGATCTATGGCGGCATCGTCGCGCTGCTGCTCGTCCTGTTCCTGCGCCTGCCGACCAGCTTCCTGCCGAGCGAGGACCAGGGCCAGTCGATCGTCCAGTTCACGCTGCCCGCCGGCGCCGCGCAGTCGCGCACCAATGCGGTGCGGGAGCAGGTCGAGAATTTCTTCCTCAAGACCGAGAAGAAGAATGTCGCGGGGATGTTCGCGATCTCGGGGTTCAGCTTCGCGGGGCAGGGGCAGAATACCGGCACCGGCTTCGTCATCCTGTCGCCGTTCGACAAGCGGACCGCGAGCGCGGATTCGGTCGACGCGATCAACGCGCGCGCGACCAAGGCGTTCGCGCAGATCCACGACGGCCAGGTGTTCGCGCTGACGCCGCCGCCGATCTCGGGGCTCGGCCAGTCCAACGGCTTCACCTTCGAGCTGCTCAATTCGAGCAACATGCCGACCGCGCAATTCACCGCGCTGCGCGACAAGATCATCGCGGCCGCCGCCAAGGATCCGGCGCTCGCGCAGGTCCGCGCCAACACGCTCGCGGATGCCCCGCAGCTCCATGTCGAGATCGACGAGCCCAAGCTCGCGGTGCTCGGCCTCGCCGAAAGCGACGTCAACGCGACGCTCAGCGCGGCGTGGGGCAGCACCTACATCAACAATTTCATCGACCGCGGACGGGTCAAGAAGGTCTATATGCAGGCCGATGCGCCCTATCGCATGGTGCCCGACCAGCTCGACAATTGGTTCGTCCGCTCCTCGACGACGACCAGCGCGACCAGCACGACGACCTCGACCAGCAGCAGCACGACATCGGTGCCGTCGACGATGGTGGTGGCGATG
>NZ_CALMAW010000096.1 GCF_937859915.1 uncultured Sphingomonas sp. | reverse complement strand
GCGGCGGCGGGGGCGGCGGGGGCGGCGGTGCAGCCGGCTCGCCGAAGTTGAAGATCACGCTTGCCAGCAAGCTGTGCGACCGGAACCGGCCCTTCGACTCGTTGCCCGTGTAATCGGTGAACTTCACGTCCTGGACGTTGAAGAAGCGATACTTGAGGCCGAGATCGATGTTGTTGGTGATCGGAGCGCGAACGCCGGCGATCGCCTGCCATGCGAAACGGGTGTCGCTGTCGTTGTCGAAAGTGTTGCCACCGTCGATGCGCCAGATGCCCGAGTGGACGCGCGCCACACCGGCGCCGCCGCCGACATAGCCGCTGATGCCCTTTTCGTCGCCGAAATCGAGCAGTGCGTTGGCCATGAAGCTGAGCGCCGAGGTGTTACCCGAGTGCGAGCTGTTGTACTGGCCGGCCGGGCTTCCGAGCACGTTGATCGACGTGTTGAAGCTCTTGACCTGCGAGCGCTTGTAAGCGGCCTCGCCTTCGATCCGGATCGGGCCGAAGTCGTAGCCGACGATGCCGTCGACGTCGTAGCCGTAATGCTGCTTCACCTGGACAGCGTTGTTCACGCCGGCGAGATCATAGTTCGAATTCTCGACGAGCATGCCGCCGCCTTCGACACCGACGTACCACGCCTTGTCCCTCGCGAAGGCGGGTCCAGCCAACGCGGTGGAGGCCAGCGCCACTCCTATGGCGAGCTTCCGCATATAAAATCCCCTTTCCATCAATTCCCAACTGGGAATCAAAAAACCCTAACCAAACAGGAATATCCACGCAAGCGGGCATATTCCCAAACTGTTGCCAGATTACCACAATTTGACTGTGCCGCGTCGTGGATGCTCTCTGTCAAGCGGCTGCACAACACGCGTAACAGCGATCGGTTTCATGGCGACGAAAAGATTCTCACATTGCCGTGAGACCGTGACTTTTGAGCACCGCAAGCACCGCGACGAGCGCCGCGCGGGCCTCGACGTCGACCACGGCGCCACCGCTCGGCGCCGATATTGCCGACTGTTGCGATCCGACCACTTGGACGCCGCCGATCATGACCCGGGCGGCGGCCATCTCGCCGAGGATCCAGCGGCTGCCATCGAAGCGCGCGGCAAGTGCGTCGGCGCGCGACCAGACCGTCGAACCGAGCAGCGGCGTGACGAACCGCCAGCCGTCCACGCTCCACGCCGCGATCGATCCCGCCTTCCCGCTCCACCCGCCCGTCGGCGCCGCGCCGACGACCCAGCATTGCCCGGCGGTTGGCGCGGAAGGCGGGTCATTGAGCGCGACCGCCTCGACCATCGGCTGCAGCAGCGCATCGACGCGCGCCAGCGCCTCGTTATGGAAAGCTTCCTTCTGCGCCTGCCCCGGCGCGATGAACGGCAGGGCGAAGCGGTCGGTGGCGTCGGACATGTCAGACTCCCGGCAAAACGAGGGCGGCGGGCGGCAGCGACGCCGCGGCGGTTCCGATCTGGACGATCTCGATCGACAGCGGGGCGCTGCCGCCGATCGCGGCAAGCTGGTCGGCGCTGACGCTGGTGGACGGCGTGACGCTATCGATCGAGAGCGCGGTGCCGCCGGCGCGGATCGCGGTCAGCCGATAGCGTTCGCTTTCCTCGGCGAGCGGCGCGTCGGTATCGTCGAGCCATGCCCAGCCCTGCCGACTGCGCCGCGTCCAGCCGACGAGCAGGGACCCGTCCGCTTGCGGCGTCGCCGCCAGCGCGACCGGCGCGGGCGGCCGCAGCGCGCGCGCCTGGAAGACGAGGCTCGCCTCGGCGGGCGTCGCGTCGCCGACGCCACTCGCCGCGATCCGCACGGTCGATCCGATCGCGCTGGTGGGCAGCGTCCACGGCCGCAGCGTGTCGGCGTCGACGAGGACGAAGCGCTCGCCGGCGACATGCTCCGCCATCGCCCATTCGGTACCGCGCCGACCGCGCAGCAGACCCGACAGGCGAAAGGTCTTCGGCGCAGTCTGCACGGCGGCGGCGAACTGGATGAGTTCGTCGCCGATCAGCGCGAGATTGACGGTCGCCGACGCTTCGGTGGCGTCGCTCCCGGCCAGCGTCATCGCCGCGTCGAGGAGGAGGACATCGACTTGATTGACCATGTCGCGCAGCATCGCGTCGCCCGCCGGCAAGACGTCGAGCGTGGTGCCGAGCGTCGCGGCCGACGCGGTCTGGCCGATCGACTGCCAGCTCGTTCCGCCGTCGAGGCTCGCCATCAGCGCGGCCTTGCGCCAGCCCGCGGATACACCCGCCGCGGCGATCAGCAGCGTCGGGACGGTCGGCAGATCGTCGCCGAACGAGGGCAGGTCGAGCAGCGCGAGCGTCGTCGGGCCGGCGGGGAGATCGGTCTCGGCCACCCCGGCTCCCGCGCTCGCGACCGGTGTCGCCATGCCTGCATCGGGCAAGCGCTGCGCAGTGAGCGTCGCCAGCATCGTCTCGAAGCCACGCGTGGTCACCCGCCAGATGCCGTCCTCGCCGGGCAGCGACAGCAGCGCGCCCGCGCCGATATCGAGTCGCCGCCAGGGCAGCGTGACGGTCGCGGTCGTCCGCCCCGCCCACTCGCGCGCGAGCCTTGCCTCGGCCAGCCCCTTGGCAGTGGCGGCGTCGACCGCGGCGGCGAGATCGATCGCGCCGGCACGGCGGGCGGAGGCGTCGCGGCGCGCGCTCTGCGACCCTAGCTGGTAATCGCGCGCCGGATCGTAATAGCTGATCGCGATCGCCGCGTTGAGCGTGCCCGCCGCCTGCCGGTCGAGCACGACCTTGGGCGCGGTCTTGCCGTCGGCGGCGCTGCCCAGCTCGGCGGCCGCAATGGCAAGCGGCGGCGCGGTCTCGTCGACCAATGTCACGCCGTCCGGCCCATCGGCGAAGGCGACGGGGAGCGCCGAGGCGAGCGCCTCGATCGCGCCGCGCAGGCTGTCGCCGCCCGCGGCATAGCCGGTGAGCAGCGGGCCGCCGCTGCCGGCGATGTCGCCGTCGGACAGGTTTGTGGCGATCGTCGCGAGCGAGACGAGGCCGTCGTCGGCGACCACCTCGAAGCTGAGCGACGGGATGCGGTTGCCATAGTCGGCAAGCTGGAGCTGCTCGAACACGACATAGGCGAGCCCACGATGCGCCGGGGTCGTATCGAGCCCTTGTGCGGCGCCGATCAGCGGGTCGATCGCCTGATCCTCGTCACCGAGATGGACTCGAAACGCGCCGACATCGCCCTTCCAGTCGCCGGCGCTGCCGCGCAGCAGCGATCCGTCCGCCCAGATCCGCTGGACCGACAGGATCGGCCGCGCCGACAGCGCCACCGCGAAGGACGCCGAATAGCTGTAGCTGGTGGTGCTCGGCTGGCCCTTGCCGCCGCTCGACTTGGTCTTGCTCTCCTGCAGGTCGGTCGACCAGATCACGCTGCCCGCCAGCCGCATCGTGCCGAACAGCCGCGGCAGGTCGCTGCCATAGGACGAGCTCTGCACCGCGAGGCTTCCGAGCCGCGCGCCCGTCGCACCCTTGGGGGTGAAGAGCGCGCGGTCGATGGCATTGCCCGCGAGCGCGCCGAGCGCGCCGCCGATCGGTCCGCCGACCAGGGTTCCGACCGCGGTGAGTACGAGTGTCGCCATCGCCTCTTCCTTCTTGTTCCCCGGCGCAGGCCGGGGCCAAGGCCCCACCGCGCTGTGTCAGCGTAGCGCCCGCCATGCCGTGCGGGCCTAGACCCCGGCATGCGCCGGAAAACCGCTCGCCATTCGCCAAGCGCCCACCAGTCGGCATGCCGGCCAGCCCGGCGTCTCGACGACGCGGCGCAGGCCGGCATCAGCGTGGACGAAGCCGCGATCGGTGAGGATCGCGAGGTGATGCTGATATGGGCCCGGCGCGAGCAGCAGCAGGTCGCCCGCGTGCGGCGAGTCGACACGCACGAAGCCCGCAGCCGCGATCATCGCGACGATGATGTCCGGATCGCCGCCGCGCAGCGCATAGCCGGCCGGCACCAGCTCGCAGCAATAGGCCAGCGCAACGACGCCGACGCAATCGAGCCCGGTTTCGACCGCGCGCCCGTGAAGCCGGAAGCGCGCACCGATGCAGCGGCGCGCGGCCGCGACGATCGCGGCGCGTTCGGGCATCAGCGCGCGCGGCATCAATCGGTCCCGTAGCGGGTCAGCAGATCGGTGCCCGGCAAGAAGGGTTCGCCGCGGAAGTTTGCGGCGTTGGCGAAGCGCGTGCAGCAGGTCTCGAAGCGCCGGTCGCAGCCCTCGATCAATTCGACCAGCGTGCCGGCCTCGGTCGGAAAGGCGGGCGCATCGCGCAGCGTCAGCCCGGTCCCATCCGATGCCGCAATCGACGCGATCAAGCCGGCATTGGCGCCGTCCAGCCAGCGCAGCCGGCCATAGGCATAGGCATTGGGCGAGGGCTCGGCCTGGTCGAGCGTCATCCCCTGCCCTGCCGACGACAGCAGATGCGCGATGCGGGTGCGCGGCGCGAGGTCGATGCGGCACCGGCGATCACCGAGGCTGGCGCGGCAATCGGGCGATGTCTGCTCGACCACCGGCCGTTCGAGCAAGGCGGTCGGCCCGCGCAGCTCGGCGGTGAAGGCGTCGTCCTTGATCGAGACGTCGCCGATCTCGCCACTGGCGATCGGCAGCGGATCGGACGCGGAATCGGTCCAGTCGATCGCGAACAGGTTGAGTGCCGCGCCGTCCCACCGCCCCGCCGCCAGATCGGCCGCGGTGATCGAGTCGCTGGTCAGCGCGCCGTCGACATCGAGCGTGTCGACGTCGAAGCCGTCCGACTGGTGGATCGCCGAGGGCAGCATGCCCGGGCTCGACCGGTAGACGACGCCCGCGATGACGAGGTCGCGGTCGTGCGCGGTGAAGCCGATCGTCACCCCATCGGCGCGATCGAGCCGCCAGCACAGCGCCAGCGTGGTGAGGTCGCCCTGCGTCCAGGCCGGCGCGCTCATCCGCGGATCTCGACCAGCGGCACCTGCGGCGCCTCGCCGGCCAGGAAGGTGGCGAGACCGACCTCGAGCGCGTCCTCGGCGAAGCGGACCGGGACGTCGAAGAGATAGGTCGCGGTGATCGCGACGCCGGCCGCGGGTGCGGTGTCGAACGCGACGATGCCGCCGTCGAGCAGGGTCCAGCCGCTCGCCAGCGTCTCGCCGCCGAGCGCGACGGTCACGCTGCCCGCCACCGGCCGGGTGATCGCGCGGATCTGCGGGTCGGCGTCGCCATAGCTCTTGGTCAGCGCGAAGCTGGTGGCGACGCCGTCGCCGGTGCCGATGCGCTGGTCGCCGGCGGAATCGCAGTCGAACGGATCGCGGAAGCGGAAGCCGCGCGCGGCGCCCCGCCGGGCGCGGAAGAAGGCGAGCAGCGTCGCGATGTCGGCCTCGGAGCGCACCCCCGGCCCGGCATCGAAGCGCAGCCGGGCATCGGCCCAGTCGGCATTGCGCTGCTCGACCCCCGCCGCGGTGGTGACGATCGCAGTCGAAAAGGCCGGCGTAACGCTGGCCTGTGCGCCCAGCGCGAGCGGAAAACTGACATCGTCGAAGGCGTTCAAGTCCCCCTCCCCCAGATCGAACAGGGTAAAGCCGTCGCGCGCGACCTGCGGCAGCGCCCAGACGAAGATCCGAAGCACGCCCCGCGCCCGCGCCGCGTCGATTGCGGCGCGATGCGCGGCCAGTCGGTCGGCGCGTCGACGGCGTTGAGCACGAAGCCGCTGAAATAATCCTGCTGCTCGGGGGAATAGCCGAGCCGCGCGGCGGCAGCGGCCGCCCCCCGCGCGGACGCGCCGGTGTCGCCGGCGAGAACGAAGTCGTAATCCTCGAGCTGCAGCCGGTCGAACGCCGGGCTCGCCCAGCCGACGGGCAGGTCGGCGCGGCGGAGTTCGGGGCTGTCGGCGGCGAGCACGGTCGGCAGATAGGCGAGCAGCAGCAGCTCGGCGTCCGCCGCGACGCCGCGCACCGCCGCCACGATCGCCGCGGTCGACGCCGCGAGCAGCGCGCCGGCGGCATCGAGCACCGCGGTCTGCGCAGCGGTCAGCGCGCCCTTGACGCTGGCCACGCCATCGACGCCGGGCCCGAGCGCGGCGCGCGCGGCGGCGTCGTGAAGGCAGATCGTGCCATCGGCACGCACCCACCACCAGGGCTCGCCGAGCTGGAAATGCACGCGCCCGACCGCTTTCGCCATCGTCGCGAAGGTCATGGCGATCGTCTGCAGATAGACCATCGCCCCCGTGCTGCACGGCGACAGCAGCGTCGAGGGCGGATCCCAGCCGGTCAGCGCCTGCCCGCCGTCGGGGCCGCGCTGCTTCCAGTCGTTCCAGACATGCTGGTCGAGCAGCTCGTAGGACATCGACAGGATGACCTCGAAGCCGAGCGCCGCGGCGCGCGCGAGGAAATCGCGGTGCCAGGCGTCGGCGGCGACGTTGAGCACGCCGCCGGCGAGGCTGATCAGGTGCAGCCCGGCGCCCGCATTCCATTCGAGCCGGAAATAATGGCTCATCCCGACATAATGGTCGATCGCGTCCCGATAGCCGAGGCCGACGATCTGGCGCAGCAGCCGCGCCGGGGTAACGTTGTACGCGTCGTCATAGCCGGTCGCGAGGCACAGCCCGTGCGGCGGGACGAGCCCGTCGCCGATCGCCAGCGTCGACCCGCCGCCGTCGCAGGCGACCCCGGTGATCTCGACCCAGGCCTCGGCGGGCGCGGCGAGTTCGCCGGCGGCGCCGGTGTAGCCCGGCGGCACCAGCGAGACGAACATCCGGTCGATGTCGCCCGCATAGACCGGGTCCGCCTCGCCCGGCAGCAGGAAGCCGCCGTCGACCGCGTCGAAATCGAGCGCGACCTGCGCGTCGGTCGCCGTGCCGGTCGCATAGTTCCACAGCCGGACGTACCAGCTGCGCGCGGCGCCGGCCGCGTCGCGGCCCTCGATGGTCAGCGTCGGACCGTTGATCGCGTCGAGCGGCATCAGACCGGACGAGTGCCAGTGGAAGGCCAGCGTGCAGCCGCGATAGTCGCGCGCCGTCTCGTAGCGCAGCAGCGGATGATCGATCGTATCGGTCGACGCCCAGATCAGCCCAGCGAGATCATTGGTCCGGTAGAAGACCGCATCGACGCGCATCGCCTGCGGACCCGTCGTCGTCACCGCGGCCATCATCGGGCGCGGGAAATCGACGGTCCAGAAGCGCGGATCGAAACGCTTGATCCAGCCGAGCTGACGCTTCTGCGCGCGCACCGCATCGGCGTCGCCCGCCAGCCACCACCCGATGTTCCGGCCCATCTCAGCGCTCCGCCTGCGCCAGGGCGCGGCTGACCGCACGGGCGACCTGCCGGCTCGACCGCGCGAGCGCCTGGGGCTCGGTCGCGGCCGGCGCGGCGATGCTGATCGCGACGTTGACCGCGCGCGACGAAGCGCCGGCAGCGGTTGGCGCGACGCTGCCCGCCGACGTCGGCACGAACAGTTCCGGCCCCTGCTCGCCGACCATATAGGGCCGGCCGGGCGACACCGGCCCGCCGGTCGCGCGACCGGGCGATCCGAGCAGGGACCCGAGCAGGCTGCTGCCCAGCGTCGCCAGACCGCCACCGTCGGCTCCGCCGAGCAGCGAGGCCAGCCCGTTCGACACCGCCCCGGCGGCGATGGTGCCGAACACGGCGAGCACGCTCTTCTCGAGATCGGCGAAGCCGAGCTTGCCCGTCGTGATCGCCTTGGCGAGGCTCGCCTCGATCAGGCTTCCCGCCTTGTCGGCGCCCTGGCCGAGCGAGGACTGCAGTGACGCCTGCATGTTGGCCGCATCCTGCGCGAAGCTCGCGGTGTCGGCGCGGACGCCGACCAGCAGCGTCTCGATCGTCTCATCCATCGGGGAATTGCTCCTGCAGGGCCGCACGGGTCGCGGCATCGGGCGGTGCTGTCGCCGCAGTCGCGGGCGCCGCGAACGCCGCGAGGACGGTTTCGAGCTCGGCCGGCGTCGCGCGCCAGAAGTCGTCGGGTCGCCACCCGGCGATGGCCGCGGCGAGACCGGCGAGACGGGTGGCGCTGGCGGTAAAGGCGGTCATGCCGTGGCTCCCACCCATCGATCTGCCCCGTCATTCCCGCGCAGGCGGGAATCCATAGACGCCGCGCACAAGGGACTGACGCTGCGTCTATGGATCCCGGACCAAGTCCGGGATGACGAATAAGACACGTCACAACCCCTTCAGGATCTGCCCGAGCAGCGTCTGCAGCACCGGGGTCAGCACCGTGATCCCCGCCGAGACGATCGCGTCGCCGAGGCTCGACCGGGTCATGTCCCCGGGCTTGTCGACCAGACAGTGGAAGATCAGCGCGACCGTGTCGGCGAGCGTCAGCTTGCCGGCGGCGGCGGTCTCGACCAGCGCGAACAGCGGGCCGACCTCCTGCTCGGCGGCGACCAGCGCGGCGAAGCTCGGCCGCACCGTCATCGCCTGGCCGGCGAGCGTCAGCGTGGTCTCGCCACGCGCGGGATTGGCCGGCGCGGCCGAGGTGGGCGGCGCGATGGCGGCGCCGGGCGCCGTGATGTCGGGCGCGCTCACAGGCTCGACACCGCGCCGGAGGATTCGAGCGCGAGCGTGTAATTGCGCTCACCGTTGAAATCGCCCGCATAATCGAGCTTGGTCAGCAGGAAGCGGCCCTGCATCGTGCCGCCGCTGGCAAAGCAGAGCTGATAGTCGTCGAGCGTGCCGGCGAGGGCATTGGCCTTGAGCCGCGCCTCCGCCGCCGAGCCGGTGAACACGCCGCTGCCCGCGACCGAGACGCTGCGCGTCCCCGCCCCCGAAAGCAATTCGCGCCAGCCGCCGCTGTCCTTGTTGGTGATCGCGACCAGCTCACCCGCGATGGTGAGCATCGTGGTGCGCAGCCCCGCGACGGTGGCGAAATTGGGCGGGGCGGCGCCGTCGCCGATCTTGAGCAGGAAGGCACTGCCGGCTTCTGCGGGCATGAGACGTCTCCTTTCATTTTTCTGATGCCCCTCCCTGGAAGGGAGGGGTTTGGGGTAGGCTCGCGTAGGGTAGGTTCGCTCGGGGCGGGTGAAGCGCGATCCGGCACAGAACCCACCCCGGCCCCTCTCTTTCAGGGAGGGGGGAGCTCCAGCGTCCTGACCCGGTAATCGACCCGCCCCGCCCATGGCCCGTCCGGATCGCGGACGATGCGGCCGCGCAGGAAGACCAAGCTTGCGATGCTGTTCCCGGGCAGCGTCCGCGGCATCGCCTCGATCGCGTCCTGCGCTTGGGCCAGCAGGTCGTGGAGCCGCGCCGGGCTGTCGCCGTCATCCCAGATCGCGATCGACAGGCGGTGCTCGCGCCCGCGCCGGTCCTTGGTCGACCAGTCGCTGGTCGAACCGTCCGAGATCGCGACGAAGGGGCACAGCGCCTCCGCCGGCGGCCCGTCGTAGATGCCGGTCAGCACGCCCGCGAACGGCGCCGCCCGCAGCGTCGCGACCAGCGCGCGCTGGAGCGCCGCGGCCGCGCCGCTCATCGCACCAGCCCGGCGAAATCGCGGAGCCGACTGTCGGTCTGCGCGCGGATCGAGAGATTGCGGCCGGTGAGCGCGATGCCGTCGTCGGTCGGCGCGACCGAAACATCGGCGGGCACTTCGGCGGCGATCGCGGCGGCAGCGCGCGCTTCGGCGCCGGCAAGCGCGGCGACCAGCGCGGGCGACAGATCCGGAATGCTGGTCATCGGTCCTCCTCCACCACGAGCGTCAGCCGGTCGGGCGCGGCGGGATCGGCCTCGACCGCACGCACCACGAGCGTGACTCCGCGCCATTGCAGCCGGTCGCCGGGCACCACGTCGGTGGTGCGCAGGCTCGCCCGCCAGCGCGGGGCGGCGCCCGGCCGGTCGCCCTGCCCCCAGGCGGCAGAAGCGATCGGGCTCAGCGCCGCCCAGACCTGCGCCAGCGTCGCCCATTGGCCGTCGGCGCCGCCGAGATCGTCGCGGTCGGCGCCGCGGCGCTGGACGAGCACGCGT
>NZ_CALMAW010000095.1 GCF_937859915.1 uncultured Sphingomonas sp. | reverse complement strand
CCCGCACACCTCCGCCTGCCACGAGGCACGCGGGCACGCCGGCCGTTTCTCTCGCCAGCCAAGGGAGACGTGCGTCCGCAAATCCTACACGATGCCGCGCCGATGGCGACACATCCGCCAGATCCCCGTCACCCCGGGCTCGACCCGGGGTCCCGCTTCCTCTTTTCCTCACGGCAGAGACGAAGCGGGACCCCGGCTCAAGGCCGGGGTGACGGGATCGCGGCGGTTACGGCGCTCCGCATCGACGAACGGGCGCGCTGCGTGCCCCCCCACCCTAGACGATCACGGTCGCTTGAAGACGTAGACGAACTGGTCGGTATGCCCGCGCACCGACGGGTCGAACACCTTGACGTCATGTGGATCGGCCGGGTTGCGCAGCACGTCGCTCTCGCCGACGAAGCTGAAGCCGGCGGCCGCCATGTCGGCCTTGACCACGGCGGGATCGATCCGGTGCGTGGTGTTGGTCGCGGCCAGCTTCGATCCCGCGGGCGCGACATGATCGATGACGACGAAACGCCCGCCGGGCTTCAGCGCCTGGAACACCGCCTTGTTGAACGCGGGCACGTCGGCGGGGCCCATGAACGGGTCGTAGAGGTCGTGATAATTCTGGCGGATCCAGATGATGTCCGCCTTGGTCGGCAGGGTGAAGCTGTTGGTGGGGGTGACCGCGACGACGACATTGGCGTGGCCGGGCAGCGGCGTGGAACCGGGCGCGGGCGTCGCGACCTTCTCGGCGGTGTCGGCCTCGGGCAGATGCACCGCATAGACCTTGCCCTTGGGGCCGACGACGGCACCGAACAGCCGATCCCAATAATCGCCCGGCCAGACGTCGGCGATCGTCTCGCCGGCATGGACGTGGAGGAAGGCGAGCAGTTCGGCGGGATGGCGCGCGGCGTCCAGCGCGCGGTCGGCCTCGGGCCGGCTCGGGTCGGCGACGGCGGCCGGGATCGTCAGCCCGGCCGGCGCGGCGGCACCGGCGCCGGCGACCGTCATTCCTGCCGCGGCGGCTACCGCAAATCCCATGATCGTCCGCATCATCGCATCGTCTCCTCGCCGTCGACGGGCAACAGCCGGTCGATCGCTATCCGTCATAGGCCGGTCCGCGCGCCGTGTCAGGCCGCCGATTCCTGCGCCGCCGCGTCGAGCGGCCAGCTCAATATGTCGCCGACCCAGGGCAGCTCGCGCGCGAGATCGGTCAGCCGGCTGCGGCGCAGAGTCTGCGCGGCGAAGCTCGCGATGTCGCGCGGCAGCAGCCCGAACTCGCCGCGCCGCGCCACGACCTGGATCGTCCGGCGGAACTGCGCGCGCGAGATCGGCGCGACGCGCAGCCGCGGCAGCATGTCGAGATGACTCGCCAGACACAGCGGCGTGGTGATGCTCCAGCCGACCCCGGCGGCGACCGCCGACATCTGCTGCCCGGTCGAATCGAGCTCGACCGTATTGGGCAGGCTGAGCCGCATCCGCGCCACCTGCCGGTCGATCCGCTGCCCCATCGCGGAGAGCAGGGAGAAGCGGATGAACGGCAGGCCGAGCAGCGAGTCGATCGGATCGAGCGGCCCGGCATGGCTTGCCGGCGCGATCAGGATGAACTCCTCGGTCATCACCGGGAAGTGATCGACATCCTCGGAATTCTCGAGCTGGCTGCTGCCGGTGATCAGCATGTCGATCTTGCGGCCGAGGAATTCATGGTGCTGGAGCAGCGAGATGCCCGAGCGCAGCTGCCAGCGCAGCGCCCGCCCGCCGAGCCCGAGCAGCAGCGGCGCGGTCAGATGATTGGCGAGGCTCTCCGCCATCGCGATGGTGATGCATTCGACCGGGCGCTGGCTGCCCTCGCGCACCTCGATCGCGAGGCTCTTGGCGGCGGCGAGCAGCCTCGACCCCTCCTGCAGCAGCAGCTTGCCGCTGGGGGTGAGCGCGAGCGGGCGCATCGTGCGGTCGAACAATCGCGTGCCGAGCGCGGTCTCGAGCTTGGAGATGGTCTGCGACACCGCCGACTGGGTCATGCCGAGATGCAGCCCGCTCTGCGTCATGCCGCCGCGCTCGGCGGTCAGCATGAAGACCTCGATCGAGCTCAGGTCGAATCCGGGCGGCAGCTTCATGGTCGCGTAAAGACCCTTCCTTCGCGCCTCCGCATCCCCTCGCGACCGTCCGGCTTTGGCGGATCGGGTCACAAGCGGTGCATGCTAGCCCAACCCCGAGGCTTGTCCAGCCCGCGCGCGGCGGAGCGAGAGTCCTATTACCCGTCATCCTGACGAAGTTCGGGATGACGGTAAGGACGATGATCGCGCATCGGGCGGAGCATCATCGCGATCGACGAATTCGGATTAGAGATATTAATCGGTCCGCAGAGCGCTCGCGCGCCGCGCCCGCAGCCGCTAGTCCGGCGCGCATGACCCAAGACAGCGCGCAATTCGTCCTTCTCTTCGCCTGCGAGGACCGCAAGGGCATCGTCGCCGCGGTCGCCAATTCGCTGGTCTCGCAGGACTGCAACATCGTCGAGAATGCGCAATATGGCGACGCCAGCACCGGCCGCTTCTTCATGCGCGTCAAGTTCACCGCGCCCGACCGGCTGACCCCGCAAGGGTTCGGCGAGGCGTTCGCGCCGGTCGCGACCGCCTGGCGGCTCGACTGGACGCTGCACCCCGTCGCCACCAAGGCGCGCGCGATCATCATGGTCTCCAAGGGCGGCCACTGCCTCAACGACCTGCTCTACCGCACCGCGACCGGCCGGCTGGCGATGACGGTGACCAGCGTGGTCTCGAACCATCTGACCTGGCAGCGCCGCGTCGACCATGAGGGCATCCCCTTCCATCACCTGCCGATCACCCCCGAGAACAAGCTGGCGCAGGAACAGGCGCTGCTCGCGCTGGTCGAGGCCGAGCAGGTCGATCTGATCATCCTCGCGCGCTACATGCAGGTGCTGTCCGACACGCTGTGCCGCCGGCTCGACGGCCGCGTGATCAACATCCACCACAGCTTCCTGCCGGGCTTCAAGGGCGCCAACCCCTATCACCGCGCCTATGAGCGCGGGGTCAAGATGGTCGGCGCCACCGCGCATTACGTCACCCCCGATCTCGACGAGGGCCCGATCATCGCGCAGGACGTCTCGATCGTCGACCATGCCGACAGCGTCGAGGACCTGATCGCGCAGGGGCAGGACACCGAGAGCCGCGTGCTCGGCCGCGCGGTCCAGGCGCATCTCGAGCACCGCGTGCTGGTCAGCGGCAACCGCACGATCGTGTTCCGCTAGCGGCGCGCCTAACGACGCGACGCCCTCCCTCTCCCCGGCGGGGAGAGGGTCGGGGTGAGGGGGAGCGGCGCGCAAGCGTCGCGTCCCACCTCAAAGGCTGGACACCCTCACCCAACCCTCTCCCTGAGGGAGAGGGCTTCTATCGCGAAGGATCGCCTGATGCACGACGAAACCACCCTGCTCGCCGCGCTCGACGCGCTCGGCATCGCCTACGCGAACACCCCCCACGCCGCGGTCTTCACCGTCGAGGAGAGCGAAGGCCTGCACCACGCCATTCCCGGCCTCCACACCAAGAATCTTTTCCTCAAGGACAAGGACGGCCGCTTCTGGCTGGTGACCGTCGAGGCGCATGCCCGTGTCGACCTGAAGACGCTGCCCGCGGCGATCGGCGCCAAGAAGGTCTCGTTCGGCAAGGCCGAGGACATGGAGCGGCTGCTCGGCGTCACCCCCGGTTCGGTGACGCCGCTGGCCGCGATCAACGACGCCGACGGGGTCGTCACCGTGGTGCTCGACGTCGCCGTCGCGAGCGCGCCGCGTGCGAACGTCCATCCGCTGCACAACGGTGCGACGCTGGGTCTAGCAGGCGCCGATCTGGTCGCGGCGCTCACCGCCTGGGGCCATGCGCCGACAATCGCGGCGGTCCCCGCGCCGCTCGATAAGCAAGACTAATCTCGCCAATCGAGCCCCCGGCTTCGACAAGGCGAGGGCAGCGCGACGGTCATGGTCGCAGCCGAACGATGGTGGGTTCAGCCTTGAAGACAAGCGCACGCGTGGTGGTGATCGGCGGCGGCGTGGTCGGCGTGGGGACGCTGTACCATCTCGCCAAGCTCGGCTGTACCGACGCGATGCTGATCGAGCGCAAGGAGCTGACCTCGGGCTCGACCTGGCACGCCGCCGGCCTCCTGCCGCTGTTCAACCTGAGCTATTCGGTCGGCAAGATGCACCAATATTCGGTGGGGCTTTACCCCTCGCTCGAAGCCGAGACCGGGCTCTCGGTCGGCTTCTCCAACGTCTCGAACATCCGCCTCGCCTGCACGCAGGACCGGCTCGACGAATATCGTTATTATATGGGCGTCGCGCGCACGATCGGCGTCGAGGTCGACATGCTGACCCCCGACGAGCTCAAGGCGATCTGGCCGCTGTGCGACACGACCGGCGTGCTCGGCGCGATCCGCCACCCCGCCGACGGCTATATCCAGCCCGCCGACCTCACCCAGGCGCTCGCCAAGGGCGCGCGGCAGATGGGCGCGACCATCCACCGCAACACCGTCGTCACCGCGATCACGCAACAGCCCAGCGGCGAATGGCTGGTCTCGACCGACCAGGGCGATATTCTCTGCGAGCATGTCGTCTCGGCGACCGGCAGCTTCGCGCGCCAGACCGGCCAGATGGTCGGGCTCGACGTGCCGGTGATCCCGGTCGAGCACCAATATATCGTCACCGAGCAGCATCCCGCGATCATGGACCGCAAGAAGCAGGGCCTGCCCGAAATGGGCGTGCTGCGCGAGAGCGACGCCAGCTATTATATGCGCGAGGAGGCGGGCGGCCTGCTGCTCGGGCCCTATGAGATCGGCGCGCCGATCTGCTACCCCAATGGTCCCGACGCGCAGTCCGAGTACGAGCTCTTCCCCGAGGATCTCGACCGGCTGATGCCTTATGTCGAGGCCGCGATCGCGCGCGTGCCCGCGTTCGGCGAGGTCGGCATCAAGCGCGTCTACAATGGCGCGATCGCCTATACGCCCGACGGCAGCCCGATCGTCGGCCCGGCGCCCGGCTTGAAGAATTTCTGGCTCAACGAGGGCCACAGCTTCGGCATCACCGCGGCGGGCGGCGCCGGCTGGCAGCTCGCGCACTGGATCGTCGACGGCGAGCCGACGATCGACATGACCGGCGTCGATCCGCGCCGCTTCGGCGACTATGCCGGCTTCGGCTATCTCAAGGCCAAGAATGAGGAGGCCTATGCCAAGGTCTTCTCGGTTCATTATCCCGACGAGGAGCGCGAAGGCGCCCGCGGGCTGCGCCGCGCGCCCTGCTACGACCGGATGAAGGCCAAGGGCGCGGTGTTCGGCACCGTGTTCGGCTGGGAGCGCCCCAACTGGTTCGCCCCCGAAGGCTATCAGCTCACCGAAGGCGAGAAGAACAGCCCCAACGTGCTGCTCCACCATAATTATCCTGCACCCGACGGCGACGATCCGGTGCTCGAGAAATGGTCGTTCCGCCGCTCCAACTATTTCGCGCATGTCGGCGCCGAGATCGCGCATGTGACCGAAAAGGCCGGGCTGCTCGACATGAGCGCCTTCGCCAAATGCGAGATCTCCGGACCGGGCGCGGAAGGCTGGCTCGACGGTCTGCTGACCAACGCGGTGCCCAAGGCGGTCGGCCGCGTCACCCTCTCCTATCTGCTCACCGCGCGCGGCGGGGTGCGCGCCGAATTCACCGTCTACAAGCGCGGCCCGCAGCGCTATTTCCTCGTCTCGGCGGGCGCCTACGAGAAGCACGACCACGACTATCTCCGCCAGCTGATGCCCAAGGACGGGTCGGTCAGCTTCGAGCGGCAGACGACGGCGATGGGCGTGCTCGTGCTCGCCGGCCCCAAGTCGCGCGAGATCCTCGCCAAACTCACCGACGCCGATCTCTCGACCGCCGCCTTCCCCTGGCTGACCGGCAAGCGGATCAGCCTCGGCGTCGCGCAGGTCGAGGCGCTGCGGGTCAATTTCGTCGGCGAGCTCGGCTGGGAGATCCACCACCCGATCGAGATGCAGAATTACATCTTCGACCTGCTGTTCGCGGCGGGCGGCGACGACCTCAAGCCGTTCGGCATCCGCGCGATGGACTCGATGCGGCTCGAGAAGGGCTACAAGCTGATCCCGCGCGAGCTGTCGGTCGAATATTCGGCCTATGAGAGCGGGCTCGGCCGCTTCATCGGGCAGAAGAAGCCCGACTTCTTCGGCAAGGACGCGCTCATCGCCCGCCGCGACGCGGGCGAGGCGAATACGCTCGTCACGCTCGAGGTCCACGGTGTCGCCGACGCCGACGCGCGCGGCGCCGAGCCGATTTTGCTGGGCGACGAGATGGTCGGCCGCGCGACCTCGGGCGGCTATGGCTGGCGGACCGGCAAGAGTCTGGCCTTGGCGATGGTGCGCCCCGATCTGGCGACGCCGGGCACCGAGCTGGCGATCGTGATCCTCGGGACGCGACATAGCGCGACCGTCATCGCGGACTCGCCCTTCGATCCCGAGAACATCGCGCTCCGGAGCTGATCGGATGCCCTCGCCTTCCCTCCTTCGTCACCCTGAACGCGTTTCAGGGTCCCGCCTGCCCCGGGCGCCCAGGTCCGAGGCGAAGGGGATGCTGAACCGAGTTCAGCATGACGGTGTGCGGTAGAGCCATGTCTCGCTACGACGCCATCGCCGCGCTGCTCGACCAGGACCGGCCCGGCCACACCCTCCCGCAGCAGCTCTATGTCGGCCAGGCGGCGTTCGACTTCGACACGCAGGTGCTGCTCAAGTCGGTGTGGCTGTTCGCCTGCACCGTCGCGCATGTGAAGCGGCCAGGCGACTATTTCCGCTTCGATCTGGCGAACACGTCGGTGCTGATCGTGCGCGGCCGCGACGGCGCGGTCCGCGCCTTCTACAACAGCTGCCGCCACCGCGGCGCGCGGATCTGCGAGGCGCAGACGGGCCAGGCGTCGCGGCTGATGTGCCCCTATCATATCTGGACCTACGGGCTCGACGGCCGTTTGCTCGCCGCCCGCAACATGGCCGACGGGTTCGACAAGGCGGAGCACGGCCTGATCCCGGTCGCGATCGAGAATGTCGGCGGGTTGCTGTTCGTCTGCCTCGGCGACACGCCGCCGCCGATCGACCGGGTCAAGGCCGACATCGCCGCGCAGGTCGCGCCCTATGATCTCGAACACTGCAAGGTCGCGGTGCAGGACGAGCTGGTCGAGGAGGCCAATTGGAAGCTCGTCATGGAGAACAACCGCGAATGCTATCATTGCGAGAGCAACCATCCCGAGCTGCTCGCCTGCCTGGGTTCGAACGGCTTCGGCAAGGGCCTGCCTGAGGACGCGGGTGCCGCGGGCGCGGTCGACGACACCAAGTTCGTCGAGGTGATCGGCGCCGAGCGCGAGGAGTGGAAGCGGCTCGGCCTCTATCATGAGCTGATCGAATTCCCCGGCGACTGGTGGCACCGCGTCGCGCGGCTCCCGCTCGCCAACGGCGCGGTGTCGCAGACGGTCGACGGGGCGGTCGCCTGCACCAAATTGCTCGCGCCGTTCGCCGCGCCCAATGCCTCCAGCCTGTCGGTGTGGACGCAGCCCAACAGCTGGCACCATTTCTGCAGCGATCATGTCGTCAGCTTCTCGCTGATGCCGATCACGCCCGACCGCACGCTGGTCCGCACCAGCTGGCTGGTCCATGAGGAGGCGGTCGAGGGCGTCGACTATGACGTCGCCAACCTCACCGCGGTGTGGCGCGCGACCAATCTGCAGGACGCCTGGCTCGCGCAGATCAACCACCGCGGGATCGGCAGCGACGGCTATCGCCCCGGCCCCTATTCGACCGAGGAAAAGCTCGTCGAGCGCTTCAAGGATTTCTATACCAGCCGGGCGCGCGCTGCGCTGGCGTTGGAGGGGTAGCATGGACGATCTCGGCATCCCCGGCGAAGGCTCGCGCGCGACCCCGCCCAGCGACGACTGGACGCCCTCGCCCGGCTCGCCCGGCTGGTTCTACCGCACGCTGATCGAGACGCCGGGCCATGCGACGCAGCTGATGCGCGTCGAGCCCGGCACGATCTCGCTGCCGCATTCCCATGACCGGATCGAGCAGGTCTATATCCTCGAGGGCAGCCTCTACGACGACGACGGCACCGTGCATCCCGCGGGCAGCTTCATCGTCCGCGCCGAGGGCGCGATCCATTCGGGCGGCAGCCATGACGGCGCGACGATGCTGGTCGTCTACGGCGATGTCCGGTGACGCGATTCTCCTTCGCGACGCTCGCCGCGAAGGCGATCGGTCACCACAAGAGCTGGCCCGAACAATGGCCCGACGCCGCCCCCAAGGCCGCCTATGACGCGGTGATCGTCGGCGCCGGTGGCCACGGCCTCGGCGCCGCTTACTATCTCGCCAAGAAGCACGGCATCACCAACGTCGCGGTGATCGACAAGGGTTGGCTGGGCGGCGGCAACACCGGCCGCAACACCACGATCATCCGCTCCAACTATCTCTACGACGAGAGCGCCTTCCTCTATGATCATGCGGTGAAATTGTGGGACGGGCTGTCCGCCGAGCTCAACTACAATGTCATGTATTCCAAGCGCGGCGTGCTGATGCTCGCGCACAATGTCCACGACGTGCAGAGCTTCAAGCGGCACATCCATTCGAACCGGCTGAACGGCGTCGACAATGAGTGGCTGACCGCCGAGGAGGCGCAGGCCTATTGCCCGCCGCTGTCTATCGATCCGGGTGCCAGGCACCCCGTGCTCGGCGCGGCGCTGCAGCGGCGCGGGGGCACCGCGCGGCATGATTCGGTGGCCTGGGGCTATGCGCGGGCGGCAGCGGCTCTCGGCGTCGACATCATCCAGAATTGCGCGGTGACGGGCATCCGCCGCGGCGCCGACGGCGCGGTCTCCGGGGTCGAGACCGAGCGCGGCTTCATCGCGACCAAGAAGATCGGCGTCTCGGCGGCGGGCAACAGCTCGGTGGTGATGGACATGGCGGGGCTGCGCTTTCCGCTCGAGAGCTTTCCCTTGCAGGCGCTGGTGTCCGAGCCGATCAAGCCCATCATGCCCTGCGTCGTGATGTCGAACACGATCCACGCCTACATGTCGCAGTCCGACAAGGGCGAACTCGTGATCGGCGCCGGCACCGACGCCTATGTGAGCTACAGCCAGACAGGCGGG
>NZ_CALMAW010000094.1 GCF_937859915.1 uncultured Sphingomonas sp. | reverse complement strand
AGAATCACAACATCAATCCCGCTGCAAGGCCGACTTGCTCAGAGTTTCCTTAGCGCGCCCGCGGCTGCCGCGCCAGTCTGCAGTATGATCGCGCTCAGGCATGTTGCGGCCCGATGTGCAGATAGCGGCCCGTGAAGTCGCCGACATCGCGCAGCAGGTTCCAGGCCGGGATCCGGACATGGCGACGGTTGCGCACGATCAGTCCGGCGGATTCGAGCGTCTTGAGCGTACGATTGACGTGGACCGCGGTCAGCCCGAGGGCATCGCCGAGCTGCTCCTGCGTCATCGGCAGGTCATAGCCGTCCGGCCCCGCAAGCCCCTGCGCGTCGAGCCGCATCGCCACCTCGCACAGCAGATGCGCAAGCCGCGCCTGCGCATCGCGCCGGCCGATGTTGAGCGTCCATTCGCGGCTGATCGAGCTTTCGACGAGGACGCTGATCATCGCAGCATGCGCGACCGCGGGACGCTGCTGGATAAGCTCGCGCAACGCCGCGCGGGGTACCAGCGCGACTTCGGCCCGGGTCAGCGTCTGGATATTGTGGTCGGCGACGTCGAGATAGAGGCTCTGCAGGTCGAGCGCTTCGCCGGCGACATGCAGCGAAACGATCTGCCGCGCGCCCTCGCCGGTCAGCTTTTGACGATAGGCGAAACCCGAAAGCAATACCGCACACTGCAGAGGCGGATCGCCTTCCCGCAGAAGATAGGTCGACGGGTCGAGCGTCCGTATTTGGCACGGTAGAGCGAGAACGGCCGCAAAATCGTCCGAGGACAAGGCGACATGACCCGACAGCTTACGCGCCAGCAGAGCCAGAGGAGAGGTTTCAGGCACATCGTACTCCCGCGAACAAAGGGCGGGAGCAGCTCAGTCTCTCTCGGTCGCCGACGCCCACTATAAAGGCCGGCAATTTCCGCACGATAACATGTGCGAGTAAAAATTGATTGACCTATGTTAGGTCAATTCAACAAAAAATGGAGTTTAGCCGGCTGTGCGCAGCGTGCGAATGTAACGCCGCGGATCAATGCACGAAGCGCGCGACGACATCCTTGTAACTGCGGCTAACCTTCACCTGCGCGCCGCTTTCGAGGACAAGGAAACATTCGCCATTGGTGTGCGGTTTGACCTGCTTGACCAGATCAAGATTGACGATCGTCGAGCGATGAACACGCTGGAAGCGCCGCGGATCAAGACGCTTTTCGAGGAATTTCATGGTTTCGCGCAGGATCAGCGTGTTGTCGCCGGTATAGATACACATGTAGTCGCCCGCGGCATCAATCCGTTCGATGCTATCGACATCGACCCGGAAGATCTGGCCGCGGTCCTTGATGTTGATCAGCTTTTCGTAGCGGCTGGAGGCTGGCCCGTCGGCGGTGACCCCGTCGTCGAGCGCCTCGGCGGCCTCGGGCGCATGCTCGACGAGCGCTTCCTTGAGCCGACCGGCCTCTTCTGCACCCTTGCGCTCGGACAGGCGGTTGCGGACGCGGTCGAGCGTATCGGCAAGCCGCTCCTCCTCGACCGGCTTCATCAGATAATCCATCGCCTGCGCCTCGAACGCGCGGATCGCATGATCCTGATAGGCGGTGACGAACACGAACAGCGGCGGCTCGATCTCCATCAGCCCGTTGATCACCGAGAAGCCGTCGAAGCCAGGCATCTGGATGTCGAGGAAGACGAGATCGGGCTTGTGCGTCTTGATCGCGCGGATCGCCTCGCGGCCGTTAAGGCAGGTGTCTACGATCTCGACATCGTCATGCTTCTCCAGACGCAACTGCAGGCCCTGGATCGCCAGCGGCTCATCGTCCACCAGGATCGTCCGTATCGTCATGCAAGCTCCTTGAGTTCGGTCTCATAGGGGACTTCGATCGTCACCGCAAAACCGCCAGCAGGCCCCGACTGGGTATCGAAACGCTGGCGCGTGCCGAAGGCCTGCACCAGCCGGTCGCGGATGTTCGCGTGGCCCACACCCGTCGACGACGTGGTCCTCGGCTGGATGTCGTTCAACCCCGGCCCGGTATCGGTCACGCTGATCTGCACATGATCCCCGACCAGACGAGCGACGACCGCGATCTCCGCCCCCTCCTCCTGCGGCGTCACCGCATATTTGATCGCATTCTCGACCAACGGCTGCAGCAGCAGCGACGGAATCCGCGTATGCGCCGCCTCCGGCGCGATGTCGAAGCTCGGCCGCAGCCGATCCTCGAAGCGCATCTTCTCGATCTCGAGATAGAGTTTGAGCGTTTCCACCTCCTGCGCCAGCGTCACCTGTGCGGTGGGCTCGTTGACCAGCGTGTAGCGAAGGAAGCCTGACAGCCGGCTTAACATGAGGTTCGCACGATCGGTCTGCTTGAGCAGCACGAGCGTCGAGATCGAGTTGAGCGTGTTGAACAGGAAATGCGGATTGAGCTGGTAGCGCAGCATCGCCAGCTGCGCCGCCGACGCCTGGCCCTCGAGTCTTTCCAGCTGGCCGGTCTGCAGCTGCAGCTTGAGGAAGAAGTTGATCGCATAATAGAGCGCCGACCAGGCACCGAGCACCGCGAAATCGAGCAGGATCGCGCCGAGGAACTGTGCGCCTTCGGGCCGCGATCCCGGATGATAGAAGGTCGCGTTGGCCCACACCTCGATCGTCGAGAAGGCGGCCGAGGCCACCACCAGGATGAGGATCGACATCGTCCACGTCCAGAACGGCTTGGCGGTCATCAGCCGGCGGAAGGCGGCGCCCATCAGCAGCGTCAGCGAATAACCCGTCGCGGTCGCGAGCGCGGTCGGCACGATGAACAGCAGGCCCATATTGTTGGCGACGCCACCGAGCGCGCGCAGCACGAAATAGCCGGCCCAGCCGGCCGACTGGATCAGCCAGAACGCCCGGTTCTTGTCGTCGAAGAAGGGCCGCGGCGTGCGGGTCTGTCGCGCCATACCGGTGTCCTAGCCCGAAACGGCGGCGGTTTGAACCCACATAGCCACCGAGCGCCGACCGCACCGCACGCGTTGCGTATCGCTGCAATGCAACCTAGCCATGCGATGCACGCCGTCGCGGCTGCCACCGCACCATTGCCAACGATCCGATCCCGGACCGGAAGGACGACATCATGGCCAAACTTTCCCCCGACGTTGGTCCCAAGGACCCCCAGATCGTCATCCTGTTCGGCGCAACCGGCGATCTCGCGCGCCGCAAGCTGCTGCCCGGGCTGTTCCATCTCGTCAGCGGCGGTTTCATCCCCGGCTGCCGGATCATCGGGCTGTCGCTCGACGAACTCGACGCCGACGGATTCCGGGCGATGGCCCGCGGCGCGCTCGACGAATTTTCGACCCGCAGGATCGACAAGGCGGATTGGGCGGCGTTCGCCGAGATGCTCGATTATGTCCCGCTCGCCGCCGGGCCCAAGGTGCTGCGCGAGGCGGTCGACAAGGCCGATGCGGCGCTCGGCGGCGCGGCGCGGCGCCTCCATTATCTGAGCGTCCCGCCGAGTGCTGCGCTGTCGGCGGTACGGCTGCTCGGCGAGGCCGAATTGGTCGAGCGGTCTCGGGTCGTGATGGAAAAGCCGTTCGGAACCGATCTCGACAGTGCGGTCGTGCTCAACACGCGGCTGCATGAGGTGTTCGCCGAGGATCAGATCTTCCGGATCGACCATTTCCTCGGCAAGGAGCCCGCGCAGAACATCCTTGCCTTCCGTTTCGCCAACGGCCTCTTCGAGCCGATCTGGAACCGCAATTTCATCGATCACGTCCAGATCGACGTGCCCGAGACGCTCGGGCTCGGCAAGCGCACCGGCTTTTACGAGCAGACCGGTGCCTATCGCGACATGGTCGTCACCCACCTATTCCAGATCCTCGCGTTCATGGCGATGGAGCCGCCGACAGCGCTCGAGCCGCGCTCGATCAGCGAGGAGAAGAACAAGGTGTTCCGCTCGATGCTGCCGATCGACCCCGACGACGTCGTGCGCGGGCAATATATCGGCTATCGCAGCGAGGACGGCGTCGATCCCGAATCCGACACCGAGACGTTCATCGCGCTCAAATGCCTGATCGACAATTGGCGCTGGGCGGGGGTGCCCTTCTACCTGCGTACCGGCAAGCGGCTTGCCGAGGGGCAGCGGATCATCTCTATCGCGTTTCGCGAGCCACCCAAAAGCATGTTCCCGGCGGGCTCGGGCGTCGGCGCGCAGGGGCCGGACCATCTTACCTTCGATCTTGCCGATGCCTCGAAGATGTCGCTGTCCTTCTACGGCAAGCGGCCAGGCCCGGGGATGAAGCTCGACAAGCTCAGCCTGCAGTTCGCGATGCAGGAAACCGGACGGATCGGCGACGTGCTCGAGGCCTATGAACGGCTGATTCTCGATGCGATGCGCGGCGACCGCACGCTGTTCACCACCGCCGAGGGCATCGAGCGTCTGTGGGAGGTTTCGATCCCGCTGCTCGAGACGCCGCCGCCGGTGCGGCTGTATCAGCCGGGCTCGTGGGGGCCGAAGTCGATCCACCAGCTGGTCGCGCCGCATGCCTGGCGGCTTCCGTTCGAGCGCGCGTGGCGCGATCCGAACCCGGCGGGATCGTGAGACCCGACTTCGCAAGCGCGACACGGTCAAAAGGCGCACGGTAACTTACCGGCTTTAGCCGCATTGACGAACTCCCCCGAGCGGACGAGAGGTCGGCCCAAAGGGGACGATCGGTGAACCATATGAAGCTGTTGGCGGCGCTCGGCTTCGCGATGCTCGGCGCGACCGCCGCGCTCGCCGATGACGACAAGCATGACCTGTGCGCGGAGCGACCGGGTCTGACCGTCAACGAATGCGTGATCGAGCCGGGCCACGTCCAGCTCGAGAGCGGGCTCGTCGACTGGACGCTCGAGCGCGACCATGGCGACCGCACCGACACGATCCTCTACGGCGACACGCTCGCGCGGATCGGCGTCGCCGAGAAATGGGAGCTGCGGATCGGCTGGATGCCCTATGGCACGGTCCGCGACAGCGAGGACGGGTCGGTCGACCGCTATCACCGCGTCGGCGACGTCACCGTCGGGCTCAAGCGCAACCTCATCGACGCCAAGGATCATGGCGATGTCGGGCTGTCGCTCGCCGCGATCCCGTTCGCGACGTTGCCGGTCGGTCGCATGCCCGTCGGCGCGGGGACGTGGAGCGCCGGCGCCGACCTGCCCGTCGGCTATCGGATCGACAAGGCGCTCAAATTCGAGCTGACGCCGACGATCGAGGCCGCCGCCGACAAGGACGGCAGCGGCCGGCATCTGCTCTACAGCGTCGCCTTCGGCCCCAAATTCTCGCTGAGCGAGAAGGTCAGCCTGCAGGCCGAGGTCGAGATGATCCACGACGAGGATCCCGATCCCGATCAGCGCGGCACGCAGGCGATCGGCGGGCTGTCGCTCGGCGTCCAGCCCGACGACAAGAGCCAGCTCGATCTCGGCACCAATATCGGGCTCGACCGCAAGGCCCCCGATGTGGAAGTCTATGCCGGCGTGACGCGCTATTTTTGAGCGTCCGGCGCGGGAGGGACGATCGATGCTCGACCATGTACGACGGCTGATGGCGCTGGCGGCGCTTGCCCTGTCCGGTGCGACGATGGCTGCGGCCCAGCCTCCCGCCGCACCCGCGGGTGCCGTCGATTACGGCCAACCGACACATTGGATGTGCCGGCCCGGGCAGGAGGAGACCTGCACGCGCGATCTCGACGCAATGGTGGTCGCCGCCGACGGCACGCGCACGCCGCAGCGCTTCGTCCCCGCCGCCGATCCACCGATCGACTGCTTCTACGTCTATCCCACCGCCTCGCACGAGACGACGCCCTTTGCCGACATGACCGCCAGCCCGGAGCTGGTCGCCACGACGCGTGCGCAGGCGGGCCGTCTTGCCTCGCGCTGCCGGCTGTTCGCGCCGATCTACCGCCAGATGACGCTGCCGGGGCTCATCCAGTTCATGGCCAGCGGGAAGCCGCTCGACTGGGACATCCCCTATCGTGACGTCGCCGCTGCCTGGGCCTGGTATCTCGCGCACGACAATCACGGTCGCGGCGTCGTGCTGATCGGCCATAGCCAGGGCACGATCCTGCTACAGCGGCTGATTGCCGAGCAGATCGATGGCAAGCCCGTGCAGGCGCGACTGGTCGCCGCCTTCCTCGCGGGCGACCCCGCATTGGCGGTGCCGCAGGGCGCGACCGTCGGCGGCACCTTCAAACATGTCCCGCTCTGTGCCGCAGCGAGCCAGACCGGCTGCGCCTATGCCTGGGGCAGCTATCTGGCGGGCGCGACCGACGTCGCACGCGTCTTCGGCCACAGCCCGGGCGGCGGCCTCGTCGCGGGCTGCGTCGATCCGGCCGCCCCCGCGGGCGGCACGGGAATGCTCAAGGCCTATCTGCCCCGCCCCGCGATCGCACCGGCGAGCGACCCGGCATGGATCGAGGCCGTCGGCCAGCTCTCGGCCGGCTGCATGGCCGACGCGCAGGGCGTGGTGCTGACGGTTACGGTCGAGCCGAGCCGGTTCGCCGATCTGCTCACCGCGATGTTCGCCAAGGGGGGCCGCGATCCGACCTGGGGGCTCCACCGCCTCGACCTGGCGCTGCCGCAGGGCAATATCCTCGACGACATCGACGCCGAAACCGCGAGCTGGCGGCGTCGGTAGATCGCGGGCGGGCGGTGCGCCACGTTCACCGGCACGCTGAACCGGGCACAGCGTCGCGGTGCGCATCTGGTCGCGCACCCTTTGCCGCGCTAGGGCTCACGGTATTGCGGTAGGAGGAGTGGCGTATGCGGATCGTTGGTCGGGCGTTGGGCGTAGCCGCGGCCGCGACGCTGCTCATGTCCGCCGCCGAGGCGCAGGTCGACGCGCCGGCATCGGCGCCGGTCGACGTCGCTACGGACGCGGCCGCCGCACGCACCATGCTCGCCGCCGCCAAGCCGGTTACGGAGCCGCATGCGATGGTGGTCTCGGCGCAGCATCTCGCCACGCAGATCGGCGTCGACATCCTTCGGCAGGGCGGCAATGCGGTCGATGCCGCGGTCGCGGTCGGCTATGCGCTTGCCGTCGTCCATCCCTGCTGCGGCAATATCGGTGGTGGCGGATTCATGGTCATCCACCTCGCCGACGGCCGCAACCTGTTCCTCGACTTCCGCGAGAAGGCGCCGCTCGCCGCCACCGCGACCATCTTCCAGGATGCGCGGGGCGAGGTCGTCCCCGACCGCAGCACGTCGAGCTGGCTTGCGATCGGCACGCCCGGCACGGTGATGGGGCTTGATACCGCGCTTGCCAAATATGGCACGATGCCGCTCGCCAAGCTGATCGCCCCCGCGATCGCGCTCGCGCGCGACGGTTACGTCCTTCAGCCCGGCGACGTGAAAATCCTCGACGGCCGCGCGCGGGACTTCGCGACCGAGCCCAATGTCGGCGCGATCTTCCTCAACCAGGGGCGCCCTTTCGTCGCGGGCGAACGGCTGGTCCAGGCGCAGCTTGCCAAGACGCTGGCGACGATCGCCAAGGGGGGAACCAGCGCCTTCTACCATGGGCCGATCGCCGACAAAGTCGCCGCTGCCAGCGCCGCCGGCGGCGGCCTGCTGACCCCGGCAGATTTTGCCGCCTACACGGTCGCCTGGGATACGCCCGTCACCTGCCGTTATCACGGCTACACGGTAATCGCGGCGCCGCCGCCGAGTTCGGGCGGTGCGACCGTCTGCGAAATCCTCGAGACGATCGAGCCCTATGCGCTCGGCGCGATGGGCTATGGCTCGGCCGAGGCGACGCACATCCTCGTCGAAGCCGAGCGACACGCTTATGCCGATCGCAACGTTGCGCTGGGCGATCCCGCATTTGTCCACAATCCGGTCGAGACGCTGATCGCACCCGCCCATGCCGCCGAGATCCGCGCGGCCATCCTGCCCGACCGGGCGACACCCTCGACCGAGGTCAAGGGCATTGGCGGGCCACCGGAGAGCAACGACACGACGCATTATTCGGTGGTCGATGCGAAGGGCAATGCGGTCAGCGTGACTTATACGATCAACTATCTGTTTGGCGTCGGGAAGATCGCGGGCGACACCGGATTCCTGCTCAACGACGAGATGGACGACTTTTCGTCCAAGCCGGGCACCGCAAACGCCTTCGGACTCGTCCAGGGTAGCGCCAATGCCGTCGCCGGCGGCAAGCGCCCGCTGAGCTCGATGTCGCCGACGATCCTGCTCAAGGACGGCAAGCCCTATCTGGTCACGGGCAGTCCCGGCGGCTCGACGATCATCACGACGGTGGTGCAGAGCATCGTCAACATCGTCGACTTCGGGATGAACGTCCAGCAGGCGGTCAATGCGCCGCGCTTCCATCACCAGTGGATGCCCGACCTGATCACCGTCGAGCCCGGCTATCTCACCACCGACAGCGCCGCCCGCCTCGCGCGGATGGGCTATACGGTTAGGACCGGCACGCCGTGGGGCGCTGCCGAGGCGATCATCGTCGATCCCAGGACGGGTGCGCTGCAGGGCGCCAATGATCGCCGGCGGCCGGCCGGACTAGCCGACGGCTATTGATCCAGCGGCCTAAGACAATGGTCGAAAGCCGCCGTCATGCTCGATACTTTGCTGTTGTCGTTAAGATCTGACCATCACCTCTGAATGCGACCGGGGCCTGCCCGGCCACGAGGGCGACGATGTATACGATCGACGTGGATGCCAAACGCAATTTCCTTCGGCTGACGCTCGAGGGATTCTGGACCATCGACACCGTCCGCGCCTTTGCGCGCGACGAGCAGGCGGCGGCGGCCCGGCTCAGCTGCGCACCCGGCGATCACCTCGTGCTGGCCGACCTGTCGCATTTCAAGATTCAGAGTCAGGAGGTCGTTGCGATGTGCAAGGCCTTCATCGACGGCGCGACCAACGCCTCGCGCCGCCTCGCGCTCGTCGCCGGGCCGGGCTTGGCACGCATCCAGTATAAGCGCGTGATGGGGCGCGACGCGATGCGGATGTTTCCAACCGTCGCCGACGCGGAGGCTTGGTTGTTCGAGGCCATGCCGGCGATCGCCGCACCGAATATGCCGGTCGCGCCGCAAAGACATTATCGCGCGCGCGCCGTTCCCAAGATCGCGGGCCGATTGTAAACGACATGGCGTCTGTCTCGTCCTTCCGAGCCGCACAGGACACCGCCGTGGCGGGTTCGCTGACGGTCACGACCAACGGCGGCATGATTTGCGTGACCGGCATCGGCTTCTTCTCCGACGCCTGCGTCGAGCGGCATTTCGAGGACCTGAGACAGGTCGCGCTGATGACCCGCCCGCGTCATCCCCGGCTCAAGGTCGTCATCGACATGCGGGCATCTCTGGTCCAGTCGGCGAGTACGTCCGCGCGCATCGAGCGCGAGACGCGCCGGATCTGGGCACGCGACGACCGGATCGCGATCGTCGCACGTGCCGGGCTGACCAGACTGCAGCTCAGCCGTATCGTGGATGGCGAAAACCACCGCACCTTCGAGACGATCGATGCGGCGCGGCAATGGCTCGACGCCGGATAAACGTCACCAAGCCCGGGAAAGGCACCCCCGGTATCACCCCGCCGTCGTGAGCGCCGTGGCTAGGTCGGCGATCTCGTCGGGATTGAGCAGCCAGGTCCGCGTCCGCCGGCCCGCTCGCGCGACCGGCTGCGACAGCAGGATCCGCGCATCCGCCTTCGCCGCCGCCGTGAACGCCGCGAAATGGCGCGTGCAACCACGCAGGCTGCCGATGAACGGCGCGGTGCCGTCGAGATCGATCAGCGTCGCGGGCTGGTCCCATAGGATCGACATAGGCTTCTCCTCGTGCATGTGGTGCACGCCGAAACCCAAAACAGGACTGGCGCGATCCCGAGCGGGTCTCTTATGGATGGTCGCCGACGGCGGAGCAATCCGCCCGACGTCTTCGGGAGGGATGCCATGGCCGATCGCACCTTATCATCCGTCGCCGCGCTGGCGCTGATCGCCGCGGCCGCCGCGACACCGGCGGCCGCGCACACGCGGCACCACAGCGCGCCCCATCATCGCACGTCCGAGACGCGGGGCAGCCGCCACGCCAAGAAGCCGGTCGAGCATCATAGCGCGGCACCTTCGGGCGTCACCGCGGTGCCGGCAGGCGGCCTCAAAATCTATTGCCCGGCACGCAAGACGCCGCTGCTGATCCGCAAGTCGACCCAGGGCGCCGGCACGACCGTCACCGCGGTCTGTCGGTGATGCCGGGGCGACGGCCCGCCTGATCGCTTAGCTGTCGGCTTCGCGTTCGATCTGCGCACCGACCGCCGACAGCTTCTCCTCGAGCCGCTCATAGCCGCGGTCGAGATGATAGACGCGGTGGACGCGGGTCTCGCCTTCGGCGGCGAGGCCGGCCAGCACCAGGCTCATCGAGGCGCGCAGGTCGGTCGCCATCACATCGGCGCCGACCAGCCGCTCGACGCCGCGTACCACCGCGGTGCGGCCATGAACCTGGATGTCGGCGCCCATGCGCGACAATTCGGGCACGTGCATGTAGCGGTTTTCGAAGATCGTCTCGGTCAGCACCGAGGCGCCGTCGGCACGCGCGAGCATCGCCATGAACTGCGCCTGCATATCGGTCGGGAACGCCGGATAGGGTGCGGTCGACAAGGTCAGCGGCCGAAGCTTGCCATCGGCGGCGACGCGAATGCCGTCATCGGTCGCCGAGACGTGCAGGCCGGTCTCGCGCAGGCTGGCGAGGATCGCCCCCATATCGTCGATGTCGGCACCGACCAGTTCGAGTTCGCCGCCGGTGATCGCCGCCGCGCAGGCATAGCTGCCCGCCTCGATACGATCGGGCATCACCCTATAGTCGGCCCCGTGCAGCCGCGGCTTGCCATGGACGACCAGCCGTTCGGTGCCGATGCCCTCGATCTCCGCGCCCATCGCGACCAGGCAGCGGCACAGGTCGACGATCTCGGGCTCGCGCGCGGCATTATCGATCACGGTTTCGCCACTGGCGAGGCTGGCGGCCATCAGCGCATTCTCGGTGGCGCCGACGGAGACGATCGGGAACGTGATCGCACCGCCCTTGAGGCCGCCATCGGGCGCGGTCGCCTTGACGTAGCCCGCGGTGATTTCGATCTCCGCCCCGAGCTGCTCAAGCGCCTTGAGATGGAGGTCGATCGGGCGGTTGCCGATTGCGCAGCCACCCGGCAGCGACACCGTCGCCTCGCCCATCCGCGCGATCAGCGGACCGAGCACAAGGATCGAGGCGCGCATCTTGCGGACGAAGTCATAGGGCGCAACCGTCGAGCTGATCCGGGTCGCATCAAGCGTCATGGTGCGGCCGAATTCGTCGGGACTTCCGCCTGCGATCGCGGTCGACACGCCCATGCCGTTGAGCAGATGCCCGAAGCCGTCGACGTCGGCGAGCCGCGGCAGGTTGCGCAGCGTCAGCGACTGGTCGGTCAGCAAGGCGCACGGCAACAGCGTGAGCGCCGCGTTTTTCGCCCCCGAAATGGGAAGCCGGCCGGAAAGCGGCGCACCGCCGCGGATAACGATCCTGTCCATCGTCTGCGTCCTAGAGCATCGCACGATGCGCGCAAGCCAGGGTGCGGCACCGAAATGAGCGATCCGTCCAAGTCATTCTAATCTTGATCGTGTTTAGCGCCGCCCCAGACCGTTCCGCCTACAGCTTGGGCTGTTTCAAGGGGCGAGCGGTAACAGGTGGATCACAGCAGTCTGGCGCAGCGGCTTGGCCGATACCTGCCCCTCGCCGAGCCCGAGCGCGATGCGCTAGCGACGCTAGAGGAAAGCGAACGCAGCTTGCCACGGGGGGGCGTGCTGTGTGCCGAGCACGCGCCTACCCGCGAAATCTATGTCGTGCGAAAGGGCTGGCTCTACAGTTCGACGCTGTTGAGCGATGGCAATCGCCAGATCCTCGGCCTGCATCTGCCGGGAGAACTCGCCGGCGATGCCGCTTTGCCTTGGGAAAAGGCGCCCTTCGCGATTACCGCGGCGACCGACGCGGTGGTACGCGTGATCGACAAGACCGCACTGCGTAGTCTGCTCACGCATCAGCCGCGGATCGGCGCGCTTTTGTTAGCGCTCGTACAGATCGAACGGATGGCGATCGCCGATCGGTTGGCGTCGCTCGGTCGCACTTCCGCCAAATCTCGGGTCGCGGCGCTGCTCATCGACGTGCTGCGCCGGCTTCGGGCCGGTGGCAGCGACGTCGCGGGCGGACTGGTGTTACCGCTCACACAGGAAGAGATTGGCGACGCGACCGGGCTTACCGCCGTCCATGTCAACCGGATGATGCGCCAGCTGACCGATGAGGGGCTGATCGGGCGCAGCAACGGACGCGTGCGCGTGATGGACGAGGCGCGCCTCGCCGGAGTCGCCAACCATATCGATCGCTACGCGGCGATCGATCTGAGCTGGGTCCCGCCGGCGATCTGAGCGCTCAGCCGGCGAGCGCTTCGTTCACGGCGCCGCCGGGATAGGCAAGCAGCAGGTCGGTGCCCGCGGGAAGATCGAAGGGCGCCGCGCTATCGGCCAGCCAGACGCCGCCGGGCGCGACCGTCTGCCCACCGAACGACGCCTCGCCGGTCAGCGGGACCAGCCACACCGGCCGGTCGTGCGTCGCCGACAGCGTGCCCGCGGCGGCCTGCGTCCAGCGCTCGGTGACGAACGCCCCGTCCGCCGCGAGGACCCGCCGACCCGCGCTCAGATCATAAGGCTGGAACGGCGCCACATAGGGGACCGGGTCCGACACCGCGATTCCGTCATCGAGATGCAGTTCGCGGTCGCTGCCATAGTCATACAGGCGGTAGGTCAGATCGACGTTCTGCTGAACTTCGATGACGACGAGCCCCGCCCCGATCGCATGCACCGTGCCCGACGGCGAATACCAGAATTGGTCGGCCTGGACCGCCTTCCAGTCGAGATCCTGCACGATCGAGCCGTCTTCGGCGGCGGCGCGCAACTCGTCCTTGGTCATCGGCTTGCGCGTCCCGATCGCGATCGTCGCCTGGGGATCGGCGCGCAGGATCTGCCACGCTTCGCTCTTGCCGCGCTCATAGCCACGGGCGCGCGCGTCGGCGTCGTCGGGATGGACCTGGACGGACAGTCGCTCGGAGGTGAACAGATATTTGATCAGCAGCTCGGGATCATCCTCGCCGACGCCCTTGGGCGCCTGAAACCAGACCTCGCCGATCGCCGGGCTGCCTTCGGGCGCATCCTCGAAACCGGGCCAAAGGTCATGACGGCCCCACGGCTTTTCAACGCGTTTGGTCTCGAGACGGATGACGGGCATAGCAAATCTCCAGGGCGGCGCGGACCAACGCTCAGCCGAACGCCCTAGTCCCTGCCTTGCTCCGCCCTGCCGTCCAAATCGTCAGTTAGCAAGGCGCGTGTCGACCTTTTCGACCCACTCGGGGAAGAAGCTGGGTTCGCGTGCCGACCAGCCCGCGGCGGTGGCCGCCGCCTCGCTGATCGACTGAAGCAGGGCGCGCCGCCGCTCGGGATGGAGATGCGGAAGCGCCGCTGCCGCGCAGAACGCGCCCGGCAACCAGGGGCGTACCGGCGCGCCGAGCAGACGCTCGTAGAGGAACCGATAGGCGCCGAAGCTGCTCAGCCGGTCCTGGCCGAGATCGAAGGCCGAGATCGAGACCAGCGGCGCCATGAACGGCTCGACCGCCTCCAGCCCGCTATCGTCCGGGATGATCTGGCGGAGCCCGGTGAGACGGTCGTAGACCCGCGTCTGCGCGCGGATGCTGGCGGCCTCGACGACATCGCGCGACCAGCGACTGAGCGCATCCTGCCGCATCAAGCCGACGTCGAGCGATCGGCGGATGTACCGCTGCGTCGCGGCGGGGAAGGACGCAAACTCCTTCATCTCCGCCAAGGTCATCGCGCCATCTGCCGGTCGTGCCTGCGTGCCCATAGCATATCCCCACATCGAGTGGCTGAAGACTAAGCCTTGGGCGATTACCCAAGGGTTAACCAATCTCCAGCCTTCGACTCAAATCGAAGCAGGAAAGATGCTGCGACGCAATAAGTGACCGACAAGCGATGTGCTGCCGGTCACTAAATGTCCGAAGTGTTGCAGTCTCGCGACTATCGGCCTTCCGCCTCGCGGGCCTTCTCCGCGGCCTCATCGAAGCCGGACGAGGGTGCCGGTTCGTCATGGCCGGGGGCGACGTTGGCGGGCGGATCGGAGCTTGGATAACTTTCGTCTAACCCGACGTCGAGCTTGGCATCTTCGTGCGAGGGATCCTTGGCGAGGGCGGCATGGTCGCTTGCGTCATGGGCTTCGCGCACCTCGGGCTTGTCGTCACTGTCCGCGCCGGCCGGTCCGGTGTCGGACGCCGATGGCGCGGGCGGGGCGACCGAGATCGAGTCGAGTGCCGCGTCGTCGATCGGCGTGTCGGGCGTGTCGTTCATGATGGCTCTCCTCAAGGTTCGATCAACGACCCGTGTCGGCGCACGTTCCGAGGTGCAAAACGCGTCGTCAGCCGCTAAGCGCGCGCGGATGACCGATCCCCTGACGATCCGCCGGCTCTATGGCCGCAGGCAAGGCCATGCGCTGCGCGCCGGACAGGCCGAGCTTGTCGATGTGCTGCTGCCGACGCTCGAAGTGCCCGCCGACGGCGCGCTCGATGCGGTACGCCTGTTCGGCGACGACCGGCCGCTCGCGATCGAGATCGGCTTCGGCAAGGGCGAGCATATGGCGCAGCAGGCCGCGATGGCGCCCGAAATGGGCTTCATCGGCTGCGAGCCGTTTCTCGACGGCGTCGTCGGCGCGCTGATGCAGGTCCGCGACCGGGACCTCGCCAACGTCCGCCTGCACATGGGCGATGCGATCGAGGTGCTCGAGCGGCTGCCCGATGCCAGCCTCGACCGCGGCTGGCTGCTCCACCCCGATCCCTGGCCCAAGGCGCGCCACGCCAAGCGCCGCTTCATGAACCCCGGCCCGATCGGACTGCTCGCCGCCAAGCTCAAGCCTGGCGGCGAATTCCGCTTCGGCACCGACCATCCGGTCTACGTTCGCTGGGCGATGATGGTGATGGCGGGATTGCCCCAGTTCGAATGGCAGGCGGATAGTCCGCAGGACTTTCTCGTCCGCCCCGAAGACTGGCCCGAGACGCGCTACGAGGCCAAGGCGCGCGCCAAGGGCCATGAGGTCTGGTATTTCAGATACCGGCGCACCGAGGTGCCGGCCGCGATCGTCACGGCCGCATGACACGCCGCGACACCATCGCACGCGCCCGGCATCTGGCGCGGGAACATGGTCCGACCGCGCCGATCTGGCGGAAGCGCGCCGCGATCCTGACCGGCGCCGTCGCGCTTGGGCTCGTTGCCTTGCTCTTCGCCAAGGCGGCCGACTGGGCGAGCGGAGTGTTTCTTAACCTCGTGCACGTCGCGTGGTGGGCACCGCTGCTCCTCACCCCACTCGGCTTCGGCGCGCTGGTCTGGTTCACGCGCCGCGTCGCGCCGGCCGCCCGCGGCTCGGGCATTCCGCAGATCATGGCGGCGCGGCTGGATCCCGATGGCGCGATGGCCGAACTCGCCTCCTGGAAAACGGCGCTGGTAAAATTCGCCAGCACGATCGCGGCGCTGCTCGTCGGCGCGTCGGTTGGGCGCGAGGGGCCGACCGTGCAGATTTCGGCAAGCATCATGGCCTATGCGCACACGCTGTTCCGCGTGCCGATCCGCGCCTCGGTGATGATCGCCGGCGGGGCGGCCGGCGTCGCCGCGGCGTTCAACACGCCGCTGGCCGGCGTCACCTTCGCGATCGAGGAACTGGCGGCCGCCTACGAGCAGAAGATGACGCTGCTGGTGATGACCGCGGTGCTGATCTCGGGCATGGTCAGCCTCGGGCTCGCCGGCGACTATGTCTATTTCGGCGCGATGAGCGTGACGCTGCCGCTGCGGCAGGCCCTGCTGATCGTTCCGGTGGCCGGCGTTCTCGGCGGCCTTGCGGGCGGATTTTTCTCCAAGGCGATGCTGGCGTTCAGCCTATCCGATCTGCGCCCGCTGCGCGGATTGCGGCGCCATCCCGTGCCGACCGCGATCGCGATGGGAGCGGTCGTCGCGATCGTCGGCTGCCTGACCGGCATGACCTGGGGCACGAGCTACGAACCGGCGCGGCTGATGATCCTCGGTCATGATATGCCTCATTGGTTCGGACCGGCAAAATTCGTCGCGACGCTGGCGACCGCGGTATCCGGCCTTCCCGGTGGCATTTTCGCGCCGTCTCTGGCGACGGGTGCCGGGCTGGGCGATCTGCTGCGCACGCTGTTTCCGGCGTCGGCGGCAGGCCCGGTCGTGCTGCTCGGCATGATCGGCTATTTCACCGGCGTGGTACGCGCGCCCCTGACCGCCGTCGTCATCATCTCGGAGGGGACCGCCAGCCACGGCCTGCTGTTGCCGCTGCTGGCGACGGCGCTGATCGCGGATGCGGTGGCCTCGCTCGTCTGTCGCGAGCGGCTGTATCACGGCCTCTCGCAAGCCTTCCTGCCGAAGGACGCCGTGCTGCATTGACCGCCCGCGCACGAGAGACGTCAATGCAGGCGTAAGTCGGCTATTTCTTCGGGGTCAGCTTCAGCAGCCGCCCGCCCTCTTCGTCCTCGAGCAGCCACAGCGCGCCGTCGGGGCCAACCTTCACGTCACGGATGCGGTGGCCCATGTCCCAGCGTTCGGCTTCGTTGGCGCCGCCCTTGCCGTCGAACCTAATCCGCACCAGCGCATCGGACGCGAGCCCGCCGACGAACGCGGATCCGCGCCATTGCGGGAACAGCTTGGCATAATAGAAAGCGAGCCCAGCCGGCGCGATCACCGGCGTCCAATAGACCACGGGCTTCTCAAACTCGGGGTGCGTGTCGTGCCGCGGGATCGGGACGCCGTCGTAATTATTCCCGTTCGACACCACCGGCCAGCCGTAATTGCGCCCGGGCTTGATGATGTTGAGCTCGTCGCCGCCGCGCGGACCCATCTCGATCTCCCACAGCACACCCTTGTCGTCGAAGGCGAGACCATAGGGATTGCGGTGCCCGGTGCTCCACGTCTCGGCAGGCGTGAGGTTGGGGCCGGGCAGCGTCACCTTGCGGCCCAGCGCGGTCTTGGCGGCGACGGTGTCCTTGGGCGGATCGATCACCGTCACCGTGCTGGTGCCGGTCTTGCCGGCCATCGGATTGCCGGGCGCGGGCTTGCCGTCGAGCGTGAGGCGAAGGATCTTGCCGGTCGCCTGGTTGGGATCCTGCGCCGGGGTGAAGCGCTGCCGCTCGCCGACGGTCAGGAAAAGGAAGCGGCCGCCCGGATCAAAGGTGACGATGCCGCCGTCCTGGCCGCCACGGCCGCGCGGCAGCTGCCGCCAGATCACCTGCAGCCCCGACAGCGTGTTGCCGACCAACGTCGCCCGCGCCAGCGCTAGGCCGGACCCGCCCGGCCCCGGCTCCGAATAGGTCAGGTAGACCATGTGATCGTTGCCGAAATGCGGCGAGAGCGCGACGTCGAGCAGCCCTTCCTGCGACGAATCATAATTGACGCGCGGCACACCGGTGACCTGCTGCTTGGCGCCGGTCTGGCTGACCAGATAGAGCTTGCCCGGCTTCTCGGTGATCAGCATGTGCCCATCGGGCAGGAAGGCGATCGCCCAGGGGTAGTCGAACGTCGCAACGCTGGTCTCGGTGAACGGCTTGACCGGATTGGGCTTGTCGTTGCCGGCATTGACTTCGGCAATGGCAGGGGTCGCGAGCAACATCAGCGCAGCACACACGATCGGACGCATATCTTCGGTTCTCCAGCTACCCCCCGTTCGGCCTGAGCGCAGTCGAAGCCCACGCACCGACGGTGGCTACGCGTCGACGGCGCTCAGCGCGGACGAGGATGGGATACGCACATGCTTGCCCGAACGCGAGACTCGATCTATATAGCCGATGCCTTCTCGACATTGGAAACTCTGCCGAGGCTGGTCCCACCGGGGCCGGCTGGAAGGCGCTCGACGTTTCCATGAAAGATCGCATGACCGACATCGCCGACATCGCCCGCCTGATCGAGCCCGAAGCGCAAGCGCTCGGGCTTGCGCTGGTGCGCGTCAAGATGAACGGCGGGCGCTCCGATCCGACGTTGCAGGTGATGGCCGAGCGCCCCGACACGCGCCAGCTCGATCTGTCCGACTGCGAGGCGCTCAGCCGCCGCATCTCGGACGTGCTCGACCAGCACGACCCGATCGAGGAAGCCTATCGGCTCGAGGTCAGCTCGCCCGGCATCGACCGGCCGCTGACCCGCCTCGCCGACTTCGACGACTGGGCGGGCTTCGACGCGCGCGTCCGCCTCGTCGACAAGATCGAGGGGCGCAAGCATCTTGACGGGCGCATCCTCGGCACCGAGGGCAGCACCGTGCGCTTTGCGCTCTCGAAGGACGCCGGCGAGTTCGCCACCGACATGTCGACCATCGCCTCGGCCAAGCTGATCTTGACCGACGCGCTCATCAAGGCCACCGCGCCGCTCTCCACAGAGGGTGCGGACAAGATCATCGAAATCGCGCCCGACGACGGCGACGACAGCATCTCGAAGGAAGGATAGACCTCGTGGCCACCGCCATTTCCGCCAACAAGGCCGAACTGCTCGCCATCGCCGACTCGGTGGCGAAAGAGAAGCTGATCGACCGCGAGATCGTCATCGAGGCGATGGAGGACGCGATCCAGCGCGCCGCCAAGACGCGCTACGGCGCCGAGAACGACATCCGCGCCAAGATCGACCCCAAGGGCGGCGAGCTCCGCCTGTGGCGCGTCGTCGAGGTCGTCGAAGAGGTCGAGAACTACTTCACCCAGGTCTCGGTGGCCGACGGCGAGAAGCTGCAGAAGGGCGCCGCGATCGGCGACTATATCGTCGACCCGCTCCCCGCGATCGAATTCGGCCGCATCCAGGCGCAGGCCAGCAAGCAGATCATCTTCCAGAAGGTCCGCGACGCCGAGCGCGAGCGCCAATATGGCGAGTTCAAGGACCGCGTCGGCGAGGTCATCACCGGCGTCGTCAAGCGCGTCGAGTTCGGCCATGTCGTCGTCGACCTGGGCCGCGCCGAGGGCGTCATCCGCCGTGACGCGCAGATCCCGCGCGAAGTGGTGCGCGTCGGCGACCGCATCCGCTCGCTGATCCTCAAGGTCGCGCGCGAGGTTCGCGGCCCGCAGATCTTCCTCAGCCGCGCGCATCCCGACTTCATGAAGAAGCTGTTCGCGCAGGAAGTCCCCGAAATCTACGACGGCGTGATCACGATCATGGCCGCCGCCCGCGACCCCGGTTCGCGCGCCAAGATCGGCGTGATCTCGCGCGATTCGAGCATCGATCCGGTCGGCGCCTGCGTCGGCATGAAGGGCAGCCGCGTCCAGGCCGTCGTGCAGGAGATGCAGGGCGAGAAGATCGACATCATCCCCTGGTCGCCCGACGTCGCGACCTTCGTGGTCAACGCGCTCCAGCCCGCCAACGTCGCGCGCGTCGTGATCGACGAGGATGACGAGCGCATCGAGGTGGTCGTCCCCGACGATCAGCTCAGCCTCGCGATCGGCCGTCGCGGCCAGAATGTGCGGCTCGCCTCGCAGCTGACCGGCAAGGCGATCGACATCCTCACCGAGGCCGACGCCTCGGAGAAGCGCCAGAAGGAATTCACCGAGCGCACCGGGCTCTTCGAAGGCGAGCTCGACGTCGACGAGACGCTCGCGCAGCTGCTCGTCGCGGAAGGCTTCGGCAGCCTCGAGGAGGTCGCCTATGTCGATCCGTCCGAGCTGGCGGTGATCGAAGGCTTCGACGACGATCTCGCCGCCGAGCTGCAGAACCGCGCGCAGGAGGCGCTCGACCGCAAGGAGACCGCCAACCGCGAGGCGCGCCAGGCGCTCGGTGTCGACGATGCGATCGGCGAGTTGCCCTACATCACCGAGGCGATGATGGTGACGCTGGGCAAGGCCAAGATCCTGACGCTCGACGACATCGGCGATCTCGCCACCGACGAGCTCGTCCAGAAGAAGCGGGTCGAACCGCGCCGCCGCGCCGAGGGCGCGGCACCGGTCAAGCAGCGCGCCGAGGACAAGGGCGGCGTGCTCGCCGAATATGGCCTCTCCGAGGAACAGGGCAACGAGATCATCATGGCCGCGCGGCACGCCGCCGGCTGGTTCGACGACGAGCCCAAGTCTGCGCCTCAGTCCGCGGAGGACGCTGGCGCGGATGGCGAGCAATGAGACCCCGCACGGCCTAGAGCCTGACGCAGCAGCGCCTGGAGCCCGTCCTTCGACAGGCTCAGGACGAAGGGTGGATAATCACCCGTTCGTCCTGAGCGAAGTCGAAGGACGTGCTGCAGACGACTCCGCTCATATTCCAGAACGTCGCTGCATCCTCACCGGTGCACACGACGCGCGCGACACGCTGATCCGGCTCGCCATCTCCCCCGATGGCGACCTGCTCCCCGACGTGCGCGCCAAGGCGCCGGGTCGCGGCGCGTGGATCGGCGTCGACCGCAAGACGCTCGAGACGGCGCAGGCCAAGGGCAAGCTCCGCGGCGCGCTCGCCCGCTCGTTCAAGGGCAAGCCGCTCACCGTCCCCGACGATCTCGGCGCGCGCATCGAGACCGCGCTCGAACGCGCCTTCCTCGATCGGCTCGGTCTCGAATCGCGCTCGGGCGCGCTCGTCCTCGGCTCCGATCGCATCGAGGAGGCGGCGCGCAAGGGCCGCGTCCACCTGCTGATGCACGCCGCGGACGCGGGCACCGACGGCTCGCGCAAGCTCGACCAGGCGCTCCGAGTCGGCCGCGACGAAGAGGGATCGGGCTTGCGGGGGGTGGCATTGCCCGTCTCGCGCACCATATTGGCGATGGCGCTGGGGCGCGAGAATGTGGTACATATCGCCCTCATAGACCGGGCTGCCGCTCAGCGCGTCTCGCACGCGCTCGCACGTTGGCGCGGATTTATCGGACTGGATGGTGAGGCCGAGCCTCGCGACTCTTCGCGGGGCCTTCCGGTTTCGACCATGACGAACGATGCCGTTGGCGACGCGCCATCGGGGCCAAACGACATCGATGGCGGCGACGTCGTCGAGCAGAACGACACCGGTGGCGATGCCGCTGGCGATAAATACCCCGGCGGCGATGCCGCCGGACAGGACCGTAGGGATTAGAATAGTCGATGAGCGATCAGGACAAGCCGAAACTGGGTATGCGTGCGCCGCTGGGCCTTACGCGCACGGTCGAGACGGGCAAGGTGAAGCAGAGCTTCAGCCATGGCCGGTCGAACACCGTCGTCGTCGAGGTGAAGCGTCGACGCGTGCTCAGCCGACCGGGCGAGGAGCCACAGGTCGAGGCACCGGTCGAGGCCGCACCGACGCCCGAGCCGCATGTGCAGCCGGTCGCGGTCGCCGCGCCACCCGTGGCGGCCGCACCGGCACCAGCGCCGGCACCGGCACCGACCCC
>NZ_CALMAW010000093.1:9788-10162 GCF_937859915.1 uncultured Sphingomonas sp. | reverse complement strand
ACCGCCAGGCATCCGACCATGATCGCGGGCGGCGGCCCCGCCGGGGTCGCGCAGCCCGCCGCCGCGCTGCTGGGGGTGTAGCCCGGCGGGATCGCGATCTGCGTCTCGTCCCCCGTCCGCACGCTCGCGGCGGCGGATCTGGGGCCGGGCGGGGGCACGATCTCGGTCACGCCATAGGTCGCGCACAGCCGCGCATAGTTGCGCGGGCCGATGTCTTCGAACGAGCCTATCCCGAGGTGCGCGGGCGGCGGGAAGGGGGCGCCGCCATGGTGCCGGTCGGTGGTCGCGGGATCGTGCAGCACGGCGGCGGGGCGGCGCACGACGAATTCCATGATCAGGCGGTTGCCATAGTTGACGACGCAGGCCTCGTAGAC
>NZ_CALMAW010000093.1:0-9778 GCF_937859915.1 uncultured Sphingomonas sp. | reverse complement strand
AGCGATAGACCGCCGACAGGCTGTTGCCGCCGCCGCTATTGTCGATCACGCTGACCACCGCATCCTCGACGTGCGACAGGCTGCTCGTCGCGCGGACCGTCCCGACCTTGCGCGCGATGCGGTTGACCGCCTTGCCGACGATCTCGCGCGCGAAGCGCGTGACGTCGTCGCTGGCAGGCGAGCCGGCGGTGGTGACCCGGTTCAGCGTGCCGTTGAGCGTCGCCTGCGTCGGCGGGCCGTAGCTCGTCGTGAAATTCTCATAGCTGTCGCCGATCGTCTTGCCCGCGACCAGACGGCTGGTCTCCTGCAGCAGCGAGGTGCGCGCGTCGCTGTCGTCGCTCTCGAGCAGCGCGAGCTCCTCGCCGCTCTTCTGGTCGATATCGAGCCGCTGGCGCCCCTGCCGCTGGACACCTCGCGGCGCTCGCCGCGCATGACATTCTCGATCCGCGCAATCTCGCCGGGCACGTAGCGCAGCAGACGCTGGCGGACCATCTGGAGGTCGCCGACCGCATAGGGCTCGATCCAGCCGCGATGGCCCGACGCGGGCGGCGACGACCCGCCCCCCGCGGGCAGCGGGAAGACCGTGGCTGGCAGGAGCAGCGAGGCGTGGGCGACCGCGTCATTCTGCGCCTTGGTCAGCGTGCCGACGTGCAGGCGACCGTCGGCGTCGATGCTGAGCGTCTTGGCCACGGCATTGGCCAGCCACAAGGTCAGCGCAAGGTCGGCGAGCAGCGCCTGATCATAGCCGAGCAGCACGGTCAGCGCGAAATAGCTCTGCCAGACGCGATCGAGGGCGGCGGCATAGTCCGGGCCGCGCAGCCAGGCGCCGGTCTTGCCGTAGCGCTCCAGCAGCGCCTGCAAGGCGTGGCAGAGCGTGTCGACCCAGCCGGCACGATCCGCTTGCTGGAGGCGCAACGCCAGCGGCGCGAATTCGGCGATCGGCCCCCGCAGGTCGGAGCGGCTCGCGATATACTGGCGCTGCCACGGCATCGCGCCGTCAATAAAGGCCAGCGCCAGGGCCTCCATCGCCGGCCGGCCCTGCGGCACGAGCGCGGCCAGCGCGACGAGGAAGCTCGCGCCCGGCGGACTCGTATCGTCGTAGGAGAAGAAGCGATCGTGCAGATCCTCGGCGGGGATCTTCGGCCATTGGCGGACATAGAGATAGGGGAAGAGCTCGTCGTGCGGAGTGATGATCGCCACCGGATCGCCGTCCTCGTCATCGTCCATCGGCGGCGGGACGGGTGTCGGGGGATCGGGCGGCGGCGGCGGTGGCGGGATCGGCTCGCGGCTGAGGAACACCAGGCCCTGGAAATGCTGCACCGGCGGCTGCCCGCGCCAGTCATAGGTGAGGTCCGCATTGACGCCGATCGAGGGCGCGCGGCGATCATTGTCGTGGATCACCGTCATCGTGCCGCGCAGCCGGTAGCCGGACAGGAAGTCGAGCGAGATCGGCGTCGCGCGGGCGGCGCTGAGCGTGAGCGTTCGGGTCTCGGCCGGCGGCCACCGACAGGTCACCGCGACCCGATGCCCGTCGGGTGCGGCGCCGCGTTCCATCGCGAAGACCAGTTCGAAGACGGTGTCGACCTCGGGAAGGGCCCAGCGGTGCTCGACGATCGTGTTCATCACGCGCTTTCGATGATGCCGCGGACGGAGGGCGGATGTCTGCGCCGCACAGCGTCGCGGCGCAGACACCTAGTCCATCGCGCCGAGCGATCAGGCCCAGCTGACATTCTGCAGCGTGAAGGCGAACGGCTGCGAGTTCTTGCCCGGTCCGCCGCCCGTCATCACGATGTCGGCGCTGGACATGCCGAGCAGCGACAGCTCGGTGTTGACCTGTTCGACGATGGCGGAATTCATCACCTGGCCCTGCGTCACCTGCGAGACCGCGCCGATCCAGATCGTCGGCAGGAACTGGAACGCCGCCATCTGGCCGGGCGCGATCGTCGACTTGGTCGCGAGCAGCGTACCGCTCTTGTAGATGTTGGCGTTGACCGCGCCTGGGGAAGATTGTTCGAGAGCTGCACCTCGGTCGGATAATTGGACAGGCCCGAGCGGTTCAGCATGTCGCCCGAGGTGGTCAGCGTGACCTGGAAGGCGTTGCCCGGCTGGGCGTCCAGCTTCGGCGTGTAATTGCCATAGCTGTCGCTGGCGCTGACCTGCATCGTCATCGGGTAGACAAACGGGTGATTGTCGCCGAACCCGCAATGTTCGATCACCTTCCAGGCGACCGCCAATTCTTCATAGCCCGCCGCGACGTTTTTCTGGAAGACGACGATCTGCGAATTATTGGCGTCGGCAGACTGATTGATGAAGTTGAGTTGAATATCCATCGTCCATGTTCCCTTTGTAAAAGGCATAATGAAATGGGATCTTGCCCAAGATAGGCCGCGTGTCGCCGACGGGACCGATATGCAGTCCGGAACGCAATCTATACGGTAATGGACACTGGCATGGCGGTCGGCGTTCGACGGTGGTAAATTGGCAGGCGCAGTCCGACAACGCCGAGAGACGTTTAAAATTTCACTTTTGACGATATGCGAGAATGGAGTTTGTTTAGACCATATGTAATATGGATCAAACTGGATGTATTACTGTGTCGACGTATGGTAGATGTCGAATATTATTCATAAGTATATCGGCCGTGATGATGGACCATAGGGTGCGCAGCGTGGCATATCGTCCATAATGCTGCGATCTCGACTCGGGTTGAGCGCGGCGCGCAGCGCGCCCGACGAGGTAGTGCGGACGTCGGGCGCAACGCCCCGGCGCGTCAGGGCGCGATCATGCCCTGGATCTTGCCGACGAATTCGCCGATCTCGAACGGCTTGGTGATCAGGCCCATCCCGCTGCCGAGGAACCCCGAGGCCGACGCGGCATGTTCCGCATAGCCGGTCATGAACAGCACTTTGAGCGTGGGGCGGATGTCGCGGGCATGCTGCGCGACCTGCCGCCCGCCAATGCCGGGCAACCCCATGTCGGTCACCAGCAGGTCGATCCGAACGTCGGATCGCAGGATCGCCAGTCCGCCGTCGCCATCGCCGGCTTCGAGCGTGCGATAGCCCTGCTCCGCCAGCGTCTCGACCACGAGGCCGCGCACGACCGCATCGTCCTCGACGATGAGGACGACTTCGCCGCTGCCCTGCGCCGGCGCCTGGCTGCCGCTCGGCAGGCCCTGCACGGGCGCAGCGGGCCGGCTGGCGGCGCTGCGCGGCAGATAGAGGGTGATTGACGTGCCCTCGCCGAGCACGCTGTCGATCCGGACGAAGCCTTCCGACTGGCGCGCGAAGCCATAGGCCATCGACAGGCCGAGCCCGGTGCCCTGGCCGATCGGTTTGGTCGTGAAGAAGGGATCGAACGCCTGCGCGATCGTATCCTCGGACATGCCGATGCCGCTGTCGCGCACCCGTAGGAGGACATAGGCACCGGGTCGAACATCCGCGAGATCGGCAACTTCGGCGTCGCCGAGGATCGCATTGCCCGTCTCGATCGTGAGCGCGCCGGTGCCGGGCATCGCGTCGCGCGCGTTGAGCACGAGGTTGAGCAGCGAGCTTTCGAGCTGGTTCGGATCGCACAGCGTCGTCCACAGCCCGTCGGCGAGGACCAGGGTCAGGCCGATATGCTCGCCGATCGTGCGCTGGAACAGATCCTCGAGCGATGCGAGCAGCGCGTTGGCGTCGACGGCACGGGGATCGAGCGGCTGGCGGCGCGAAAAGGCGAGCAGCCGGTGGGTGAGCGCCGCCGCCTTGTTGGCCGACAGGATCGCGCGCGCCATGAAGCGCTCGATGTCCTCGGTGCGTCCCTGGCCAAGCCGGCGCATCGCGATCTGCAGGCTTCCGGTTATCCCCTGGATGATATTGTTGAAGTCGTGCGCGATACCGCCGGTGAGCTGGCCGACCGCCTCCATCTTCTGCGCCTGGCGCAATTGCTCCTCGAGGATCGCCCGCGCGTCCGCTGCCTCGTGCTCGGCGGTGACGTCGCGACCGACCGCGACGACGCGGGGCGCATCCGGTTCGGGGACCAGCGACCAGGCAAGCCAGCGCCAATCGCCATTGGCGGCGCGAAATCGGTTCTGGAATCGGGTCGGCCGGCCGCTCGCCTGCACGTCCGCCATCTGCGACACGACGGTATCGGCGTCGTCGGGATGGATGAAGTCCATGATGGGTCGGCTGAGCAGCGTCGCCTCGTCATAGCCCAGCAGCCGCGTCCAGGACGGGCTGATCCGGAAGAGCTCGCCTGCATAGCCGGCGATCGCGAGCAGGTCCTCGCTCGTCGCCCATAGCCGGTCGCGTTCGCGGGTCCGGTGGTCGACCTGCTCTTCCAGCGATGCGGCGAGCGCGCGCAGCGCCGCCTCGCTGCGGCTGCGTTCGACCGCGGTGCGGGTGCGGTCGGCGAACTCGCGGATGAACGCGACATCGTCGACCGACCACCGCCGGACCTCGTCATGATTGAGATAGAGCACGGCGACGAGCCGGCCCTGCTCGATCACGGGCACGTTGGCGAAGGCACGCGCGCTGCGCGCCTCGAGCGCGCCGGCGACCGCGGCAGTACGCGGATCGTCCTCGACATCCTCGATCGTCACCACCTCGCCGCGCTTGAGATCGTCGATGAACGATCCATAGTCGCGCAGCGGCACGAGGGCGGGGAGCGGCGCTATGCCCGGCGCGTTCCAATCGCGTTCGACCTGGAGCGTCTCGGCGACGGGGTCGATGGTGCCAAAGCCCGCGCGGCTGACCCGCATGCTTTCCCCGAGCAGTTCGGATGCGACGAAGGCGATGTCGGAGGCCGAGGCCTGATCGCGCAATCGGTCGCTCAGTTCGGCAAGCGTCGCGCGGCGCTGTTCGGCGAGCACGCGCTCGGTGAGATCATATCCGCTGACGAAGATGCCGTCGATCGCGCCGAGTTCATTATAGGTCGGATCGTAGCGGAGATCGATATAGCGGTCGTGATCCTCGCCGAACAGCCGGATCGGCGTCGCGTGGAGCACGACCGGTTCGCCGGTCGCGTAGACCCCGTCGAGCATCTCGAAAAAGCCCTGCCCGTGCAGGTCGGGGAAGGGATCGCGCACCGGCCGACCAATCAGCTCGCGGGGCCCCGCAAAGGTCATATAGGCGTCGTTGACATAATCGTAGACATGCTGGGGCCCGCGCAGCACGCCGATAAACCCCGGCAGGCGCTGGAACAGGGTGTAGCGGGTCCGGTTCTCCTCGGCGAGCCGGCGTGCGGTCAGCACCTGCTCGGTGGTTTCGGTGCAGACGATGAAGACGCCGCCTATGCCGCCTGCCGCCTCGTCGTCGATGGGGCTGTAGCTGTAGGTCCAGTAGCACTCGCAGCGCACGCCCGCGCGGAGGAGGGGGACGGGCTGGTTCTCATGATAGATGCCGCCGTCGCCGCGCATGACCTGGTCGATCTGCGCGCTCACCAGCGGCCAGATGTCCGCCCAGACCTCGCTGGCGGGGCGGCCGAGCGCGCCGGGATGGCGGTCGTCGCCGAGCGCGGCACGATAGGCGTCGTTGTACAGGCACAGGCTGCCGGCGCCCCAGAGAATGCAGGCCGGCTGGCGCATGGTCAGCATCAGGCGGACGATGCGGCGCAACGACGGGGGCCACTGTGCGACTGCGCCGAGCGGCGTGCCGCTCCAGTCATGGTCGCGGATCAGCGCCCCCATCTCGCCGCCTTCGGACAGGAACTCCAGCGACCCCGACATCCGCGCTACCGCCCCCTCAGCGGGCCGATCTCAGTCACGGCTGCGGGAGCGGTGTGAGCGAAGTCGACACGAGACCATGATCCAGATTTATCAGCAGGGCGCACCGCTAGCCAGTCCATTCGCCGGATTGCGCCCGGCGGCTGCGATCCCGTCTGGCCGCACGCCTATATCCTGTTGGATTGTCGGCTCAATTCCCGGGGAGTCGTGGTCGTCGTGCGTCCGCGTCGGTGGATGGCGGCGGGGTGTCGCGGCGTGCATCTGGCGACGAGACATTGTCCGTCCACCGGGATAAGAGCGGCGCGTGGCGCACCCGCTGGTCGAAATTGCCTATAATCCCTTGTCGGGGGGCCATGCCCCACACCGGATCGACGCGCTGCGCGCGGCCTTCGAGACGCGCGGCGCCACGGTGCGCGTGACCACGGTGGCGGACCAGCGGTTCGAGATCGACGCTGGAACCACATGCCTGTGCGTCGCCGGTGGCGATGGCACGGTGCGCCAGGCCGTGCAGGCGGTGCAGCGCACCGGCCGGGAGATCGTGATCGGCATCTATCCGACCGGCACGGTCAATCTTATCGCGATCGAGGCGGGGCTTAGCACCGATGCGGATGCCCTGGCGGACCGGTTGCTGGGTGAGGTCCGCCATCGCTCCTACAGCGTCTCGCTCAACGATACGCAATTCACCGTCTGTGCCAGCGTCAGCCCGGAGACGTGGGCGGTCGAGCGCGTATCGCTGCGGCTCAAGGGCCGGATCGGGCGGTTCGCCTATGCGGTGGCGGTGCTGCCGTCGCTGATCGCCTGGCCGCGCCGGACGATCCGCATCGCGGTCGACGGACGCCGCCTCGACTGCGAAGCCTTCTACGTCGCCAAGGGACGCTACTTCGCCGGCCGCTGGGTGCTGGCGCCGGATGCGCGGCTGGGCACGTCCGACATGCGGCTGGTCGTGCTCAAGACGGCGCGGCGGATCGACATGGCGCGCTTCTGGCTGCGGCTGGCGACCCGCCGGCCGGTCGACGATCTTGCGTTCGTCGAGACGATCACCTGCACGGCGTTCAGCGCCGAGGCCGAGGGTGCGCTCGCCATACAGGCCGATGGCGACATCGTCGCGACGCTGCCGGGCCGCTTCGCCCTGATCCAGGCGCCGGTCTATTTCGCCTAGCGCAGGGCAGGTCCGCGCGGGGGGCTGATCCCCAGGGCGCCGTCGCCGTCACGACAGCAGCGCGGCGAGGCTTTCCATCGAATAGGGCTTGTGGACGAGCTCGAACTCCTTGCTGCCGGCCTCGGCCAGCACATGGCTGTAGCCGCTGGTCAGGATGACGGGGAGCGCAGGCCATCGCGCGCGGATCGTCTGCGCGAGCTCGATCCCGCTCATCCCCGGCATGACCACGTCGGAAAAAACGAAGTCGAACAGCTCGCCTTGTTCGAGCTGCTCGACCGCGGCCGCGCCATTATGCGCCCAGACCACGTCCTGGCCGAGCTCGGTGAGCGCGCTGAGCGCGAAGCGGCCGACCGTCTCATTGTCCTCGACGAGCAGGATGCGGTGCTTGGACGGGGTCGGATCGATCGGCTTGCGGGGCACGATCAGCTGTTCGGCGCCGGCGCCGGCCTGCGGCAGGTACAGGCTGAAGGTGGTGCCGCTGCCCGGTTCGCTCGCGACCGCGATGTCGCCGCCCGACTGTTTGGCGAAGCCGTACACCTGGCTGAGCCCGAGGCCGGTCCCTTTGTTGACGTCTTTGGTGGTGAAGAACGGCTCGAAGATTCGCGGCAGCTTGTCGGCTGCGATGCCGGTTCCGCTATCGCGGACCCAGACGCGGACGAACGCGCCGTCGGCCTGGGCGTGATGGCGGATCGACGGCTTGTGGCCGACGCATTCGATCCCGATCGTCAGCGCGCCCCCGGTGGGCATCGCGTCGCGGGCGTTCACGACCATGTTGAGGATCGCGGTCTCGAACTGGCTCGGGTCCGCCTCGATCGATCCGCCGCCGTCGGCGACCTCGATCCGGTAGTCGATCGGCGAGCCGATCGTCGTGGTGATGATATGCTCCATGCCGTCGAGGCGCAGCGCGACATCGAATCTCTGGGGCCGGAGCGGCTGCTGGCGCGCGAAGGCGAGCAACTGTCCGGTCAGCACGGCGGCGCGATCCGCGGTCTCCGAGATCGCCGCCAGGTAGCGAAGTCGCTTCTCCTCGGTCAGCCCCGGCCGCTGGAGCAGCTCGGCGGAGCCGCGGATCACGGTCAGGAGATTGTTGAAGTCGTGCGCGACCCCGCCGGTCAGCCGTCCGATCGCCTCGAGCTTCTGGCTCTGCGCCAGCGCCTCCTTGCCGGCATCGATCTGCTCCTGCGCGCGGCGGCGCTCCGAGACGTCGCGGGTGATCTTGGCGAAGCCGGTCAGCGCGCCGGTTTCGTCGTAGATCGGATCGATCAGCACATTGGCCCAGAACAGCGACCCGTCCTTGCGGACGCGGATCGCCTCATTCTCGAACTTGCCGTCGCGCGCGGCGATCGCCAGCGCGCGCGCCGGTTCGCCCGCCGCCTGGTCCGCCGCTGTGTAGAAGCGCGAGAAATGCTGGCCGACGATCTCCTGCTCGCTATAGCCCTTGATCGCCTCCGCGCCGGCGTTCCAATTGCTCACGATGCCCTGCGGATCGAGCATGTAGATGGCATAATCGCGGACGCCCTGGACGAGCATGCGGAAGCGCTGCTCGCTCTCGCGCAGCTTCGCCTCGGCCTCGCGCCGGTGGCTGATGTCGCGGGTGACCTTGGCGAAGCCGATGACCGCGCCATTCTCGTCGCGCACCGGATCGATGACCACGCTCGTCCAGAAGCGGGAGCCGTCCTTGCGGACGCGCCATCCTTCGGCCTCGAACGTCCCCGCCTCGGCGGCGATGCGCAGCGCGCGTGCGGGCATGCCGGCGGCGCGGTCCGGCTCGGTATAGAAGCGCGAGAAATGCTGCCCGATGATTTCGGAGGCCGTATAGCCCTTGAAGCGCTCGGCCCCGGTATTCCAGCTGCTGACATTGCCGTGGCGGTCGAGCAGGTAGATCGCATAGTCCTTGACCGCGTCGAGCAGCAGCTGCAGCCGTTCGGGCTCGGCCAGCAACGCCACGTCCTTGAGCGGAACCATAGGCTGATCATCCATTCGCTCGCCCTAGCCGAGCAGGCCGGAGGCGGAAAGCGAATAGCCCTTGCCGCCGACCGATGCGGTCGCTCTTTTGATCGATAGCACGGCGTGACCAATGGTCGGCAGCGCTGGTGTCGCCCGCCGTCTGACGAGCCTGGGCCGCGCGTCGTTGCCGTCCTATTTGCGGCCGATCGTCGCGCATGGTGATGGCGCGCCGACGTCGCCGCTATTGCATGGTTCACAATAATGTGTCTCACCATGGGCTTGCACCGGCAACAATGCTTGGGCGACGAGAGGATGTGTGGATGAACGATGCTGTGCACGTGCCTGCGGACAATGACGCCGCCGCGAGCCACAAGGCGATGATCGCGATGGCGCTGATCATTGCGGTCGCGATGATCGGCGGTCTGGCCGCGCTTCTGCTCTTCTCGCTGTGACCTAACCGCGCGCGAAAGCCGGGCGTGCACCCCGCGCGGCAGCGCTGCCGCCGCGCGGGCGTCGAGATGGCGTCATCGATCGCCACCGCTGTCCTCGGGCTCGCCACGTCGCGTCGCCGACACGCTCGGGCTGATCGCCCGCTCGGTCGCGTCCGGCGGATCGAGGTGGCGCGTTTCGTCGATCCGCGCGGCGCAATGGCACGCAGCGGCTGCCGGCGCGATCGATCGTCGCACGGCCGCCACGCAGACGTCGCTGCTGATGCGTAGGCGGGATCGCGCCGCAGATCCGGGTCGGCCCGACCGTCCCGCTGCCGACCGTCCGGGCAAATATTTTGGGCGCCGGCAGGCGTGTCCGCGACGATGCTGCAATCCTGCAGGACGCGACTGCAAAAGCGCGTGCTTGCATGCGCCGATGCCGAGGCCGATGCAGCGCAGAACAATGGAACAGGAGAGAGCCGGTGCTTGACGTAGGCCACAGGATTGCGGGCGCCGAGGGCGGCGTGTCGTCGCGCTATGCGG
>NZ_CALMAW010000092.1:15063-97411 GCF_937859915.1 uncultured Sphingomonas sp. | reverse complement strand
CGCTGGTGATCGTCACCGAATGGGATGCGTTCCGCGCGCTCAACCTGTCGCGGATCGCGGGGCTGCTCAAGACGCCGGTGCTGGTGGACCTGCGCAACATCTACCCGCCCGAGGATGTCGCCGCCGCCGGCCTCCATTATCACGGCGTCGGCAAGGCCGCCGTCTAGACGTCAGTGCGCGATGTAGCGGCGATACCAGTCGACCCAGCGCGGGATGCCGATCTCGATCGGCGTCGATGGCGCGAAGCCGACGTCGCGCTGGATCGCCGAGATGTCGGCGAAGGTGGCGGGCACGTCTCCGGCTTGCATGGGTCGATTGATCCGTATCGCCGAGCGACCGCAGGCCTGCTCGATCAGCGCGACGAGCTTTTCCAGCGCCTCCGCGCGATTATTGCCGATATTGTAGACCGCGTGCGGGCTGACACTGCCCCCCGGCTTGGCCGCGCCGTCGTCGACGGGCGGGTGGTCGAGCGTCGCGAGGATACCGTCGACGATGTCGTCGATATAGGTGAAATCGCGGAGCATCCTGCCGTCGTTGAACAGCTCGATCGGCTCGCCCGCGAGGATCTTGGCGGTGAAGCCCCACACCGCCATGTCGGGGCGGCCCCACGGTCCGTAGACGGTGAAGAAGCGAAGCCCGGTCTGGGGGAGGCGGTAGAGATGGGCGTAGGCCTCGCTCATCAGCTCGTCCGCCTTCTTGGTGGCGGCGTAGAGCGAGATCGGGAAATCGACGCGCTGCTCGACGCTGAACGGCAGGTCGGGGCTGGTGCCGTAAACCGACGAGGAGGAGGCATAGACGAGGTGCGCCGCCTGGCGCTCGCGCGCCAGTTCGAGAATATTTAGGTGGCCGGTAAGGTTGGACGCCGCGTAGGCGCGCGGATTGGTGATCGAATAGCGCACGCCGGCCTGCGCACCGAGGTGGACGATGCGATCGATGTCGATACCGCCCAGCGCGGCGTCGATCGCGGCATGGTCGGAAAAGTCGAGCCGGTGAAAGGCGAAGCGATCGCCCCCGGCTCCGCCCGCGATCGCCGCGAGCCGGTCTCGCTTGAGCGCGACCGGATTATAATCGTTGAGATTGTCGATCCCGATCACCGTCTCGCCGCGCGCGAGCAGCCGCCGGCTGACATGCGAGCCGATGAAGCCCGCCGCACCGGTGACCAGGATGCTCACTGGCCGCGGCGTCGCGCTTCGAGGCCTTGCTCCCAGGCAAGGGCGTGCGCGACGATCGTGTCGAGCCGGGCGTGCTGCGGCTGCCAGCCGAACGTCTCGACGATGGCATCGTTGGCGGCCACCAGCGCATCGGGATCGCCCGCGCGTCGCGGCTCCATTTTGCGCGCGATCTCGGCACCGCTCACCGCCTCGACCGCGGTCAACACCTCGAGCACCGAGAAGCCGCGACCATAGCCGCAGTTGAGCGTGTGGCTGCGCTCCGGCTCGGCGACCAATGCCTCGAGCGCCAGCACATGCGCCGCGGCGAGATCGGAGACATGGATATAATCGCGCACGCCGGTCCCGTCTGGGGTGTCGTAATCCGTGCCGAACACGCTGACATGGCTGCGCTTGCCGGTCACGACCTCGGTCGCCACCTTGATCAGGTGGGTGGCACCTTCGGTCGCCTGCCCGGCGCGGCATTGCGGATCGGCGCCGGCGACGTTGAAATAGCGCAGCACGCAATAGTTGATCGGATGCGCCGCCGCGACGTCCTTGAGCATGATCTCGGTCATCAGCTTGGACATGCCATAAGGGTTGATCGGCACCGTCGGCGTCGTCTCGCGCACCGGGCTCTCTTCGGGCACGCCGTAGGTCGCCGCCGTCGACGAGAAGATGAAATGCCGGACGCCGGAGGCGACGGCAGCCCCCAACAGCACGCGACTGTTCGCGGTGTTGTTGCCATAATATTTGAGCGGATCGACGACCGATTCCGGCACGACGATCGACCCCGCGAAATGCAGGATCGCGCCGATCGACAGGTCGCGCAGCGTTGCCTCGACGAGCGCGGCATCCCCGACATCGCCCTCGACGAAGGTTGCGCGCGGGTCGACCACCCAGCGGAAGCCGGTGACGAGATTGTCGAGCACCACCACGGGCCATCCCGCATCGAGCAATGCCAACACCGCATGGCTGCCGATATAGCCGGCACCGCCGGTCACGAGGACGGGGAAACGGTCGATAGCCATGCTTATTGTCCCTTCAGATAACGGTCGAACCATTCGATCGTGCGATGGCGCGCATCGGCGACATGGTCGGGCGCACGGATGCCGTGTCCCTCGTCCGGATAGATCACCAGGCTGGTCGGCACGCCCGCCGCCTTGAGCCCGTTCCAATATTCGACCGATTGCGTCGGCGGCACCTCGATGTCGCGTTCGCCGACCGTGATCAGCGTCGGCGTCTTGGCCTGCTTGATGAGCTTGATCGCCGACGCCGCCCAATAGGCATCGGGATCGTCATAGGCGGACTTGCCGAAATAGGGGATCATCCAGGTGTTGATCCCATTGGTCCCGTAATAGCTGATCCAGTTCGACAGCCCGGCCGCCGCGACGATCGCCTTGAAGCGATGGGTCTGCGTGTTCGCCCACATCGACATGAAGCCCCCATAGGAGCCGCCGGTCAGCCCGAGCCGCGCATCGTCGATCGGCGCGGCGGCCTCCGCCGCGTCGATGCCGGCCAGAATGTCCTTGAGATCTCCACCCCCGAAGTCGCGGCGATTGGCGGCCGTGAACGCCTCGCCCTGCCCGTAGCTGCCGCGGGGGTTGGGGAAGAACAGCCAGTAGCCGGCCTTGACAAGCGCGGCGTTGCTGCCCTGCCAGACGAAGACGGGCGTGCTGGCGGCCGCCGGGCCGCCGTGGACGACGGTCACCATCGCCGCCTTGGACGAATTCGACACGCCGCGGGGTGCGACCAGCCAGCCCTGCACGTCGCTGCCGCCACTGTGCCATGTCAGGCTGCGCGCCGACACGAGCGGCGCGTAGCCGTCATTCTCATGGCTGATGGGCGCCGGGCCCGCGATCGGCCCCGCAAGAATCGCGGGACCATGGTCGAAATCTTGCGCCACCGTCGCCATCATGCCGGCGCCCGAGAAGACGACCTTGCCATCGCCGGCGGCGATCGTGACGGGCGCCGTCCATAGTGGTTTGCCTGCGCCATGAACCGCATCGACGGGCACGACCGCCGCCTGCGCGCCGATCAGCGCCGTCGCGCGCAGACCGGAGCGGCTCCAGCTGAGCGATGTAAAGCTGCCGCGATAATGCGGCGTGACATCGGCCGGCTCTCCACCAGCCAGCGGCACCGTCCAGACGTCGCCACCCACCGAACCGAAATCGCTCATCAGGCCGCCGATATAGGCGACCGTCTTGCCGTCGGGCGAGACGCGCGGGAAATTGGCCTGCGTCGTGGGCCGGACGATCATCCGAACGGCGCCGCTCGTCGCATCGATCGCATCGATCGTCGCGACCCACCAATTGGCGTCGCCATTGCCGCGTGCGGTGGTCGCGACGAAGCCGCGGCCGTCGGGCGTCCAGTCATATTCATAGACATAGCGATCCGCGGGGGACACCAGCCGCGGCGTACCGCCCGCGGCGGACACGATCGCGATGCGCTGCTCGTCGTTAGTCTCGCCGATCTCGCCGACCTCGCGGACGCCGGCCTGCGTCGCGCCAGCCTCCTTGCGCGCGCCGATCGTGACGAGCAGCGCGATGCTGCGGCCGTCGGGCGACCAACGCGGCGTCGCGGCGAGGCCGTCGACCGTCGCGAGCTTGCGCGTGCGCCCGGCGGCATAGGACATGAGCGTCGATGTCCCCGCCTTGCGGTCGCGCGCGACGAAGAGCAATTGCTGGTCGGATCCATAGGACAGTCCCGCATAGTCGCAGGTCTTGCACGGATCGAGATCGGCAAGCACATGCCCGTCGCGGGCGGCGCGCACGACGATCGTACCATGCGGCGTCGTCGCGGCGTCGGGCTCTTCGGCACTCTCGACCGACGCCAGCGTGTCGCCCGAGGGCGCGAGCGCGAGCGCGCTATATTGGTGAAGCGGCATCGCCATCGCAGGCGCGCCAAAAATCGTCATCACAGGCAAAGCCAGACCGAGCCGCATGCGCACCATTTCCTTTTCCGCATCCCCCAATGCCGGCGATAGCATGGCCGCGCCCGGGCGCAACGTGGCTGCTTTACGAACGAACCGCTTAAGATAGCGCTACCCCACTTGCATGCGGCCGGGGGCAGCGCCACAAGCCGGCATGCCAAGCAGGAGAGCAACCGCGATGAGCGAGACGCCACCGATCGATGCTGCGCAGCGCGCCACGATGCAGACCCAATCGCTCGACGATCCGGACGGCTTCTGGCTGGAGCAGGCGCGGCGGCTCGACTGGATCGAGGCGCCAACCAAGGCCGGTGACTGGAGCTTCGCCGAGGCCGATTTCCACGTCCGCTGGTTCGAGGACGGTCGGCTCAACGTCTCGGCCAACTGCCTCGATCGCCACCTCGCCGACCGCGGCGACCAGATCGCGATCATCTGGGAACCCGACGACCCCGCCGAGGCGCCCCGCACGCTCAGCTATGCCCAGCTCCACGCCGAAGTCTGCCGCTTCGCCAATGTCCTCAAGCGACTGGGAGCCGCCAAGGGCGACCGCATCACCGTCTATATGCCGATGATCCCCGAAGCTGCGATTGCGTTGCTCGCCTGCGCGCGGATCGGCGCGGTGCATTCGGTGGTGTTCGGCGGATTCTCAGCGGACGCGCTTGCCGGGCGGATCGAGGATTGCGACAGCCGCATTGTCATCACCGCCGACGAGGGACGCCGCGGCGGCAAGCGCGTGCCGCTCAAGACGACGGTTGACGCCGCCGCCGGGATCACGTCGAAGATCGACACCGTGCTGGTGATCCGCGCGACCGGCGCCGATGTCGCGATGACGCCGGGCCGCGACGTCTGGTACGACGAAGCGGCCGCCGACATCGGCACCGACTGCCCGTTCGAGCCGATGGCCGCCGAAGACCCGTTATTCGTGCTCTATACGTCGGGATCGACGGGGAAGCCCAAGGGCGTCGTGCATACCAGCGCCGGCTATCTGCTCTGGGCCTCGCTCACGCACGCGACCGTGTTCGATTATCAAGCGCCGGAGGTGTTCTGGTGCGCCGCCGACGTCGGTTGGGTCACCGGTCACAGCTATATTGTCTACGGCCCGCTCGCCAATGGCGCGACCACGCTGATGTATGAGGGCGTGCCCAATTGGCCGACCGCCTCGCGGATTTGGGAGGTGGTCGATCGCCATCAGGTCGCGACGCTCTATACCGCGCCGACGGCGTTGCGGGCGCTGATGAAGGAGGGTGACGCGTTCGTCACCAGGACCAGCCGCAAATCCTTGCGGCTTCTGGGTACGGTCGGCGAGCCGATCAATCCCGAGGCGTGGCGCTGGTATCACGACGTCGTCGGCGATGGCCGCTGCCCGGTGATGGACACCTGGTGGCAGACCGAGACCGGCGGCCACATGATCACGCCTCTGCCCTCGACGCCGCTCAAACCGGGATCGGCGACGCTTCCCTTCTTCGGGATCGAACCCCAGCTGCTCGACGGAGACGGCAAGCAACTGGATGGCGCGGCCGAGGGCAATCTGGTCATCGCGCGTTCCTGGCCGGGGCAGATGCGCGGCGTGTGGGGTGACGAGACGCGCTTCTTCGAGACCTATTTCCGCACCTTCCCGGGCGTCTACACCACGGGCGACGGCGCGCGGCGCGACGCCGACGGTTATTGGTGGATCACCGGGCGCGTCGACGACGTGATCAACGTCTCCGGCCACCGCATGGGCACCGCCGAGGTCGAGAGCGCGCTGGTGCTGCACGAGCATGTCGCCGAGGCCGCAGTGGTCGGGATGCCGCACGAGGTGAAGGGACAGGGCATCTATGCCTATGTCACGCTCAACGCCGGCATCGAGGCGGGCGACGAACTGCGCAAGACGCTGCGCGATTGGGTGCGCCGCGAGATCGGCCCGATCGCCACGCCCGACGCGATCCAGTTCGCGCCCGGCCTGCCCAAGACGCGGAGCGGCAAGATCATGCGGCGGATCCTGCGCAAGATCGCGGAGGGCGACACCGGCTCGCTCGGCGACACCTCGACACTGGCCGATCCGGCGGTGGTCGACGATCTCGTCGCGAACCGCATCGGCTGATGCCGTTCAGGGTGCGGTAACGGCTCGGGCGTACATCCGGCCTATGTTGCCGTGTCGGAGTAGCCGATGACCCGTACGATCCTCGCCGCCCTGTTGCTCGCTGCGAGCGGCGCGGGTGCGGCGCATGCCCAGACACGCCCGATGCCGGCCTATCAGGACGACGAATCCTACGGCCGGCCGACCGCGTCCGACGATAATGCCAACAGCCGCGACGCGCGACGCGAAACGGGGTTTCCGGCAGGCTATGGCGACCCGAAGCTGCGCAACACCGATGGTCAGGACGGCTATGCCGGCTATACCGACGTCCCGCCCGGCTATGGCGACGAGGATGCGGCGCATCGCGCAGACCGGCTGCGCACCGCCGATCTCAACCGTCGTGCCGGAACCGCGCGACCGAAGCCAGTCGGCGACAGCCAGGGCCGCAACGCCTACGACCGGCAGAGCGCGCAATATCGCGCCGAGCTCGCCGATCATGCGCGGGCGATGCAGGATTATAGCCAGGAGCGTGCGCGCTACGCCGACCGCATCGCCAGTTGGCGCGCGCGGGCGAACGCCTGCGAGGCCGGAAATGTCGAGGCGTGCCAGGGCCCCGAATGAGAGCGACGCGCCCCACGGCATCGCTGGCCATCGCGGCAAACAGCGGACCCATAGACGGCGGGCCGCATCCATATCGGGGGTTCCGCCAAACGCTTAGTCTGCTGCGACCATGAGCGCGGATGGAGCGGCCGTCTCCCGAGCGTCCGCGCCCGCGGCTATGCAGCAAATCCCGCAATGATCGTCTCGGGCGGCAATCCGGCATCGACGGTCGATACATCAATCTCATCGGACCCCGGTGCCTCGAGCGTCGCGAACTGGTCGGCGACCAGGCTCGACGGCATGAAATGCCCGGGGCGATGCCCCACCCGCAGCTTGGCGACCTCGGGGGTCAGCGCCAGATAGAGGAAGCGGCAGCCCCCCGACGCCGCCCGCAACCGATCGCGATAGCTACGCTTGAGGGCCGAACAGGCCACGACCACGCCGGCGGGATAGTGATCGATGTCGCCAAGCACGGCGCCGACCGCATCGAGCCACGGCGCGCGGTCCGCGTCGTCCAGCGCGATCCCGGCGTGCATTTTCGCGACGTTGGCCGCGCTGTGGAGGCTGTCGCCGTCGACGAACGATAGTCCCGACCGCGCGGCGATCGCCTGTCCGACGCTGGTCTTGCCCGCGCCCGACACGCCCATCACGACGAGCCCGCGCCGTTGCTTCGCGGGATCGGTCATCGGAACAGCACGAGTTCCTCGGCCATCGTCGGATGCAGCGCCATCGTGTCGTCGAACTGCTGCTTCGTCAGCCCGGCCTTCACTGCGATCGCCGCACCCTGCAGGATCTCGGGCGCGTCCGGCCCGATCATGTGCAGGCCGATCACCTTGCCCGTCGTGTCGTCGCAGATCATCTTGTAGAGCGAGCGTTCGTCGCGGTTGGCGAGCACGTTCTTCATCGGCTTGAAGTCCGAGGTATAGACCTTGACCGTACCGTAGCGCTCCTTGGCCTCACGCTCGGTGAGCCCCACCGAGGCGATCGGCGGGTGACTGAACACCGCCGACGGGATGCAATCATAATCGATCCGACGGGGATTGTTGCCGAACTGCGTGTCGGCGAAGGCATGACCCTCGCGGATCGCCACGGGCGTCAGCTGGACGCGATTGGTGACATCGCCGACGGCGAAGATCGACGGCACCGTCGAGCGATTGTCCGCGTCGACCTTGATCGCACCGATCGCGTCGATCTTGACGCCGAGGGCCTCGAGCCCAAGCCCCTCGCTGTTCGGGCGGCGGCCGATCGCAAACAACAGGCAGTCCGCTTCGATCGGATCATGGTCGGCCATATGAACGACCAGCGTCCCGTCGTCGCGCTTCTCGATCCGCTCGAGCGGCGCGTTGAACCGGAAGTCGATGCCCTTCTTGATCGAGATCTGCAGCAGCCGGTCCCGGATGCTGTCGTCATAATGGCGCAGGATGTCGCCGCCGCGGTTGACGATCGTGACATGCGCACCGAACTCGTTGAAAATCCCCGCGAACTCATTGGCGATATAGCCGCCGCCCGCGATCACGATCCGGCGCGGCACCGCGTCGAGATGGAAAGCTTCGTTCGACGTGATGCCGTGCTCGGCACCGGGGCAGGTCGGCAGCGACGGCCGAGCGCCGCTGGCGATCAGGATGATCTTGGCGCTGTGCCGCGTTCCATCGGCAAGCTCGACCTCGTTGGGTCCGGTCACCGTCGCGCGCTGGGCGAAGCTGGTGACGCCGTGGCTGTCCAGCGTATTCTGGTATAGCCCCTCGAGCCGATCGACATCGGCGAGCACATGATCGCGAAGCACCGTCCAGTCGAAGGCGCAGGCGTCCGGAACCTGCCAGCCGAACCGCTTCGCGTCCTTGAGATCCTCGGCGAAATGCGCGCCGTAAACGAGCAGCTTCTTCGGCACGCAGCCGCGGATCACGCAGGTGCCGCCGACGCGATACTCTTCCGCCATCGCCACCTTCGCACCATGCGCCGCTGCGATCCGCGCGGCGCGGACGCCGCCCGAGCCGCCGCCGATCACGAACAGGTCGAACTCATGATCGGACATGCAGCAAGGCTCCTGGAAGGCAATTGGATGCGCGGATCGGCGCGAGGGGTGGCGCGCATGTAGCGATCCATGCCGCTTCCGCCAACGCCCCGGCACGAAGAAGCTGGCCGCGCTGCCCGCACGCGCTTGACCTGTCGCGGCGGCTTGCCCAAAGCGCGACTGTGCCCGCAACCTCCCACACCACGCGCAACACGCCCCGCGCCCGCCGTGCGTCGGGCGACTGGCGCGGGACCGTCCGCTTCGTCCTGATCGTCGCGCTGCTCGCACTGGGCTTACGCTCCTTCGTTGTGATGCCGCGCAGCATCCCGTCGGAATCGATGCTGCCCAGGCTGCTCGTCGGCGACTATCTGCTGGTCGCCAAATGGCCCTATGGCTGGTCGCGGTTCAGCCTGCCCTGGGCGCCGCCGGGGCCGCATGGCCGGCTATTCGGGCATGCGCCCGAGCGCGGCGACGTCGTCGTCTTCCGCGCGCCTCCGGGCGATCATGAGGATTATATCAAGCGGCTGATCGGTCTGCCCGGCGACCGGGTCCAGATGCGCCACGGCGTGCTGTGGCTCAATGGCAGAGCCGTGCCGAAGGTTCGCATCGCCGACTTCTCGGTCGCGATCGCGGCCAACACCGAATGCAGCGCGATCGCGAATGTGCAGCTTCCCTATGGTGTCGGTGCCGACGCCGAGGGCCATCCCGCCTGCCGCTTTCCGCGCTACCGCGAGACGCTGCCCAACGGCGTTGGCTACGAGGTGATCGATCAGGGCGAGACTCCGCAGGACGATACGCCTGTCGTCACCGTGCCCGCGGACCATTATTTCGTGATGGGCGACAATCGCGACATGTCCGCCGATAGCCGCTTCGCCGCAAAGGCCGGCGGCGGGGTCGGCATGGTCCCGGCCGAGAATATAGAGGGTCGCGCGATCCTGACCGTCTTCTCGGTCGACGGGGCGGCGCGACTGCGCGATCCTGCGACCTGGCTGCCGGCGATCCGGCCGTCCCGCATCGGTCACGGATTCCGATGAGCGACACACTTCCCGCCGCCGTCATCGAAGCGATCGGCCACACGCCGCGCGACGAAAAGCTGTTCCTGTCGGCGATGACCCACTCGAGCCATGCCGGAGAAAGCTATCAGCGGCTCGAATTCCTCGGCGATCGCGTGCTCGGTCTGGTCATGGGCGAGTGGCTGTTCGAACTGTTCCCGAACGAGCCCGAAGGCAAGCTTTCGCGCCGGCTCAATGCACTCGTCTCGGGCGACACCTGTGCCGAAATCGCGCGCGACCTCGATCTTGGCCGCCATCTCCGGCTCGGCAAGCAGGCCCGCGACGATGGCGCACAGCACAGCAGCTATGTGCTCGGCGACATCGTCGAGGCGCTGATCGGCGCGCTGTTCGTCGAGACCGGTCTGGACGGCGCGCGTGCCTTCGTCCGCCGTGCCTGGGGCGACCGTGTGCATCTCGACAAGGCGCCCAAACACCCCAAGGCCGAGCTGCAGGAGTTCGCCGCCGCCAAGCAATGGCGGCCGCCGGTCTACGAGATTGCCTCGCGGTCGGGGCCCCATCATGCGCCCAAGTTCGTCGTCACCGTCGCGATCCCGGGCCGTGCCGCCGCGGAGGGCCAGGGCACCTCCAAGCAAGAGGCCGAGACGGAGGCCGCCCGCGCTCTGCTCGAGGAATTGAAATGACCGACCTACCGACTGGCACCGTCCGTCCCGACCAGCGCTGCGGGCTCGTCGCCATCGTCGGCGCGCCCAATGCCGGCAAATCGACGCTGACCAATGCGCTGGTCGGCCAGAAGGTCGCGATCGTCAGCCCCAAGGCGCAGACCACGCGGGTCCGCCTGATGGGGATCGCGATCGAGGGCGACAGCCAGATCCTGCTGGTCGATACCCCCGGCATCTTCGATCCCAAGCGCCGGCTCGACCGCGCGATGGTCGCCGCCGCTTGGGAGGGCGCGCAGGACGCCGACCTGATCGCGCTGGTCGTGGACGCCAAGACCGGTCTCACCAAGCGGATCGAGCCACTGGTCGAGTCGCTGTCGAAGCGGCGCGAGCCCAAGATCGTTATCCTCAACAAGGTCGACGCGACGCCCAAGGAGAAGCTGCTCGCCACCGCGCAGGCGCTTCAGGAGCGGCTAAATCCCGAAGACATTCTGTTCGTCTCCGCGACGACGGGCGACGGCGTGCCTGCGCTCAAGGCGCTGCTCGCCAGGCGGGTGCCCGAAGGTCCCTGGCATTTCCCCGAGGACCAGGTCTCCGACGCCACCGACCGGATGCTCGCCGCCGAGGTGACGCGCGAACAGCTCTATCTCCAGCTCCATGCCGAGCTACCCTATGCCTGCGCCGTAGAGACCGAGAAATATGACGAGCGCAAGGACGGCTCGGTCGCGATCCACCAGCAGATCCTCGTCGAGCGCGACAGCCAGAAGGCGATCATCCTGGGCGCGCGCGGCGTGCGGCTCAAGGAGATCGGCAGCCGCGCGCGTGCCGAGCTGGCGCCGCTGCTCGGCAAGACGGTGCATCTCTTCCTCCACGTCAAGGTCAAGCCCGACTGGGAGGAGGATCGCGGCCTCTACCGCGAGATCGGGCTCGACTGGGTGGAGTGATCCAGTAGCGCGCTCGCATCTACGGATCTTGGATCATGTCCGGGGCGACGTACGGGCAGCTGCGGTGATCAACCCTCGGCGATCAACTCTTCGACCCAGGCGGGCACCAGCACGCTTGCCGGCCCGATCCGCGTCTCATGGAAATGGTGGCTGCCCGCAGACGGCTCGAGATTGAGTTCGAGCGTGTCCGCACCGGCCTGGCGGGCCCCCTGGACGAACCCCGCGGCGGGATAGACGGCACCCGAGGTGCCGATCGAGACGAACAGGTCGGCGCGCGTCAGCAGCGCCTCGATCCGCTCCATTTCATAGGGCATCTCGCCGAAAAAGACGATGTCGGGACGCAGCGCGTCCTGGCCACAGACGGCGCAGCGCGGACCGCCGATCATGTCGCCGGCAAAGCCGCCGCGCGCCTCGCAGGCGCTGCACAGCGCTGAAAGCAATTCACCATGCATGTGGAGCACCCGTTGCGCACCGGCGCGCTCATGGAGGTCGTCGACATTCTGCGTCACGATCAGCAGCTCGCCCGGCCAATGCCGATCGAGCCACGCCAGCGCCCGATGGGCGGCGTTGGGTTCGACCGTGGCGAGCGCGCGACGCCGCTGGTCGTAGAAGTCGAGCACCAGCTCGCGGTCAGCGAACAGTGCCTCGGGCGTGCAAATCTCTTCGACGCGGCGCCCTTCCCACAGCCCTTCGGGTCCGCGAAATGTCGCGAGGCCGCTCTCGGCCGAAATGCCCGCACCGGTCAGCACGACGATCGTCTGGATGTCCGCCATCAGCCGAGTATAGCCTGACCGTCGGTGCGGCGCGACCGCAACGTCTTCATGCTATTTCAATATGTAAGCGCTACCACCGGCCGCATGTCCACGCTTGCTTCCCGCCGTGACGCGGCGATCCTCGCTCAACCCGATCAGGATGATCGTCGCCGCGCCGCGCGCTACGACGTCAGCGTCGCTGTCCAGGTCCTGACCACCGACGGCGTGCCATTGGCATCCGAGGTGACCAACATCTCGGGTTCGGGATTTCGCGCGCGGTCGCCGATCCACATGCCGAAGGGCACCAAGGTGGTGGTGCGCTTCAACACGACGATGCGTCGACGCGCCTATATCGCCTGGCAGATCGGCGAAGATATTGGATGTCGGCTCCTCCGCGCGCTCACGCCCGGCGAACTCGCCGAGGTGCTGGCGCAATCCGACTGACCGCCTATTCGGTCAGCGCCGTCACCAGCGACCGGACCTTCTTCTGCCGCCATTGCGGCAGCGGCGCGATCAGCCAATAGCCTCGCGCCGACTCCGCCTCGCCCAGACTGACCACCCGACCGACTGCGAGGTCGTGCGCGGCGAGCAGCATCGGCACCGTGGCACGCCCCAGGCCCGCAGCCGCTGCATCTAGCGCGAGCCCGGCATCGGCCACCGACAGGCTGGCGCCCTTGATGGCATCGGCGGGACACCCGGGCCAGGCGATCGGCGTGTCCGCGCCGTCCGCCATGCCGACCGTGGCATAGCCGGCTGGGGCCAGCATCATGCCTTCATGCTCGCCCTTGTCGGCCGCGAAGCAGATCGCAAGGTCGAGATTGGCCTGCGTGAAATCGAGCCCTTCGTCGGACGACAGCAGCACAAAACGTAGCTCCGGATCGGTTTTCGCATAGGCGGCCAGCCGCGGCGCGAGCCATTTGGCGGTCAGGTCGCGGGGGGCGGCAATGGTCAGCGTCTTGGAGGACTGGCCTGCCTGCATCGCACGGACCGCCTCCTCGAAGTTGAGAAACCCTGAGCGCAACGCCTCGAGCCCGGCCTCACCTTCGGGGGTCAGTTCGAGACCGCGCGTGGTGCGGCGGAACAGCACGACGCCGAGCGTGTCCTCGAGGGCGCGAATCTGCTGCCCGACCGCGGCGGGCGTCACCGCAAGTTCGTCGGCGGCACGCGTGAAGCTCAGATGCCGCGCCGCTGCATCGAGCACGCGCAAACCGTTGAGCGGAAGATGCGTGCGTTTCATTGGCTACCGGGCCGTCGCCGGCGCCAGCAGCGGGAAAAGCGGGATCGCGACATCATGGTCGTCGCCGTCCGCGTCGATCATGCCATAGCTGCCCTCCATCGACCCGCTCGGCGTCTGCAGCGGGCATCCCGAGACATAGTCATAGCTTTCGCCCGGATCGATCACCGGCTGGTCGCCGACCACGCCGTCGCCCTCGACCTCGTGGCGGTTGCCGCGGCCGTCGAGGATGATCCAGTGGCGGGTCAGCAGCTGGACCGGGGTCTCGCCGCCATTCTCGATGCGGATATGGTAGGACCAGAACCAGCGGCCATGCGCGGGCTGGGACTGTTCGGGCAGATAGCTGACCGCGACGCGCACGGTGACGGCGCCGGTCACTGCCGCATAGGGGAAGAGCGCCTTCACAGCCCCACCACGGCGAGCGCGCGGTCGAAGTCCTCGATCACGTCCTGCGGATCCTCGAGGCCGACCGATAGCCGCAACATGCCTTCGGTGATGCCCATGTCGAGCCGCACCTGTTCGGAAAGGCCGCTGTGGGTGGTCGACGCCGGATGCGTCATCAGGCTGCGCGAGTCGCCGACATTGTTCGAGATGTCGACCAGCTGCAGCGCATCGAGCAGGCCGTGCGCTTGCGGCCGCCCGCCGTCGAGGAACAGCGCGATCATCGTGCCACCGGCGCTCATCTGCCGCATCGCGAGATCGTGCTGGGGATGCGAGGCGAGCCCGGGATAAAGAAGCTTCGGGACTCGCGCCGCGAGGAAGCTTGCGACCTTCAAGGCGTTCTCGCTCTGGCGGCGGATGCGCAGGTCTAGCGTCTCAATCCCCTTGAGCACCACCCAGGCGTTGAACGCGCTGAGCACCGGCCCGGTGTTGCGGGTGAACGGCAGCAGCGTGTTGGTGATGAACTCTTCGCTGCCCGCAACCGCGCCGGCGAGCACGCGCCCCTGCCCGTCCATCATCTTGGTCGCCGAATGCGCGACGACGTCGGCGCCGAATTCGATCGGCCGCTGCAGCGCGGGCGAGGCGAAGGCGTTGTCGACGACGCTGGTGATGCCATGCGCCCGGGCGATATCGCACACGCCGCGGATGTCGACGACGTCGAGAGTCGGATTGGCCGGGGTCTCAAAGAAGAAAACCTTGGTCTCGGGCCGGATCGCCGCTTCCCAGGCGGCGGTGTCGCTGCCGTCGACGATCGTCGTGGCGATGCCGAATTTCGGCAGCAGCGTGTCGGTCAGCCAGCGACACGAGCCGAACGCCGCCTTGCCGCCGACGAGATGGTCGCCCGCCTGCAGCTGGCACAGCAGCGCCGCGGTCATCGCCGCCATGCCCGAGGCCATGCAGCGCGCCGACTCGGCGCCCTCGAGCAGCGCGATCCGCTGCTCGAGCATCTCGACCGTCGGGTTCTGGAGCCGCGAATAGGTCATGCCCTGCTGCTCGCCGGCGAAGCGCGCGGCGGCATCGGCGGCACAGTCATAGGCATAGCCCGAGGTCAGGAAGATCGCCTCGGACGTCTCGCCATATTCCGAGCGCGCGGTGCCGCCGCGCACGGCCTGTGTCGCGGGGCGCCATTTCGTGGTGACGCTGCGGTCCTGTCCGGTGTGTCTTTTCATCGCCGCTCGCTTTGCCGCGGGGCGCGGGCTCCCGTCAATGCACGGGTTGAACCCCGTCCGCTATCTCCGATATCGTCGGCACGCGAAACCGAGAGGATGACGATGACCGAGCTCCAGCAGATTCCGCTCCAGAAGATCGACGGCGCCCCCGCCACGCTCGGCGATTATGCCGGCCAGGTGCTGCTGGTCGTCAACACCGCCTCCAAATGCGGGCTGACGCCGCAATATGAGGGGCTCGAGGCGCTCTACACAAAATATAAGGAAGAGGGCTTCGCGGTGCTCGGCTTCCCCGCCAATGATTTCGCCGGGCAGGAGCCGGGCAGCGACGACGAGATCGCGACCTTCTGCGAAACCAAGTTTGCGGTCGATTTCCCGATGTTCTCGAAGGTCAGCGTGGTCGGCGAAGCCAAGCATCCGCTCTATGCCGCGCTGACCGCGGCAGAGCCGAAGGCGGCGAACAGCGACGGTTTCCGCACGAAGCTGGCAGGCTACGGCAAGACGCCCAATCCGGAGCCGGAAGTGCTCTGGAACTTCGAGAAATTTCTGATCGGGCGCGACGGCGCGGTGGTCGGTCGCTTCTCGCCAGACATGGCGCCCCAGGACGATGTGCTGGTCAGCGCGATCGAACGCGAGCTGTTCGCCAGCGAATGACGCTCTTGGATCCTCCCCGGCAACCGTCGGGGAGGATGTCAGGCTACAGCGCTGCGAGTACCGCGTCGCCCATCGCGCCGGTCGAGGTCCCGCCACCGAGATCGGCGGTGCGATGCCCCGCCGCCAGCGCGGCGGCCACCGCCGCCTCGATCCGGTCCGCCTCGGCGGCCATGCCGAGCGAATAGCGCAGCATCATCGCCGAGGAGAGGATCGTCGCAAGCGGGTTGGCCTTGCCCTGCCCCGCGATATCGGGGGCCGAACCGTGGATCGGCTCGTACAGGCCCTTGTTGGCCGCATCGAGCGTCGCCGAGGGCAGCATGCCGATCGATCCCGCGCACATGCTCGCCTGGTCGGAGAGGATGTCGCCGAACAGGTTGCCGGTCACGATCACGTCGAACTGGCCCGGATTGCGGACCAGCTGCATCGCGGCGTTGTCGACATACATGTGGCTGAGCGCGATGTCGGAATAGTCCGCGGACACTTCGATCACGACGTCGCGCCACAGCTGCGAGGTTTCGAGCACATTTGCCTTGTCGACCGAACACAGCTTTCCGCCGCGCGCGCGCGCGGTTTCGAAGCCGACGCGTGCGATCCGCACGACCTCGTCCTCGTCGTAGCTCATCACGTCATATCCCTGGCGGCGGCCGTTCGGCGTGGTGCGCATGCCCTTCTCGCCGAAATAGACGTCGCCATTGGTCTCGCGAACGATGACCAGATCGATCGCGCGCGCCACTTCGGGACGTAGCGCGGAGGCGTCCGCCAGCTCGGGAAACAGCTTGGCAGGTCGCAGATTAGCGAAGAGCGACAACTCCTTGCGCAGGCCGAGGATCGCCTGCTCGGGACGAAGATGACGCGCGAGACCGTCGCACCCCGGATCGCCGACCGCGCCGAACAGGATCGCATCGGCCCGCTTGGCAAGATCGAGCGTCGCGGACGGCAGCGGATGCCCTTCCGCGCGATAGGCGGCCGCGCCGACCAGCGCCTCCTCATAGGACAGCGCATCGCCGCACACGGCGTCGAGAACGCGCCGCGCTTCGCGGATCACTTCGGGTCCGATCCCGTCTCCGGGCAGCAGCGCGATCAGCATGGTCGTCTCCGTCTCTTTACGCGGGCGGCCATGCCATCGGCGTCACCCTCCGGCAAGCCGTCCGACGCGCGTCACCAGCCGCTCGCGCGCATCGAGCACACCGGCACGATAGCCGGACAGCAGGTCGCGCTCGAGGAAGAAGCCGGTCAGCCGCAGCGCGTCGCGCACTTCGTCCCACCCCGCCTCGCCGCCAGCCAGCAGGAACGGCGGCAGCGGAAGCAATCGGTCCGCATAGGGTGCGCCCGCGATCCGCGACACCGCCTGCCCGCTCTTGGGACTGACCCAGGCGAGATCGGCGGTGTCGCCCGATGCGGCGCAGGATGCGAGATCGAGCCCGAAGCCCAGCTCGGAGAGCAGCAGGAGCTCGTAACGGACCAGCGCGCCCGCCCAGCCGCGTGCCGAGGGCGCAGCCTCGATCGCACCTAGCACGCCGTCGAGCGCCGCATGCAAACGCGGGTAGGACAGTCCCTCGGGCAAGGTCGTCGCGGTCAGCGCGGTCACCCACTCGATCGCGGCGGCCGGCAGGGGTTCGGCGAAGAGGCCCGCGCGACTATGGACGAGCTCGACGGTCAGCGCGGCCAATTGGGCCTCGCTGCGCGCGCGATACTCGGCGGCGACGAGGTTGCCGGGCATCAGGACGGGCCGCATCCGACGCGCGTGACCGCCGCGGACATAGCCCGGCTGAAGGCCGTCGATGGGGGTCAGCAGCCGTGCGACGGCGCCATGTTCGCCGTGGGCGCGAACAGCACAGACGATGGCGGTGGCGCGGATCAGCATCGGCGAGATGTGGGGCGTGCGGGCGCGCCTGTCGAGCTTAGAGGCGGCGCTCGTATCGGAGGTTGGCCAGGCCCTGCAGCGCGATCCGCCCGAGGCGCTTCGCCTTGGAGATCGGGCACGGCGTCGCGACGCGACCGACCGGCACGTCGGCCAGCTCGGCGACGAAGCGGGTCGGGAACCGCAGGGCTTCGTCTGCCAGCCAGCGGCACAGCCCATCGAAGCGATGACGCAGGATGTCATTGGCGCGCGCGCCGTCGCGGGTCGCCAGCTCGAAGCTGTGCCCCACCACGGTAACCAACGGCGACGCCTCGCTTTCGGCATGGCGCAGCGCTTCGCGCATCTCGGCGAGCGACACCGCACCGATCTGGAGGTGACGCAGCTTCCCGCCACCCTCGTCGAGCAGCGCGACGGGCAATTCGGTCAGCGCGCCGATCCGAACCGGCGCGACCGTCGTCGCCGGCAGTCCGGTCTCGCACGGCCAAGGCATCAGGCTGCCATTGTGGCTGCTGTCGATCCTGAGGCCTGCACGCGCGACGGCGCGGAGGGTGTCCGCATTGGCGGCGAAGCTCCCCGCGCGAAACGCGATAGGATCGGGCGCGCCGGCTTCGCGCAAGAGTTCGCGCCCTTCGAGGATCAGCGCGAGTTGCTCATCCTCCGAAAAACCGGTGAGTTCGAAGCGGATTTCATCGGCGGGAGCCCGGCGATCAGCCTGCGTCCACATCGGATGGACATGGAGCTGCACCTCCTGCCCCGCTGCGAGAATCGTGCCGACCATGCGCCGGATCGGCTCGAGCCCGAATAGCCGCGCCGGAAGCGGATCGACGAAGAAACAGGCCTTGAGCCGATGCGCGTTCAGCGTCGCCAGCTGATAGCCGATCCCGACCCCTCCCGGTTCGATCGACCGCGCATAATTGTCGAGCCAACTGGCGCCCGACAGATGCGCGCGCCACGTCAATTCGGTGTCGATGCTCAGGAGCACGGCGGTCGTCATGCTGCTGGCCTAGCAGCGACGAACGACATTTGGGTAAACGGGCCGCGCTCAGCCGCGCGGATGGAAATGGTCGTGGATCGCCTGCGCCATCGCCTTCGAGATGCCCGGCGCGCGTTCGAGGTCCTGCAGCGCCGCGCCGCGCACCGCCTTGGCCGAGCCGAAGTGCATCAGCAGCGCCTTTTTCCGCGCGGGCCCGATGCCGGCGACATCGTCGAGCGGGTTGGCGACGAAGCTCTTGGCGCGCTTGGCGCGGTGCGTCCCGATTGCGAAGCGGTGCGCCTCGTCGCGAAGCCGCTGGAGGTAGAAGAGCAGCGGCGAATTGAGCGGCAGCATCGATTCGCGGCCGTCGGGCAGATGGAAATGCTCCCGGCCGGCGTTGCGGTCGGGGCCCTTGGAGATGCCGACGATCGGCACGTCCTCGACCCCCGCCTCCTGCAAGACCGCACACACCGCCGAGACCTGTCCCTTGCCGCCGTCGATCAGCAGAAGGTCGGGCCATTCGCCTGACTTGCGATCGGGATCTTCCTGCTCGAGCCGCGCGAAGCGGCGTTCGAGCACCTCGCGCATCATCGCGAAATCATCGCCCGGCGCGGTCTCGGGCCGCTTGATGTTGAATTTGCGATACGCGCCCGGCCGCATCCCCTCGGGGCCGGCGACGACCATCGCACCGACCATGTTGGTGCCCATGATATGGCTATTGTCGTAAATCTCGATCCGGCGCGGCGGCTCGCCCAGCTCGAACAGATCGGCGAGCTCGCGCAGTATCTTGCCCTGCGTCGTCGACTCGGCCTGATGACGCTCAAGCGCTTCCTCGGCGTTGCGGCTGGCCTGCTGGAGCAGCCGGCGCTGCTCGCCGCGTTGCGGCCGCTTGAGCTCGACCTTGCGCTCGGCGCGTTCGGTCAGTGCCTGCGCGAGCAGCTCCGCCTCCTCGAGGTCGCGATCGACCAGCACCAACCGTGCCGGAGGCACCTCCTCGTAAAATTGCGCGAGAAAGCTGGTCAGTACCTCGTCCTCGGGCACCTCGGCGGTGTGCTGCGGGAAGAAGCTGCGATGCCCCCAATTCTGCCCGCCGCGGATGAAGAAGGCCTGCAGGCACATCGTGCCGTTTTTGGCGGCAAGCGCCCAGACATCGGCATCCGAGACGCCCTCGGCATTGATCGCCTGCGTGCCCTGGATCGAGGTCAGCGCACGCAGCCGGTCGCGCAGCACCGCCGCCTGCTCGAAATCCATATTCTCGGCGGCGAGGCTCATCTGGTAGGCGATCTTCTTCTGCACGCCGGTCGACTTGCCAGCCAGGAAGGCCTTCGCGTCGTCGACCAGTTCGGCATAGGCATCGGGGGTGATGCGATCGACGCACGGCGCCGAACAGCGCTTGATCTGATGCAGCAGGCAAGGCCGCGAGCGGTTGGCGAAAAAGCTGTCCGTGCACGACCGCAGCAGAAACAGCTTCTGGAGCGCATTGAGCGTCCGCGTGACTGACCCCGCCGAGACGAAGGGGCCATAATATTGGCCCTTGGCGCGGCGCGCCCCGCGATGCTTCTGGACGCGTGGGAAGGCATGATCCTCACGCAGCAGGATGAACGGAAAGCTCTTATCGTCGCGCAGCAGCACATTGTAGGGCGGCCGGAACCGCTTGATCAGTTGCGCCTCGAGCAGCAGCGCCTCGGCCTCGGTATTGGTCGTGACGATCGTCATCGATCGCGTCTGCGCGACCATGCGCTGCAGCCGTCGCGTCAGCCGCGGCACCTGCGTGTAGTTGGCGACACGATTGCGCAGCGCGCGCGCCTTGCCGACGTACAGCACCTCGCCGCGCGCATCCTGCATCCGGTAGACGCCGGGACGCACCGGCAGCGTGGCGAGCACGTTGCGGATCGCGGCCACGCCGGCTTCCAGATCGGGCTGCTCCGATCCGCCACGGACGGTGTACGTGGCTTTCTCTTCGTGAAAGCGATTTTGGCTGTTCGGGTCGTCGGTCACGGGGGCGATGTAGGGTTTTGCAACGCGCGGGGGAAGATCGCGCGTAGCCCTTTCGTTCCCCGGCGAAGTCGGGCCCAACGTCACAGCCCGCGGTCGCGCCTATCGATCGGACAGCTGAGACCAGGACCCCGGCGTTGGCCGGGGTGGGGTTTAGTTCAGGCCGGCGATCGTCCGGTCGATCAGCGCCCGGTCGGCACTTGCATCGTGACGCTGCGCGATAATCGCGGCAGCGGCGGCGGTCGCGGCGGACGCGGCACGCGCCCGAACATCGGCGATTGCGCTGCGCTCGGCGGCCGCGATCTTGTCTTCGGCCATCTTGGCGCGGCGCTCGATCAGCAGATCGGCGTCGACCTTGGCTTGCGCGACGAGATGGCTGGCCTCGGCCTGGGCGCCCTTGAGGATCGCCTCGGCCTCCTTATGCGCCTCGGTCGCGCGCTTCTGGATGTCGGCGCGCATCGCCTCGGCCTCGGCGCGCAACGATGCGGCCTCGTCGAGCTGCTTGCGGATCGTCGCGATCTGCGCGTCGAGGCCGCGACCGATCAGTTGCGGCACCTTCTTCCAGACCAGGATGAGGATCACCACGATCATCGACAGCGCGACCCAGCCCGGAGGGCCGAGCCCGAAGGCGGTGTCTTCGTGCTCGACGGTGGCCTGGCCAATGGATGCGGTCATGGCGGTCTGCGCGGCCTCCGAATGAGCGGTCATCGCTTCGATATCCTCAAGCGGCCAGGCTGGCGCGAACCGCGACCAGGGCATCGCCCTCGTTCACGTCCGCGCCCGACAGCCGGGCGACGATGTCGCGCACCGCATCGGCCGCGACATTTTCGATCTCGCCGAACGCATGCGCGCGGGCATCGGCGAGCGCGAGCTCGGAATGGTGCATCCGCTCGGCGATCTGGTCGTGCGCAAGCCGGAGCTTGAGCTCGGTATCGCGCACCGCCTCATCCTTGGCCTTCTGGATCGCGCCGGCCGCACCGTGGTGCGCGGCGTCCATCTCGGCATGATAGTCGCGATCGAGCTGCGACGCCGCGTCGCGGGCCGCTTCGGCCGCGGCGAGATCGCCGGAGACCTTGTCGGCGCGCGCGTGGATCGTGCCTTCGATCTTGGGCAGCATGCCGCGCCCGATCACCACATAGATGATCGCGAACACCAGCAGCAGCCAGACCAGCTGCGAGGCGTAGATCGATGAGATCTGATCGATTTGTGGCATGCGTTCCTCCGCCCCCGCCGGAACCGGTCAGACCGGTCCCGGCAGCCGGGACGTCAGCCCTTGACGACGAACAGGATGAGGATCGCGACGACGAACGCGATCAGGCCGAGAAGCTCGGCGGCGGCGAAGCCGATGAACAGGCGGCCCTGCTGGCCGTCGGCGGCACCCGGGTTGCGCAGCGCGCCCTCGAGGAACGAGCCGAACACGTTGCCCACGCCGAGTGCGGCGAGACCCACGCCGATCGCCGCGAGGCCGGCACCGATGAACTTGGCGGAAGCGAGATCCATGATGTATTCCTTTGCTGAACCGTAAACTTGAAAAAACGCTTAGTGCAGGTTGATCGCGTCGTTGAGATACAGCGACGTGAGCAATGCGAAAACATAGGCCTGGATGGCGGCGATCAGCAGCTCGAGCGCACTGACCGCGATCACCATCGCGAAGCTGAGGATGCTGACCACCGGCCCGATCGCGTTGTTCGCGTGCAGACCCTGGATGATGAAGCTGGCGAACACGTCGAGCAGGATGTGCCCGGCGGTCATCGCCACGAACAGTCGCAGCCCCAGGCTGAACGGACGCACCAGGAAGGAGACCAGCTCGATCGGAAAGATCAGGATCAGCAGATACCAGGGCGTGCCGTGCGGCGCGAATAGCGAAAAGAATTTGAGACCGTGCTTGGCGAAGCCGACGATCAGCACGATCGAGAAGCTCATCACCGCGAGCACGCCGGTCACCGTGATATGGCTCGTCACCGTGAAGGCGTGCAGCCCCGGGATGATCGCCAGCGGGAACAGACCGATGAAATTGGCGAGCAGGATGAACATGAACAGCGAGAAGACGTAGGGCGTGAAATGCTTGCCCTTCGGTCCGATGTTCGCGTCGATCATGTTCGACACGAAGCTGGTCATCGATTCGACCGCGACCTGCCAGCGGCCGGGCACGAGCTGGCGGCGCATGCCGCCGAGCATGAACACCCACAGCACCGCGAGCACGATCACCATGAAGGCCGCGCTGTTGGTGAAGGCGAGATTATATCCGAATACCGACCAACCCGAACCGATGACGGGATCGATATGGAATTGCGCCATCGGATCGATCGCGCTGGCTTCCGCTGCCACTCTGGACCCTTTTCATGCTCGAAACGCCCGAATTACTCCGGGCGCTCATTCGAAATGCGATAGATGTTCCTGACGGCGACGCCGAACCCGAGGAACAGCATCACCAAGAGGAGCCAGGGCGAGGTTCCAAACCAGCGGTCAAGCAGCCAGCCGATGATCCCCCCGCCAGCGGGCCCCGCGATCAGCTCGGTGAGAATGCGAGCGCCCTGGTTATACCCCTTGCGAGGCTTCCTGGCGGCCGTGCCCGTCCGTGCCGTCTCAGCAGAGCGAGCCGCGCGCAACCGCTCTTCGAGCGATGCACGGCCCCCGCCGCCTTCCGGGATCCGCCCGGGTTCGTCCTGTGCCATGCTCTCTCCCATTGGGAGGCGCATGCCATGGGCTCGCCCCCTCGGCGCGCTCCCCTTAGGAAGAGGCTTCGCTCAAGTCAATCTTCGCGAACCGCCAGGCGGTCAGCCGCCGCATTGCGCCGGAAGCGCGACGGGCTGCGCGCCCTTGGTCGCCCAGACCCCGCGCGCGACGCTGTAGGCGCGGCCGGGCTTCAGACCCGCGAGCGTGGTGCACCCGATCGACGCCGCGAACGCCTCGATCGGCACATTCTTGGTCTGCGCGACCTGCGTATAGGCCTCGCGGCGCTTGATGTTGATCGCATCGACCTCGGCCTTCAGCCCCGGAGCCGGCGCGCGGACGAAGCCGAGATAGCCATCCGCCTGCTCGCCGACCTCGCCCGACGCGATCGCGGCGGCAACCTCGCCCGACTGCGCGAAGGTCGCGGCGGTCGGCACGATCGCCAGTGCGATACCGATGATCATGTGGGACAGACGGTTCATTTCGGGAACAACTCCGGGTTGCTGGCGATGAGGTCCTTGGCGTCCTGTTTGAGACTGACCACGACCTCCTGCTTGACGCTGATGTTGAGATTGATCTCGATCGGCTTGTCGGGCGCTCTCACCGATATGCAGCCGGCGAGCAACAGGCTCGCGGCAGCCAAAGATACGAAGCGCCAGACCATGTCGACAGGGCTGGCATCGCAACGGTTCGTCGTCAATACAATGGCGGTCATCGCACGGGCTCGCTTTCGACAGGCTGAACGGCCGCCGGACTTACGGCGGGCTGAGTGAAAGACGCGGTGCCGCCCTGCAAGAGCACGGCAGGATCGACGAAGGCGCGCGCCGACCCCATCAATCCGCGGAAGGGCGCGCGGATCTGGATGTTGAAGCGGAATGGCAGGTTGCGGATGAGCCGCGCCGCCAGCCCGCCGTCGCCCGTCGCCTGGCGCACGCCGTCGAACTTGACGCGGCTGATGATCTCGCCGTCGAGCCTGCCGTCGAGGCCGATCGACAGCGAATTGTAGCGGATCGCCTTGAGCGCGTCGAAGGCGAGCTTGCCCATCGTGCCGAGCTGGGCATTGCTGAGTTCGCCGACATAGGCGAGCGTTCCGCCCGGGCGCCGGGCGACGAGTTCGCCTTGCACGATGCGGCCGCCATTCTGATCGAAGATCATTGGCAGTGCGCCATCGAACACCCCCGTGGCCGAGATGTTGGGAAAGGCCAGCTGCTGGACGAACGCTGCAGCGTCGAGCCCGCGGATGCGGAAAGTGAGGTGGCGCTGCGCGCTCTGCTCGAAACTGAGCAGCGACGGCTCGAGGATCAGCGCGCCGCCAGCGAACGGCCAGCGCGCGTCCTCGACCTGCACCTTCTGTCCGGCAAGCAATTGGTAATGCACGACGCCATTGGACACCGCGACGCCCGGATTGACCTCGGCGATCGTCGCTTCCTGATGCGGCGCCGTCACCATGCCGAGCAGATCGGTAAAGCGGATCGTGCCGACGATCCGGTTGACCGGGCCGAAGGCGGCCGCGAGATCGATCCCATCGGTGTGGAAGCTGCCGCTGCTGGTGACGCCCTGCGCGGTCCAGTCGATCCGACCGTGTCCGGCGACCGTGCCCGTGGTGTTGGCGATCACACCGAGTGTCAGCGGAGTCAGCGCCTCGGGCTGGAGGCCCTTCGGGACGAAGTGCAGGCCCGGCATCGCAAGCGTTGCGTTGCCCACGCCGGTGCCGAGATCATGCCCGATCGCGACGCTGCCGACCGCAATATCGCTTTTGGGTTCGCGAAGCGTGGCGGTCGCGTCGATCTTGCCCGCCGCGAAGCGCAGTGCGGCGTCCCGCGCGACGAGGGGCGCAAACCGGGCAGGTGTCGCCGCATCCGAGACCGCGAGACTTCCCGTCAGCGCCAGCGCGCCGCTTGCCGACGTCCAGAGCCCCGCCATGTCGGTGAGCGAAAGCGGGACGTGGGCGATCTGGGCGGCGGCGCCCGTGAAGCGACCACCGACGCCGTGTCCGTCGATCATGCCCACGACGCTGTCGGCATCGAGCTCGGTGATCGCGTCGGCGCGGCCCAGCCGGATGGCGAGGCCGTGGACCGTCACGCCGCCCGCGGATATGTCCGCCCCGCGAGCCGCCACCGTCAGCGGCGCCGCGCCCGAGCGACCGCCGAGCCGAATCCCGCCAAGGATCGCGCCATAGCGCACCCCTTCGCCGGGCTTGCGCGAGACAAGCGCCTCTCCGTCTTCGCCACAGGCGGAGACGCGCGCCGGATCCAGCGCGATGGCGCCGACGATCAAGCGCCGGAAGCCGAGCGGTACGCAGGTTTCGCCCAGCGTGAAGCCGCCGCGCATGTCGATCTTGCCCGCGAGTGGCACGGTCAATCCTTCGATCCGTCCCGAGCCGAGCGGACCGTCGAGCGTCGCGATGGTTGCGAAGCGCGTCGTCGTGCCGGTCGCCGCGAAACCGACGGGCGTCAGCGCCAGCCGCGCGCCCGGAGCCGCATAGGGCGCGAGTCGCGCGACCCCCGTCACCGGCGCGCCTGCGACCGGCTGCGCCAGCCGTACATCGAGCGCCGGAATCCCGCGCCCCCCCGTCCTGATCCGGCCATCGATCCGCCAGCGCCGATCGCGCGCCTGCCAGCCGAGGCCGTCACCCTCGGTGACCCGCACAAAACCGCCGTCACGTCCGGCCACTGCAAGCGACCGGACGCTGAACCCCGCTCCTGCCGATCCGCCGACCGCGAAGGCGATCCGTGCGTCGGCATCGCTATTGGCCAGGAGATGGTCGATCGCCACCGTCGCGCGAGCGGCCAGCGGCGCGATCGGTGTTCCCGCTAGCGCGCGACCGGCATCCATCAGAGCGCGCCGTCGCGTCGGCGACATCGCGGCATCGCGCGCCGCAAGATCACCCGCAAAGATCAGACCAGCTTTGCCCGGTATGAAGCGATAGCGGCCGCCGAGCATCAGGCGGCCCGCGCTTCCGAGCGGATGCGTGACGTTGGCGAAGGTCATCCCGGTCGTCCCGTCGATCCGACGCCGATCGCCCGCCAGCGTGACCAAGCCCGAGGCGCGCCCGAAGCGGACGCCTGCGGCACTCCCGGCGAAGCCGACCAACGCGGCGCCGCCCTGCCCGCCCTCGAGCGACGACGCGAAGGTAACGTCGAGATTCGCGCGTCCTGCGCCGAGGGCGAGACGCTGCGGCGTACACCCCACCGACGCCAGATCGAGCGGGCCGACGACATGCGGACGCCGCGCCTCGATACGCACGCGGAGATCTGCGGTCACGCCGCGCACGGTACAGGCGCCGACCGTGACCCGCGGCATGGTCACGGTGGCCAGCCCGGAAAAACCCCCCGCCAGATTGCCGCCGCCGACAATGGACGCGCGAAGCAAACCCGCTGGCGTATCGAGCGCCAGCTGGGCGTCCTGCAGGGCGACCTCGAGGTCCGGCAGCATGAACGGCGCGGCGGACGCGGCCGGCAGCAACCGGTCGATCTCGCCGAGCGACAGGCGGCCGCCCGTCAATGTGGTGCGGAGTCGCATCCCGTCGGCGCGGACCGCGCGCAGATAGGGGCCGTGCAGACCATAGCCGATCTCCAGCGCGACCGACCGGGCCGTGAGGTCGGGGGCGGCCGGATCGCCGATCCGCACGGCCTCCAACCGCTGCTCGAACGGGCCGATCGCGACGATTCGGTAACTGGCGCGGACATGCGCGGCGGCCAGCCGGTCGCCGACGAAATGCACCACGATCGGCTGCCGCTCTATCCATGCCGAGATCAGCGCGACCATGGCGACGCCACCGGCGAGCCCTGCCGCCACGGCAAGCCGCCGCCCGATCGATGCTCGTGGACGCTCGGCCTCGCTCTCCTGCACGCACGCTCCCGAACCGAACCCGTCTCTTCATAGGCATGACGACTTGCCGAGGACACCCCCAACGGTGATCGTTTGCGTGGGCGCGGCGGCCTGCTAGCAAGACGCGGATGAGCCAGTCGACGCCGCCCGACGCCGCCGGACACCGCGCCCGCCTGCGCACGCGGCTGATCGAGGGCGGCGCCGACGCGCTGCAGGATTATGAGCTGGTCGAATATCTCCTGGCGCTCGCCATCCCGCGGCGTGACACCAAACCGCTCGCCAAGGCGCTGCTGCGCGAGTTCGGGGGGCTCGGCCCCTTGCTCTCGGCCGATCCGCACGCGCTGCTCAGGGTCCCCGGCATGGGCGAGAGCGCGGTCGCGGCCTTGCGCATCGTCGACATCGCCGCGCTGCGCCTGTTGCGCACGCAGGTCCAGACGCAGCCCATCCTGTCCGGCTGGCAGGCGCTGCTCGATTATCTCCAAGCCGACATGGCGCATATCGGCATCGAACGCGTCCGGGTGCTGCATCTCAACACCAAGAATGTGCTGATCCGCGACGAAACCATCTCCGAAGGCTCGATCGACCAGTCGGCCGTTCATGTCCGCGAAGTGATCAAGCGTGCGATGGAGCTGGGGTCGGCGGCGATCATCCTCGTCCACAACCATCCCAGCGGCGATCCCGCGCCAAGCCGGCAGGACATCGCGCTCACCCGCCAGATCGTCGAGGCGGGCCAGCCGCTTGGGATCTCGGTGCACGACCACGTCATCATCGGCGCGCGAGGCCATGCCAGCCTGCGGGCGCTCGGCTTGATCTGAGCATGGCGGTCTGGCGTCCTTGCGGGGCGGCCGCCCAAGCGCGCTTTGCCGTAGCGCCCAGCATCGCTATCTGGCAGCGATGCCCGACACGCTCACCCATCGCCTCAAGGCTGAGGCGGCCCGCCTCGGCTTCGTCGCCTGCGGCGTGACTCGCGCGATCGATGATCCGCTGCCCGGCTCGCGGCTCGCCCAATGGCTGAGCGACGGGGCGCATGGCACGATGGAATGGATGGAGGCGCGCGCCGCTTGGCGGCGCTCACCGCTCGCACTATGGCCGGAAGTTCGGTCGGTCGTTGCGCTCGGCATGAGCTATGCCCCGCCCGAGGACCCGCTGCGGCTTGGCAACAGCGCGGAGACCGCACGCATCTCGGTCTATGCACAGGGCCAGGACTATCACGACGTCGTCAAAAAGGCGCTCAAGGCATTGGCGCGGTGGATGGTCGCCGAGGGCGGCGGCGCGCTCAAGCTGTTCGTCGATACCGCGCCGGTGATGGAGAAGCCGCTGGCGATGGCGGCGGGGCTCGGCTGGCAGGGCAAGCACACCAATCTGGTCAGCCGCGAGCATGGCAGCTGGTTGCTGCTCGGCTGCATCTTCACCGAGCTTGTGCTCGACCCGGATCCGCCGTCGCGCGACAGCTGCGGCTCGTGCAACGCCTGCCAGGATATCTGCCCGACCAACGCTTTCCCCCAGCCCTATCAGATCGATGCGCGGCGCTGCATCTCCTATCTGACGATCGAGCATCATGGCCCGATCCCGCGCGAGCTCCGCGCCGGAATCGGCAACCATGTCTATGGCTGCGACGACTGCCTGTCGGTCTGCCCCTGGAACAAGTTCGCCGTCGCGGCGCACGCCCATCTCGCCTTCGCGCCGCGCGCCGAACTCGCGGCACCCGATGTCGCTGATCTGCTGGCGCTGGACGACGCGACGTTCCGCCAGGTATTTGCCGGCTCGCCGATTAAACGCATCGGCCGCGACCGCTTGGTCCGCAACGCAGCGATCGCGGCGGGCAATAGCGCGGCGCCGACACTGGTCGCCCCGCTGACCGCTTTGCTCGACGATCCGGACCCGGCCGTGCGCGGGGCAGCGGTATGGGCGTTGCGACGCCTGGACGCGCTGGATCCGGACCGGATTGCTGGCGAGACCGACGAAACGGTGCTCGACGAATGGCGCGCGGCGCTTTCGACGCTCGACAGCTAGGGCGCCGCCGTCCGCCTGCTCAGCGCGGCGATGCACGAGGCGCGGTCGATATCGTCGCCCGCCGGCAGCCTCGCGTCGAGATAGGTGACAACCGGCTCGGCGCCCGCGCTCGCCGGATACAGATAGGCATCGAGCACGCAGGCCGGGCCGACGAACTGCAACCGCCGCGCCTGCCCTTCACGGCCGTCGAGATCCGCCTCGCCGAACAGCGCGACGAGCTGGGTTGCGGTCTTGCCGATCACGCGCTCGAGCCCGGCCTCGTGGAGGTTGGCGGGCTTTTCCGCGACCGGCGCCCGGACCGGCGCGGTCGTCGTACAGGCGGCAAGCAGCAGCGCGGGCGCGAGCGAGGTCAGATAGCGGCGGCGAATCATGCGCGTGCTCTGCCACGCCATGCCGCCTGCGCAAACCGGCTTGCGCCACGGCGGACGCGATCGGCGGCGATTGCGCCGCCGACGGGCGGCGGCTAACCGCACCATCAATCATCAGGAGACATTCGTGACCGATACTTCGCCCGCCGCTACGCTCGACATCATCGCCATCGGCAACGCGCTCGTCGACGTGCTGTCGGCTGCCCCCGACGAGTTCATCGCCGCCGAGGGTCTCACCCGCGGCGCGATGCAACTGATCGACGCCGACCGCGCCACCACGCTTTATGGCAAGATGGGCCCGGGTAAGGAGATTTCTGGCGGATCGGCCGGAAACACCGTCGCGGGCGCCGCGATGATGGGCGCGCGCTGCGCCTTCATCGGCCAGGTCGCCGCGGATCAGCTTGGCGAAGTGTTCGTCCACGATCTCCAGTCGCAGGGCATCGCTTTCACGGTGCCCCCGCGCGCAGCCGACGTGCCGACCGGCCGCTGCCTCGTCCTCGTCAGCCCGGACGGCCAGCGCACGATGAACACGTACTTGGGCGCCGCGCAGTTCCTGCCGGAGACCGCGCTCGACGAGGCGCAGATCGCCTCCGCCAAGGTGCTGTTGCTCGAAGGCTATTTATGGGATCCGCTCGAGCCGCGCGCGGCGATGAAGGCGGCGATCGGCATGGCGCGCAAGGCCGGTCGACAGGTCGCGCTCGGCGTGTCCGCGGTGTTTTGCATCCTCGGCCATCATGCCGACTTCACCGCGCTGATTGACGACGGACAGATCGACATCCTGTTCGCCAATGATGAGGAGCTGATTGCGCTCGCCGGTCTCGACGATTTCGAGGCGGCGCTGGCGGCACTGGCGGCCAAGCTGCCGTTGTTGGTCGTCACCCGCGGTGCGGAAGGCGCGATCGCGATCGCCAAGGGCGAGCGGTTCGAGGTGTCGGCCGAGCCGGTCGACCATGTCGTCGACACGACCGGCGCCGGCGATCTCTTTTCGGCGGGCTACCTTGCGGGCCATGTCCACGGCCGCCCGGTCGCCGATTGCCTGCGTATGGGCGCGGTCGCCGCGGCCGAAGTCATTGGCCATTATGGCGCCCGGCCCGAGCAGGATCTGAAGGCGCTGGTCGCCGCCACGCTCGGCTGATCCTTCGCCGGCACGAAAAAGGGCGGGAGGCAGCGCGCCTCCCGCCCTTTTTGCTGTCCTTCGCCGATCAGTGCAGGACGCGCGCGGCCTCCTCGGCCTCACCATCGTCGAAGATTCCGCGCCCGACGTAGCTGCGCGAGCGGCTGTACAGGAAATAGACCAGCAGGCCGATCGCCCCCCAGCCCGGCAGGACGAGGATCGACCCCCAGTCGAGCGACGCATAGAGATAGACCGAGCCCAGCACCGCCAATGGCGCGACCACCCAGATCAGCGGGGTCCGGAACGGACGGTGACGGCTCGGATCCTTGACGCGCAGCACCAGCACAGCGATCGCCACCATCGCGAAGGCGAACAGCGTGCCCGAGTTCGAATAATTGGCGAGCTGGCCGACCGGCGCGAACGCCGAGAAGACGGTGCAGAACAGACCGGTCACCAACGTCACGACATGCGGCGTATGGAAGCGCGGATGAACCTTGGCGAAGGTCTTGGGCAGCAGCCCGTCGCGCGCCATCACGAAGAACACGCGGGTCTGGCCGTACATCATCATCAGCACCACCGACGGCAGCGCGACGATCGCGGCGATCGCGATGAGATTGCCCGCGATCGGCCAGCCGAAGACGCGCAAAATATGCGCGAGCGCCTCCTTCGAGCAGGTCAGCGGCTCCATCGCGCCGGTGCCGACGATCGCCGAGCAGCGCGCGGCGAGCTCGGGCGTGCCCGGATCGAGCAGATGGCCTGCGGCATCGACCACGGGCTGCGCGCCGAGCGGCGAGCCGATCGCGCCGGCGGCGACCAGCAGATAGAAGACCGTGCAGACCGCGAGGCTGCCGATCAGCCCGATCGGCACGTTGCGCTGCGGATTCTTGGTCTCCTCGGCGGCGGTCGAGACCGCGTCGAAGCCGACATAGGCGAAGAAGATCGAGGCGGCGGCACCCGCGACCCCGGTGAAGCCGGTCGGCATGAACGGCGTGAAGTTCGCCTTGTGCATCATCGGCAGCGAGATCGCGATGAACATCGTCAGCGCCGCGATCTTGATCGCGACGAGCACCGAGGTGACCTTGGCGCTCTCGCTGGTGCCGATGATCAGCAGCCAGGTGACGAGCAGCGAGATGACCACTGCGGGCAGGTTGATGAAGCCGCCCTGGCTCGGGCCGACCGCGAGCCACTGCGGGGTCACGATGTCGGGCAGGAACGGCACGAAGCTGCTCAGATGCGCGAGCAGGCCGGTGAAATACCCCGACCAGCCGACTGCGACCGCCGATGCACCCAGCGCATATTCGAGGATCAGCGCCCAGCCGACCATCCAGGCCAGCATCTCGCCGACCACGGCATAGCTGTAGGTATAGGCGGAGCCCGCCACCGGGACCATCGAGGCGAGCTCGGAATAGCACAGCGCCGCCACGGCGCAGACGAAGCCCGCAATGATGAAGCTGATCATCATGCCCGGGCCGGCCTTCTGCGCGGCTTCCGAGGTCAACACGAAGATGCCGGTGCCGATGACGGCGCCGATCCCCAGCATGGTGAGCTGGAAGGCGCCCAGCGAGCGGTGCAACGATTTCTTTTCCGCGGTCGCGAGGATCGCGTCCAGCGGCTTCACACGGCCGAATAACATGCGGTCAGTCCCCTAGATCGGCTGCGCCTCGAGCGCGCCGTCGTTCAGGATCGGGGAACCTAACCGCAATTCCGCAGTGCGCAAGCGGCGATGCGTCAGACGCGTGACAGCATCGGCCCAAGCGGGCGCCCCCCGAACAGATGGACGTGGAGATGCGGCACCTCCTGGTGCCCGTCGGTGCCGATATTGGCGAGGAGACGATAGCCCGGCGCGACCAGCCCGTTGTCGCGCGCCACGGTGCCGACGGCGCGCACGAAGCCGGCGATCTCGTCTGCGCTCGCCGACGCGGCAAAATCATCCCACGACACATATCGTCCCTTGGGAATCACCAGGATATGCGTCGGCGCCTGTGGATTGATGTCGTGGAAGGCGAGCGCGAAATCATCCTCATAGACGCGCTGGGCCGGTATCTCGTCGCGCAGGATCTTCGCGAATATGTTCGAATCGTCATAGGCGAGCGTGGCATCGATCGGCATCAGCCCCTCCGGATCCGGCGCCGCTCACCGGTCTTGCGCCCAAGTGCCAGGCTCGGTGTGGCCGCGACCTCCGGTGCCGCCGCCTCGGCCGCGATGACCGGCGCCGAGGCAAAGACCGGCTTTGGCCGCGACGCCTTTTCGTCGAGGCCGGACAGGCCTTCGCGACGGTCGAGTTCCGCCAGCACGGTTGCAATCGGAACGTTGGTCGCCTCGAGAAGCACCATCAGGTGGAACAGCAGGTCGGCCGCCTCCCCGGTCACCGCGTGGGCATCGCCGCCAAGCGCGGCGATCACCGTCTCGACCGCCTCCTCGCCCAGCTTCTGCGCGATCTTGGGCAGCCCCTTGGCGAACAGCGACGCCACGTAAGACGAGCCAGGATCGGCCGCGCGACGAGCGGCGATGGTGGCGGCGAGCCTGTTGAGCGTGTCAGCCATGCCGCTCCCTAGGGTCGGGTCGCGCGCCGGGTCAACCGTGACGCCGTACGGTCGCGGCAAGCCGTTCGGCGATGACGTCCGCGCGCCGCCTTCCGTCAGCGGCGGACCGGCAATCCGGCCGCGGCAAGCGCGGCATGCGCGTCGGCAACGCGGTGCTGGCCGAAGTGGAAGATCGAGGCGGCAAGCACCGCCGAGGCGCCACCCCGCGTCACGCCCTCGACGAGATGGTCGAGCGTGCCGACCCCGCCGCTGGCGATGACCGGCACCGACACCGCGTCCGAAATCGCGCGGGTGAGCGCGAGGTCATAGCCGTCGCGCGTACCGTCGCGGTCCATCGAGGTGACGAGCAGTTCGCCCGCGCCGCGTGCCGCCAGATCGCGGGCATGGGCGATCGCATCGACGCCGGTCGGCTTGCGCCCGCCATGCGTATAGACTTCCCAACGGCCCGGGCCGACCTGCCGCGCGTCGATCGCGCCGACGACGCATTGCGCGCCGAACCGCTCGGCCATCTCACCGACCAGCGCGGGCCGCGCCACCGCCGCCGAATTGACCGCGACCTTGTCGGCGCCCGCGAGCAGCAGGGCGCGCGCATCGTCGGCGGTGCGCACCCCGCCGCCGACGGTGAGCGGCATGAAACACACCTTTGCAGTGCGTGCGACGACGTCGAGCAGCGTCCCGCGCGCCTCGTGGCTCGCGGTGATGTCGAGAAAGCAGAGTTCGTCGGCCTGTGCGGCATCATAGATGCGCGCCTGTTCGACCGGATCGCCCGCGTCGGCGAGGTCGACAAAATTGACGCCCTTGACGACACGGCCGCCGGCGACGTCGAGGCAGGGGATGACGCGGACGCGGACGGTCATGCGTTCGGCGCCGCCACAAGAAACCCGTTCGTCCTGAGCGCAGTCGAAGGACATGCTGCAAACGCTGCGCTCGTAACGCACACTTCGACTTCGCTCAGTGCGAACGGTGTAGGGGGCACGCCCGTCATCCCGCCGCCGCCACCCGCAAGGCCTCGGCCAGATCGAGCCGCCCATCATAGAGCGCGCGTCCGGTGATCACGCCTTCGATCCCGCCCTCGACGATTCCGGCGCGCGCGATGAGCAGCGCCTCGACATCCTCGATCCCTGCGACGCCGCCGCTGGCGATCACCGGGATCGGCGTCGCATGGGCGAGCGCCTGGGTCGCCTCGACATTGCAGCCCTTGAGCAGCCCATCGCGCCCGACGTCGGTGAACAACAGCGCCGCGACCCCGACATCGGCGAAGCGGTGCGCGAGATCGGTGACCAGCACCTCGGACACGTCCGCCCAGCCCTGCGTCGCGACGAAGCCACCGCGCGCGTCGACCGCGACGACGATGCGGCCGGGCAGTTCGGTGGCGGCCTCGCGGACGAAGTCGGGATGGTCGAGCGCGGCGGTGCCGATCACGACGCGGTCGACGCCCAGTCCCAGCCAGCGATCCACCGCGGCGCGATCGCGGATCCCGCCGCCGACCTGCACCTTGCCGGGAAAGGCCTTGAGAATAGCCTCGACCGCGCCCGCATTGACCGCCTTGCCCGCGAACGCCCCGTCGAGATCGACGACATGGAGATGCGTCGCGCCCGCCTCAGCGAACAGGCGGGCCTGGGCCGCCGGGTCGTCGCCATAGACGGTAGCGCGGTCCATATCGCCCTCCGCGAGGCGGACGACCTGCCCGCCCTTGAGGTCGATCGCGGGGAAGATGATCAGGGGGGCGGTCAGGGTTTCCACTCCAGAAAGCGCGACAGGAACGCCAGCCCATAGGCCTGGCTCTTCTCGGGATGGAATTGCACGCCGATCATCGTGTCGCGCCCGACCGCCGCGGTGAGCGGACCGCCATGATCGGTTGCCGCGAGCAGCGTCGCGGGGTCGGCGACGTCGAAGGCGAAGCTGTGGAGAAAATAGGCTTCGCCGGGGACGATCAGCGGATGCGTCGTCGCCGGCATGACGCCGTTCCAGCCCATATGCGGGATCTTGAGATCGGGCGCGTCCGGCATCAGCCGCACCGTGCCGCCGATCCAGCCGAGCCCTGTATGCGTGCCGTGCTCCTCGCCGGCGTCGGCCATCAGCTGCATGCCGACGCAGATGCCGAGGAACGGCGTGCCCTGTTCGATCACCCGCCCATTCAGCGTCTCGACCATGCCGGGCAGCGCCGACAACGCGCCCATGCACGCGCCGAACGCACCGACCCCGGGCAGCACGATGCGATCAGCCGCGCGCACCGCCTCCGGATCGGCCGTCACGACGACGTCGCGCGCGCCCGCGGCGAGCAGCGCATTCTCGACCGAGCGAAGATTGCCGGCGCCGTAGTCGATCAGCGCAAGCGTCATTGCCCGCCCAGCGTGCCTTTCGTGCTCGGCACCTGGTCCGCCTTGCGCGGATCGATCTCGATCGCGGCGCGCAGCGCCCGCGCCAGCGCCTTGAACGCGCTCTCGACGATATGGTGGTTGTTGCGCCCGTACAGCGTCTCAACATGCAGCGTGATCCCCGCCGCCTGGGCGAACGACTGGAACCAGTGCTCGAACAATTCGGTGTCGAAGTCGCCGAGCTTGGCCTGCGAGAATGCGGTGCGCCACACCAGATAGGGCCGCCCCGAAATGTCGATCGCGACGCGGGTCAGCGTCTCGTCCATCGGCGCATAGGCCGCGCCGAAGCGCTGGATGCCCTTGCGGTCGCTCAGCGCCTTCGAAAAGGCCTCGCCGATCGCGAGCGCACTGTCCTCGGTGGTGTGGTGGTGATCGATGTGGAGATCGCCCTTCGCCTCGACGGTCAGGTCGATCAGCGCGTGGCGGGACAGCTGCTCGAGCATGTGGTCGAGAAAGCCGATGCCGGTTGAGACCGCATAGCGGCCGCTGCCGTCGAGATCGAGCGTCACCGCGATCTGCGTCTCGGTGGTCTCGCGGCGGACTTCGGCGCGACGCATGGGGCTTGTCCTTCTGCTCGACTGTAGGGGCCGACCTTACGGCGCGGCCCTCATAGCGCGGTCTGACGATCACGCAACGGGCGCTTGACCCTTGCGGCGACCGCGTTCAGGTACGGTCGCATGACCGAAAGTAGCGTGCCAGACAGCCTGATTCCCTACGACGAGATCGTGCAGGAGGCCCTGCGCGCAGTCGTCGGCCGCGTGCTCGGCGAGGTCGAGCGTGGCGGCGGGCTGCCCGGCGAGCATCATTTCTACATCACCTTCAAGACCGGCGCACCCGGCGTCGACATCCCCAAGCACCTCACCCAGCGTTTCCCCGACGAGATGACGATCGTCATCCAGAACCGCTTTTGGGAACTCAAGGTTCGCCCGGACGCGTTCGAGGTGGGCTTGAGCTTCAACCAGGTGCCGTCCAAGCTGATCGTGCCGTTCGCGGCAGTGACCGGCTTCGTCGATCCCGCGGTCAACTTCGCACTGCAGTTTCAGGCGCAGGCCGACGACGCCGAGCCGGAGCCCGCCGAGGCCGAGAACGACGCGCCAGTGGCCACGACCGAGGACGGCTCGAACGTCGTCTCGGTGGATTTCACGCGCAAGAAATAGGGACAGCCGTTCCCCGGCGAAGGCCGGGGCCCAGGCCCGCAGTTTGTGGCAGTCGCGACCGCGATACGGTGAGCTGAGGCCTGGACCCCGGCCTGCTCCAGGGAATTACGGTCGAACGTCTGCGCCCTTCACGATCCGTCCCGCCTGCTCGAACAGTGTAAACGTCCCGCGGGCCGCTTCGGTGGCCGCAGCGATCTCATCGGGGCTCCGCAGCTGCTCGTCGAGCCGCGCGAGGAAATTCCGCCAGGCGCCGGGCGGCTGTGGCGTGCCGAGATAGTATGTCGGCGACGTCTCGGCGACTCCGCGGGCAAGCAATGCTCCGCCTAGTCGCGACCCCTCGACGACATAGGCGGCGCCCCATTGGGCGGCAGGCGTGTCAAGCGGCGGCGCGGCGAGCGGCGGCGGCATCGCGTCGCCCAGCGCCGCCAGATCGGCCGCGATCGCCGACCCGCGCCGCCGCGCCGGCCAATCGTCGAGCAGAGCGGCGAATCCCGCCGCATCGAGTGCCGCCTCGACCGACGGCAGCGCCATCGCATGCGCCGTCAGAAAGGCACGGTAATCCACCGGATCGTCGAGCCGGAAACGCCCGAACAGCGCATCGAGCCGCTCGTGATCGCCCGCGGTGTCGCGGCGCAGAGCGGCGCGCGCGTCAGCCACGACGGCCGAAGACCCGCGCGAAGATCGTATCGACATGCTTGAAATGGTATCCCAGATCGAACTTGTCGTCGATCTCCGCGGGCGACAGCGCCGCGGTCACTTCGGGATCGGCCTTGAGCAGTTCGAGCAGCGAGAGTTCGCCGTCCGACTCCCACACCTTCATCGCGTTGCGCTGGACGAGACGATAGGAATCCTCCCGGCTCACCCCGGCCTGCGTCAGCGCCAGCAGCACCCGTTGCGAGTGGACGAGGCCGCCCATCCGATCGAGATTCTTCTGCATCCGCGCGGGATAGACGAGCAGCTTGTCGATCACCCCCGTCATCCGCGCGAGCGCGAAGTCGAGCGTGATCGTCGCGTCCGGCGCGATGCCGCGCTCGACCGACGAGTGCGAGATGTCGCGCTCGTGCCATAGCGCGACATTTTCCATCGCCGGCGTTACTGCGGCGCGGACGAGCCGCGCCAAGCCGGTGAGATTTTCGGTCAGCACCGGATTGCGCTTGTGCGGCATCGCCGACGAGCCCTTCTGTCCGGGAGAGAAATATTCCTCCGCCTCGAGCACCTCGGTGCGCTGCAGATGGCGAACCTCGATCGCCAACCGCTCGATCGACGAGGCGACGACGCCGAGCACCGCGAAGAACATCGCGTGACGGTCGCGCGGGATCACCTGCGTCGAGACGGGTTCGACCGCGAGGCCAAGCTTTTCCGCGACATACTCTTCCACGCGCGGATCGATGTTGGCGAAGGTGCCGACCGCGCCCGAGACGGCGCAGGTCGCGATCTCCTCGCGCGCCGCCACCAGCCGTTTGCGGCACCGCGCGAACTCGGCATGCGCCTGCGCGAGCTTGAGCCCGAAGGTGACGGGCTCGGCGTGGATGCCGTGGCTGCGGCCGATCGTCGGCGTGAGCTTATGCTCGAAGGCGCGGCGCTCGACTACGACGAGCAGCGCGTCGACGTCGGCGATCAGCAGGTCGGCGGCGCGCGCCAGCTGGACCGCGAGCGCGGTGTCGAGCACGTCGGACGAGGTCATGCCCTGGTGCATGAAGCGCGCCCAATCCTCGCCCGAATGCGCCGCCACCTGCTCGGCAACCCAAGTCAGGAAGGCGATGACGTCGTGCTTGGTAACCGCCTCGATCGCGTCGATCGCCGGGACGTCGATCGCGGGATTGGTCGCCCACCACGCCCACAGCGCGTCGGCGGCGGCGGCCGGCACGACGCCGAGCTCCGCGAGCGCCTGGGTCGCGTGCGCCTCGATCTCGAACCAGATACGGAAGCGGCTCTCCGGGGTCCAGATCGCGACCATTTCGGGGCGCGAGTAACGCGGGATCATGCGGTTGTCCTGTAGGCGTGACGGAAAGCGCCGCGCCTAGCAGAGGCACCCCGCTGCGGCAACGCGCGCGATCAATAGGGTGCCGCATCCCCTGCCCCGACCACGATCGCATCGACCTGCAGCGGCTGCCCCTTGGCGAAGCGGAGCGCGAGCGTCATGTGCCCGTCGGGCTTGATCGCCGGACTGACACCGAACAGCATGACGTGATTGCCGCCGGGCGCGAAGACGAGCGTTCCGTGTGCCGGAAGATCAAGTCCGTCGAGCCGCTGCATCCCCGTCATAGCGCCACCGGGCCCGGTCTTCATGCTTTGGTGGAGCTCGCTCGACCCTGCCGCTTCGCTGTCGACCGACACCAAGCGTGTCGCATCGGGCCCGCCCTGCACAGTCAGATAGGCGGCCGCGGGATTGCCCGGCACCGCGGCCAGCCGCACCCAGGCATGCGTCGCGCGCAATCGATCGGCCGGATGGCAGCCGCCCAGCACCAGCAGAACGAGCGGGACGGCACCCGAAAAAAGGCGCAAACGCATAGACTTTCTGTCCCTGATCGTTACGCCGCTGGGATTAGGCGTCACACACGCTTGCAGCAAGCGCGGGCCTTCTTATATCGCCGCCAGAGCATTCCTCTCGCCATTCGCTTGATGAGGGGTGGCGGAAGGCTCGTCGAACCTATCGAGAGATTACGGGGATTTTGAATGGCTAAGGTTATCGGCATCGATCTCGGCACCACCAACAGCTGCGTTGCTGTGATGGAGGGCGGCAAGCCCAAGGTGATCGAGAATTCGGAGGGCGCGCGCACCACCCCCTCCATCGTCGCGTTCACCAAGGATGGCGAGCGTCTGATCGGCCAGCCGGCCAAGCGCCAGGCGGTCACCAATCCCAGCAACACCATCTTCGCGGTGAAGCGCCTGATCGGCCGTCGCTTCGACGATCCGATCACCAAGAAGGACACCGAACTGGTGCCCTACGAGATCGTCAAGGGCGCCAATGGCGACGCCTGGGTCAAGGCCGGCGGCGAGGACTATTCGCCCAGCCAGGTCTCAGCGTTCACGCTGCAAAAGATGAAGGAAACCGCAGAATCCTATCTCGGCGAGACGGTGACGCAGGCGGTGATCACGGTTCCGGCCTACTTCAATGACGCGCAGCGCCAGGCGACCAAGGACGCCGGCCGCATCGCGGGCCTTGAGGTGCTTCGCATCATCAACGAGCCGACCGCGGCCGCGCTCGCCTACGGGCTCGAGAAGGACAACAACAAGACGATCGCGGTCTATGACCTTGGCGGCGGCACGTTCGACATCTCGGTGCTCGAGATCGGCGACGGCGTGTTCGAGGTGAAGTCGACCAACGGCGACACCTTCCTCGGCGGCGAGGATTTCGACAACAAGATTGTCGAATATCTTGCCGAGGGCTTCAAGAAGGACGAGGGCATCGACCTCTCCAAGGACAAGCTCGCGCTCCAGCGCCTCAAGGAAGCCGCTGAGAAGGCAAAGATCGAGCTGTCCTCGGCGCAGTCCACGGAAGTGAACCTGCCGTTCATCACCGCCGACCAGAACGGCCCCAAGCATCTCGTCCGCACGATCACGCGCTCGGATCTCGAGAAGCTGGTCGAGGATCTGGTCCGTCGCACGATGGAGCCCGTGAAGAAGGCGCTCGCCGACGCCGGTCTCAAGGCCGATGCGATCGACGAGGTCGTCCTCGTCGGCGGCATGACGCGCATGCCGCGCGTCCGCCAGGCGGTGAAGGACTTCTTCGGCAAGGAGCCGCACACCGGCGTCAACCCGGACGAGGTCGTCGCGATCGGCGCGGCGGTGCAGGCCGGCGTGCTGCAGGGCGACGTCAAGGACGTGCTGCTGCTCGACGTGACGCCGCTGTCGCTGGGCATCGAGACGCTGGGTGGCGTGTTCACCCGGATGATCGATCGCAACACGACGATCCCGACCAAGAAGTCGCAGACCTATTCGACCGCCGAGGACAATCAGAACGCGGTCACGATCCGCGTCTTCCAGGGCGAGCGCGAGATGGCGGCCGACAACAAGATGCTCGGCAATTTCGACCTGATCGGCATCCCCGCGGCACCCCGCGGCGTCCCGCAGATCGAGGTCACGTTCGACATCGACGCCAACGGCATCGTCAACGTCTCGGCCAAGGATCGCGGCACCGGCAAGGAGCAGCAGATCAAGATCCAGGCATCCGGCGGTCTCAGCGACGGCGACATCGACCAGATGGTCCGCGACGCCGAGAAGTTCGCCGAGGAGGACAAGAAGCGCCGCGAGGCGGCCGAGGCGAAGAACAACGCCGAAGGCCTGATCCATTCGACCGAGCGCCAGCTCGAGGAGCATGGCGACAAGATCGACGCGTCGTTGAAGGCCGAGATCGAGGCGGCGGTCGCCGAGGCCAAGACCGCGGTCGAGGGTGGCGAGCCCGCGACGATGACCGAGAAGGCACAGGCACTGGCGACGGTGTCGATGAAGCTCGGCCAGGCGATCTATGAGAAGGAGCAGGCCGCAGGCGCCTCGCCGGGTGCCGAGGCGCCCAAGCAGGACGATGTGGTCGACGCGGAGTTCTCCGAGGTCGACGACACGAAGTAAGGTGAAACCCTCTCTCCTTGGGCGAGAGGGATACGGAGACTTAGTGGCGGAGCCACTTAGTCGGAGTTGGGTGAGGGCCCGCGGTATACGTGGCGTGCCCTCACCCTCCCGCCGGCTAAAGCCGGCGGGCCCCTCCCTCTCCCCCAGGGGGAGAGGGGAGAAGAGGACTCAATGACCGATATCGATTTCTACGAATTGCTCGAATGCGAGCGCACCGCCGACGGCGCGACAATCAAATCGTCCTATCGCCGGCTCGCGATGGTGCACCATCCCGATCGCAACCCCGGCAACCCCGAAGCCGAAACCAAGTTCAAGGCGATCTCCGAGGCCTATGACTGCCTCAAGGATCCGCAGAAGCGCGCGGCCTATGATCAATATGGCCATGCCGCGTTCCGCCAGGGCGGCGGTGGCGGACAAGGCCAGGGCTTCGAAGGCTTCTCCGATATTTTCGAGAGCGTGTTCGGCGACTTCATGGGCGGCGGCCGGCAGCAGCGCGGCGGCCAGCGCCGCGGTGCGGACCTGCGCTACGATCTCGAGATCAGCCTCGAGGACGCCTTCAACGGCAAGACCGTACCCGTCACGATCGATGTCGCCGCCAACTGTACCGTGTGCGAGGGCACCGGTGCCAAGCCGGGGACGTCCGCCAAGACCTGCAAGACGTGCGCGGGTCACGGCAAGGTGCGTGCGCAGCAGGGCTTTTTCGTTGTCGAGCGGGCGTGTCCGACCTGCCACGGGGCGGGCCAGGTGATCACCGATCCCTGCACCGCGTGTCGCGGCGAGGGTCGGATCGACAAGGAGAAGACGCTCGAGGTCAAGATTCCCGCGGGCGTCGACGAGGGTACGCGCATCCGGATCTCGGGCGAAGGCGAGGCCGGCGGCCGCGGCGCGCCCCCGGGCGACCTGTACATCTTCCTCCATGTCACCCAGCACGCCTATTTCGTGCGCGAGGGAACGACGCTGGCGGTGCGCGCGCCGATCAGCTTCACCACCGCAGCGCTCGGCGGCGAAATCGAAGTGCCCGGAATCGATGGCGAGGCGGTGACCGTCAAGATTCCCGCCGGCATTCAGTCGGGCAAGCAGCTGCGTCACCGCGGCTCGGGCATGACCGTGCTCAATCAGCGCGGCCGCGGCGACCTCGTCGTCGAGATCGCGGTCGAGACCCCGACCAAATTGTCGGGGCGCCAGAAGGAATTGCTCGCCGAGTTCCGCGAGACCGAGACCGGTGACGAAACGCCTGCCTCGACCGGCTTCTTCGACAAGCTCAAGGGCATGTTCGGCGAGTGACCGAGCCGCATCCGCTCGATCGGCCGGTGTGGAATGCACTGCATGCCGGTTGGGCGGATCGGTTGGACCGCGCGGGCCGGGCAGTGCGACTGGCGCCCGAATACGGTCCGTTCGCGGCGGCGCCAGATATGTTGCCCGATACTCTGAGGGATCTGGCGACCCTGGTCGACGCGGGTGAAGAGGCATGGCTGGTGGAGAAAAACGAGCCGCCAGCCAACCTAGGCGACCTCAAGATTCTCCGTAGCGCCGTCTGCGTGCAGATGTGGGCGCCCTCGATCGATGCGACGCCGCCCGCCTTCGATATCGTCGAACTCGGCGAGGCCGACGCTGGCGCCATGCGCGCGCTTGCCGATCTCACCAAGCCCGGCCCGTTTCGACGCCTCACCCATCGCCTCGGCCGCTTCGTCGGTGTTCGTGATGCCGGGCAGCTCGTCGCCATGGCCGGCGAACGGATGCGCCTTGACGGCTATGTCGAGGTGAGCGGGGTCTGCACGCACCCCGCGCATCGCGGACGCGGCTATGCAGGCGGCCTGATGCGACAGGTGGCGGGTCGGATCCTCGCGGAGGGCGAGACGCCTTTTCTTCATGCCTATGATCACAATGCCGGCGCGCTTGCGCTGTACGAAACGCTCGGCTTCCGCCGGCGCGCGACCTTCAGCCTGACGGTCGTGACCCGCTGACCAATCAGGGCATGCCTTCGAGGAGCCGCTCGTAGAAGCCACCGAACCGCCCGTCCGGCGAGACGAGATGGATTTCGAGGATCCAGTGGCGCGGCCGCCCCTCGGCATCGGGGGCGCGCATCGGCTGCGGATTGCGCGGGCTGATCCGCCGCAGCTCCTTGTCGCCGGGCTGCCGCGCATAGGGGAATTCGCCGACGAGGTGACCGGCGATCCTGCCGCCGAAGCGCCAGCCCCGTTGCTCGGCTTCCGCCTCGGCAGCCGCATACAGCGCCGCACCGGTCATGTCGGGGTCCGCGTCGAACCGCGCCTTCACCGCGTCGAATACGATAGGGAGATCAGCGCACAGCGCATGTTTGAGCGGATCGCTGCCGACCGCATAGCTGCGACCGACGTCCGCCTCCCATGGGCCGAAGACGGGGCCGAGATCGAGAAAGACGATGTCGTCCGTCTCGATCATGCGATCGGGCGCCGCCTCGCCGGCGACGCACAGCGTATTGACGCCGGCGCGCACGATCCGGTCGTGCCAATGCTCGGTGACACCGAAGTCGCGCGCGGCGATGGCGAAGATCGCGCGCTCGATCTCGAGCTCGGTGCGGCCGGCCTGGATCAGCTCGGCTGCCTCGATCGCGTCCAATAATGCGAGCGCCTTGCGTTCGGCGGCGAGCAACGCCGCGAAGGGAGCGTCTTCGGTCTCGATCATCGATGCTCCCCGCTGGTCTCGCCGGCAACCGTAAGCGCTTAGGCCGACGCCTCGACGCCCGCGCCTTCGCCCTTCTTCGCGACGCCGACCATGGCGGGGCGCAGCAATCGGTCCTTGATCATCCAGCCCGACTGCATCTCATGGACGACGGTGCCCGGCGCCTGATCGGCCGATTCCATCTCCATGATCGCCTGATGCTTGTTGGGATCGAGCGGCTGGCCCAGCGACTCGATACGCACGATGCCATTGCGCTGAAACACGGTTTCGAGTTCCTTGCCGGTCATCTCGATCCCGGTGATCAGCGGCTTCATCTTGTCCTGGTCGCGAAGCTCGGGGGGAATTGCGGCGAGCGCCCGTGCAAGGTTGTCCGCCACCGAGAGCATGTCGCGAGCGAAGTTGGTCGTCGCATAGGTGCGCGCGTCGGACACCTCCTTCTCGGTGCGACGACGCAGATTCTGCATCTCCGCCTGCGTGTAGAGGACTTGATTCTTGGCCTCTTCGAGTTGCGCCTTGAGCGCGTCATGCTCGGCCACCTCGGGCGCGGCGTCGGCCGTTTCGGCGCGGAGGGTGTCGTCGGTAGTGCCGTTGGTCTCGTCAGTCATGCCATCAACCTGGAAAGCGCGTGCGCGGTGAAATCCACCATCGGTACGACGCGTGCATAATTCAACCTCGTGGGCCCGATCACGCCGACCACGCCCACGACGCGCCCCTCACGGGCGCGATAGGGCGCCGCGATAATCGACGAGCCCGACAATGAAAACAGCTTGTTCTCCGATCCGATGAAGATCTTGGTCGCAGACCCGTTGCGCGCGCCGTCGAGCAGGCGCGCAATCTCCTCCTTGCCTTCGAGCTCGTCGAGCAGCTGACGGACCCGCTCGAGATCCTCAGCGGCGGCGGGATCGATCAGATTGGCCTGACCACGCACGATCAACACCGGCCGCGCCGCGCCGTCGATCGACCACACCGCCAGTCCACGCTCGACGAGATCGCGGCTGACACGATCCAGCTGCGCGCGTCCTAGCCCGATCTCGGCGCCGAGCCGCGCCTGCGCCTCGCTGAGCGTGAAGCCGGCAAGCTCGGCGCTGATATAGTTCGCCGCTTCGATCAGCGCGGACGGCGTCGTGCCCGGCGGCAGCGCGACCACGCGGTTCTCGACACTGCCGTCCGAGCCGACCAGCACCGCCAACGCCTGGTCGTGGGTCAGCGGCACGAAGCCGAATTGCCGGAGGATGGGCTCCTGCTTCGGCACCAGCACGAGCCCCGCGCAGGCGGACAGTCCGGACAGCACGGCAGATGCGGTGGCGAGCGCCTCCTCGATCGGACCTCCGCCCTGCCCGACCCCGCGCTCGATGGCGGCCCGTTCGGCGTCGGAGGGCTCGTCGGTCTGCATCATGCCGTCGACGAACAGCCGCAGCCCGCTCTCGGTCGGCATCCGGCCGGCGGAGATATGCGGCGCGGCGAGCAGTCCCGCTTCCTCGAGATCCTGCATCACGGTGCGGATCGAGGCAGGCGACAGATTCAGCCCGGACAGCTGCGAGATCGTCCGCGACCCGATCGGCGTACCCGAGCGCAGATAGCTTTCCACGACGACGCGGAACACGCTGCGCGCGCGATCGGACATTTCGAGGACGGGCGGGACGGGCATTATCAGCTAGATGTAGGGGTTACGCGCCTCCGGCTCAATGACGGATGCGTGACGCGCCGAATCGATGACGACGATGGCGGATGCACACTGGCTCTCACCCGTCGCACCCGCTACAGCCCGGCGCATCTCATCACAGGAGCCACCATGCGTCCCTCAGGCCGCGCACCCGACCAGATGCGCCCCATCCTCATCGAGCCGAACGCCACGCGCCACGCCGAGGGCAGTTGTTTCATCAGCTTCGGCGACACCAAGGTGCTCGTCACCGCCTCGGTCGAGGAGCGCGTACCCCCCTTCCTGCGCGGCAAGGGCCAGGGCTGGGTCACCGCCGAATATGGCATGCTGCCGCGCGCGACGCACACCCGCGGCAATCGCGAGGCCGCCAAGGGCAAGCAGTCCGGCCGCACCCAGGAAATCCAGCGCCTCATCGGTCGCTCGCTGCGCGCGGTGATGGACATGAGCCTGCTCGGCGAGCGCCAGATCACGCTCGATTGCGACGTCATCCAGGCCGACGGCGGCACGCGCACCGCGTCGATCTCGGGCGCGTGGGTCGCGCTGCGCATCGCGATCGACAAGCTGCTCGCCGACGGCAAGCTCGCGGTCGATCCGATCACCGCACAGGTCGCGGGCATCTCCTGCGGCATCTACGAGGGCACGCCGGTGCTCGACCTCGACTATATCGAGGATTCGAACGCGCATGCCGACGGCAATTTCGTGCTGCTTTCGACCGGCAACATCGCCGAGGTCCAGGCGACCGCGGAGGGTGCCACCTATGACGAGGAAGCGCTGCTCCGCCTGCTCCGGCTCGCCCGCATCGGCTGCACCGAGATTTTCGCGGCGCAGTTGACGGCCACCGGTCGGTGACGCGCAAGCTGGCGCCCGGCAAGCTGGTGATCGCCAGCCACAACAAGGGCAAGCTCGTCGAGATTGCGGCTTTGCTTGGTCCTTACGGGATCGAGCCGGTGTCGGCGGCGTCGCTCGACGTGCCCGAGCCCGAAGAGACCGGCACCAGCTTCGCCGCCAATGCCGAACTCAAGGCGCGCTTTTCGGCGGATCTTACCGGCCGGCCCGCGCTCGCCGACGACAGCGGGCTATGCGTCGATGCGCTCGACGGCGATCCCGGTATTTTCTCCGCACGCTGGGCCGGCGAGACCAAGGACTTCGCCAAGGCGATGGACCTGGTCGAGGCCAAGCTCGCGAGCAAGCCGCGCGACTCAGGGCGCGATGCGCATTTCGTCTGCGCTCTGTCACTCTGCTGGCCGGACGGGGAGATCATCACGGTCGAAGGCCGCGTCGATGGCCATCTGTGCTGGCCGCCCCGCGGCGGCAACGGCTTCGGCTATGACGCGATGTTCGTGCCGTGGCACCACGAGCTCAGCTTCGGCGAGATGGATCCGGACAGGAAACATGCGATGAGCCACCGGGCGGACGCCTTCCGCAAGCTCGTCGCGGCGGTGTTTTGAATCCCCTCTCCCCCCCGGGGGAGAGGGTGGGGCCCGCCGGCGAAGCCGGTGGGCGGGTGAGGGCACGCCATCCCTTGCCGTTCATGCCCTCACCCGCCCAGCGTTCGGCTGAGCCCCCATCTCTCGCCCGCGGGGGAGAGGGCAACCTCGCCCTCTACGTCCACTGGCCGTTCTGCGTCTCGAAATGTCCGTATTGCGACTTCAACAGCCATGTCCGCGCCGCGATCGACGAAGCCGCGTGGCGGGACGCCCTGCTCGCCGACCTCGCCCATGAGGCGCCGCTGACTCCGGGCCGACCCCTCGGCTCGATCTTCTTCGGTGGCGGCACACCCTCGCTGATGGCACCCGCGACGGTCGCCGCGGTGCTCGACGCGGCTGAACGCCATTGGGGCTTCGCGCCCGGCATCGAGATCACGCTCGAGGCCAATCCCTCCTCGGTGGAGGCGGCCAATTTCGCGGCGCTTGCACATGTCGGCATCAATCGCGTCTCGCTCGGCCTTCAGGCCCTCGACGACAACGCGCTGCGCTTCCTCGGCCGCGCGCATGGCGTCGCCGAGAGCCTTGCGGCGCTCGATACCGCACAGGCGGCGTTCGCGCGGGTCAGCATCGACCTGATCTATGCCCGTCCCGACCAGAGCGAAGCCATGTGGCGCACCGAACTCGATCGCGCACTGGCCTTCGGTACCGAGCATCTGTCGCTCTACCAACTGACCATCGAGCCCGGCACGCACTTCGCCGCGCTGGCGGCCAAGGGGGCATTGCCGACGCTCGACACGGAGACGGCCGCGCAGCTGTTCGAACTCACCCGCGCGGCGACCGCATCTGCAGGCCTCCCCGCCTATGAGATCTCCAACCACGCGCGGCCAGGTGCGGAAAGCCGACACAATCTCACCTATTGGCGCTACCGCGACTATCTCGGCGTCGGACCCGGGGCGCATGGCCGCCGTAACGGCCTCGCCACCGTGCGGCGGAAGAAGCCCGAGAATTGGCTCGCCGCGGTCGCGCGCAATGGCCATGGTCTCGAAAGCGAGGAAGTGCTCGCGCCCGCAACGCGCGCGATGGAGGCGCTCCTGATGGGGCTGCGGCTCGGCGAAGGCGTCGATCTTACGGCACTTTCGGCGCGGCTCGGGCTGCCGATCGACGCAATGGTCGATGCGCGCGCGATCGACCGTCTGGCGGAACATGGACTCATTGCGCGCGATCGCGACCGGCTCATCGTCGAGGAACCGGGCATGCTGCTGCTCGACGGCATCCTGGGCGAGATCGTCCGCTAACCGTTCCCCGCGAAAGCCGGGCCCCCTCGCCCGCATCCGACAGCGGCATGGCCGCAAATGGCGAGCGAAGATCCCGGGGCTACGCCAGAGAGCAATCTACACGACCTGCGTATCGAAGATCGGCACGAACCCGCCGTAGATCATGCGCTTGCCGTCGAACGGGATAGCGCGGTCGGGCGTCATCATGCGCGGATCGGACCAGATCTTGTCGTGCGCCGCGTCGCAGGTGGCCTTGTCCGGCCAGACGATCCACGAAAAGACGACATTCTCGGTCGCCTCCGCCTTTACGGCCTTGTGGAAATCGGTGACCTGCCCGTCGGGCAGCGCGTCGCCCCAGCATTCGACGATCCGTTCGGCCCCATAGTCTTGAAACACAGGTGCGGTCCTGGCGGCCATATCGCGATAGGCTTCCCGGTTGGCCACCGGCACCGGAATCACGAACCCCTGCACATAGCCCATCGCACCTCTCCCGCTATCAGCCTCCGAACCCCTGCGCCGCCGGCGACACCACCGTCATTCCGCCCGCCCCGATCTGCTTCACCTCGAGCATGCGCTCGGCGATACCGTCTCGGCCGAAGCGAAATGCGCCGTCGACGCCCGAGAAGCCGCCCTTGTCGACCAGCCGCCCTTCCGGGAACGGCGTGCCCGGCCGCCAGTCGGCCGAGATCCGCACCGCGAGCAGCACCGAATCATAGCCGAGGCTGGCCAGGCGGAACGGCCCCTTGCCGAAGCGCGCGCGATATTTGGCGGAAAATTGCCCATAGAGACTGTCCGACACCGCCGCGAACCAGGCGCCGGCCATCGGGCGGGCCGCGGCCAGCGCCGGCTCGGTATTCCAGAGCTCGGTGCCGAGCAGCCGCGCGCTCGATCCCGCCTTGCGCACCAGCGGCGCTGCCACCAGCGCGATCTTGCCATTGTCGGCGACCAACAACGCATCATAGCCCTTGGGATCGCCGAGCTTCTTGATCGCGACCGCGAGGCTGGCGGGACTGCGGTCATAGCCCTGCATCGACACCACGGTGGACTGCGCATCCTCCGCCGCCTTGATCACCGCATTCGACGCGCGGCGGCCATAAAGGCCATTGGGCACCAGCGCTGCGATCCGCGTCAGTCCCCGGCCGTGCGCATAATCGATCACCCGATCGATCGACTCGGTCGGCGTGAAGCCGAGCAGATAGACGCCACGCCCCGCGATATCGACGTCATTCGAAAAGGACAGCACGGGCACGTGCGCGGCCGCGGCGATCGGAGCGACCGCGCGCACGTCGGGCGAAAGCAGCGGTCCGAGGATCAAGCCATTGCCCTCCGCGATCGCCCGCTGCGCCGCGGCAGCGGCACCCGTCGCGGTGTCATAGGTCGTGATGCGCAGTGCGCCGCCGCCCGAGTCGATCAGCGCCATATTGGCGGCATTGGCGATCGACTGGCCGATCCCGGCTTCCGCGCCGGTCAGCGGCACCAGTACCGCGACGCGGTCGCGCGCCTCATTGGGTAGCCGCCCCGGCTGCGCCGTGGTCGGCCCGCGCGGCGGCGGGGCAAACGGTCCCGGCCCCTGGGTGCGCGGCACCACGCCGGAGCAGCCCGCGAGCAGCAGCGCGACGGTCAGGCCGCCCCACCGCATGCCCCTCGGCCGCATCGCCGGTTGCGATGCGTATAAGCCCTCTGCCATGACATCCCCTATGCACGAAATTCTTGCCCCAGGCCTCTACATCGTCGCGACCCCGATCGGCAATCTCGGCGATCTGTCGCCGCGCGCTGCCGACATATTGGCACGCGCCGACCTGATCGCGGCCGAGGACACACGGGTCACCGCCAAGCTGCTCCGCCATATCGGCACCGAGCGGCCGATGATCCCCTATCATGATCACAACGCCGACCGCGTGCGCCCGAGGCTGGTCGCGCGATTGGGCAGCGAGGCGATCGCCTTGGTCTCGGACGCGGGAACGCCGATGATCTCCGACCCGGGGTTCAAGCTCGTCCGGGACGCGCGCGCCGCGGGCGCCAACATCGTGACGTTGCCGGGGCCCTGTGCGGCGGTAGCGGCGCTGACGCTGGCGGGCTTGCCGACCGACCGCTTCCTGTTCCTCGGCTTCCTCCCCAACAAGGAGAAAGCGCGCGCAGACGCGATCGCCGAGGTCGCGGCGATCCGCGCAAGCCTGATCTTCTACGAAAGCGGCCCGAGGTTGGGCGCGGCGCTGGCGGCGCTGGCGAGCGGCTTGGGTGATCGCGAGGGCGCGGTGGCACGCGAGATCAGCAAGCGCTTCGAGGAATGCGTGACGGGCACGCTGTCGGCGCTTGCCGACCGTTACGCGACCGAGACCCCCAAGGGCGAGATCGTCGTCGTGGTCGGCCCGCCCGGCGAGGCGGCGAGACCGCAGGTCGAGGATCTCGACGCGTTGCTGCGCGAGGCGCTCGACCGGCTGCCGATCGCCAAGGCCGCCAAGGAGGTCGCCGCCGCCACCGGCCTCGATCGCCACGACCTCTACACGCGCGCCTTGGAACTCAGGGCGTGAAGCGCCAGGCGGCGGAAGCGCGCGGTCGGTTCGCCGAAACGATCGCCGCCAACTTCCTCCGCCTCAAGGGCTGGACGATCCTCGACCGCCGCGTGCGCACGCCAGCGGGCGAGGTCGACATCGTGATGCGCAAGCCTGGGCTCGTCGCCTTCGTGGAAGTGAAAAGCCGCAAGGATCAGGCGGCGCTCGATCTCGCGCTCGATCGCCGACGGCTGATGCGCGTCGCGGCCGCCGCCGAATATCTGATGTCGCGCTATGCGGTCGCCGGCGACGACATCCGCATCGACGCGGTGCTGATCGCGCCGGGCCGGTTGCCGCAGCATCTCGAGCATATCTGGCAGGGGTGACATCCTCAATGCCCACGCCTACCTCCGCATCCGTGCCGAGCGACGTCGCGGTGCCGTCCCGCGACGTCGCGCGGGACGAATGAAGGGGATTGAGCCTGTGAGCCTGCGCGTCGCCGTCCAAATGGACCCCATGGAATTGGTCAAGATCGGCGGCGATTCGACCTTCGCCTTGATGCTCTCGGCGCAAGCCCGTGGCCACACGCTCTACCACTATGCCGCGAGCGACCTTTCCTATCGCGACGGCCGGGTGTTCGCGCCGGCGCGGCGGATGACCGTGCAGCGCGTCGATGGCGCGCATTTCACCGCGGGCGAGATCGAGACGCTCGATCTCGGCGCGGACACCGACGTCGTGCTGATGCGGCAGGATCCGCCCTTCGATCTCGCCTACATCACCGCGACACACCTGCTTGAGCGCGTCCAGCACGAAACGCTGGTGGTCAACGATCCCGCATCGGTTCGCAACGCGCCCGAAAAGCTGTTCGTACTCGATTATGCCCGCTTCATGCCCCCGACGCTGATCACGCGCAGTCTCGCAGAAACGCGCCAATTCCACGACGAGCATGGCGAGGTCGTGATCAAGCCGCTCTACGGCAATGCCGGCTCGGCCGTGTTCCATGTCGCGCGGCGCGACGCCAATCTGGCGGCGCTGACCGAATTGTTCGGCGAGGTGTGGCGCGAGCCGTTCATGGTCCAGGCGTTCATTCCCGACGTCTCGAAGGGGGACAAGCGGATCGTGCTGGTCGACGGCAAGGCGGCGGGGGCCGTCAACCGCCTGCCCAAGCCCGGCGAGATCCGGTCCAATCTGGCGGTCGGCGGATCGGGCGCCGAGACCGAATTGACGCCGCGAGAGATCGAGATTTGCGACGCGCTAGGCCCAGAACTCGCCAAGCGCGGATTGGTCTTCGTCGGGATCGACGTGATCGCCGGTTACCTCACCGAAATCAACGTCACCTCGCCCACCGGCATCGTCGCGATCGACCGTTTCAACGGCACCGATACTGCTGCGCTCATCTGGGAGGCGATCGAGGCCCGCGCCGCGGCGCGGGGCTGAGGGCTTCTTGCGGCGCCGATCAGGCGTCGGCGTGACCGCCGCCCGCGGGAAAGTCGAGCGCCACCATCTTCGCCGCCACCGCATGCGCGTCGATCGGATAGGCGCCGCTCGCGATCAGCGACTTGATCGCATCGACCTTCTTGGTGTCGATCGGCGCCGAGGCGTCAGCGAGCAACGCAAACAGGTCGGACGTGTCGTTTGCGGGCGCGGCCTTCGCGGGCGTTGCCACAACCGCCGGTGCCGCGGGTGCGACGGGCGTCGATTGCACGCTGGGGAGGCTGCTTGCTGCGCCTGTCTTGTTGATGCCGTCCATCCCGAACTCCGATCCTGATCCTATCTCGAACCCGATTACGGCGGGGTCCGCGATAACTTAAACATGCCCCGGCACATTTCGACCTAAGTCTCATGCACGCGGGTGCGCGGCGCGGTACACGTCCAACAAATGCGCCGTATCGACCGCGGTATAGATTTGCGTCGACGAAAGGCTGGCATGGCCCAGCAGCTCCTGCAATTGCCGCAGATCGGCACCGCGGCCGAGCAGATGCGTCGCGAAGCTGTGGCGCAGCGCATGCGGCGTCGTGCGGTCGGGCAGGCCCAGGCGCACGCGCGCGCCGGCGACCGCACGCCGGACGATCGCCGCATCAAGCCGCCCACCCTTGGCGCCGCGGAACAGCGCCACGCCCTTTGTCAGAGGCCAGGGGCAGATCGCGGCATAGCCCGCGATCGCCGCGCGCACGACGGCAAGCAGCGGCACCACGCGCGCCTTACCGCCCTTGCCGGTGACGATGATCGCCTCGCCGAGCGGCAACAGCCCGGCATCGAGCGCCATCGCCTCGCCGACCCGCAAGCCCGCGCCGTAGAGCAGCAGCAGTACCGCAAGATCGCGCGCGGCGATCCACGGCACGTCGCGCGCATCGGCGGCATCGGCGGCGAGCGCCCGCGCGTCGGCGGGCCCGATCGGCCGCGGAACGCCGCGTTTGACGCGCGGCGCGTGGATACGGGGTATGGAGGTGCCCTCGCCACCCGCGAACAGCAGGAAGCTGCGCACCGCCGACAGCTCGCGCGCCGCCGAGGCATTGGTCAATTCATCGTCCGCGCGGCGCCGCGCGAGATAGGCGCGCAGATCCGCACTGGTCAGCGTCGCCAGCATCGCCGCATCGACCGGGCCGCCGCGATACCCGCCGACGAAGCCGATCAATCGGTGCGCGGTCGCGACATAGGCCCGCACCGTGTGCGCGGACAGCAGCCGGTCGCGGCGAAGATGATCGGCAAAGGCGGCGGCGATGAACCGCGCCGGATGGTCGTCGAGGGTCAGGGGAGCAGCCACCGTCCGACCATACGCGCGAGGGTCGCGCCGAGGAAGGCGAGGAGTTCGGAGCCGTGGCGCGTCTCGAAACGCTGTTCGGAACGCTGCCCCAGCGCGATCAGACCGCACGGCAGCGGCGCACGATTGTCGAGCCGGATCAGCGCCTCGGCGCGGATCAGCGAGGCGGCCGGCCCGAACAGCGGATGACCGCGCTCGACGCCGCGCAGCACGACGCTGTCGATGCCGCGCACCGCCCGCGCGATCACACGGCGATCGACGAACTGGAGACCATTGGCGTCCGCCCGCAGGCCGGTCTCGCCGACATGCAGCGCCAGCGCGACCGCGTCGACGCCAAGCATGTCGGGCCAGTCCTGCGTGACGATATGGATGAGATGATCGAGCCCCTCGGCCTCGATCGCCGCGAGCACCGCGACATGGATCGCGGCGACCGCACCCGAATGACCCCGAGCGAAGGCGATCAGGTCCTGATTGGCCTCCTCAACCTCGGCGACGCGCGCGCGCAGCGTCGCCACCGCCCGGTCCTCGAAGTTGATCACGCTGCCCATGCGGGGGAGAGTAACCCAAGATGGTTAAAAGGAAATGGCGGTTTCGACGCGTCGTGCTCACCAGCCTTTTTGCTGATCATGCTCGCGCCACGTCTTGATCTGACAGCCGGTCCAGCCGCTGGCGCCGACGGTGCTGCACGACCCCCGCGTCAGATCCTGCGAGGCGCCGTCACCGTCGATCAGCCGCTGGCGTTCGCGCGACACGCTGTCGACGCTGCCGCGCACGTCGAAGCCCCTATCCTCGTCGCGCAGCGGCAGGCGATAGCGATCGGCATCGCCCGGCCGGCGGCCGCAGACGGTGATCGCGTCGCTGGTAGCGGGCGACTGGCACCGATCCATACTGTCCCGGATCGCCGGGCCGAAACCGGCCGCCGCGCCGACAATGCCCGGACCTATCGCCGGCGCGAGGACGGTCGCCAAATATAACGCTGCCGCTATCATGCCTCGACGAACAACCGGCTGGGGCCGTCGTGGCCGGGGATGTCGATCATCCCCGTTTCCCGAAATCCGAGCTTCACGAGCAGCCGCGCCGACACCGCGTTCTCCGGCGCGGTGATCGCCAGCAACGGCCCGATCTCCAGCGACGCGCGGCTCCACGCCATCATCCCGCGCCCCGCCTCATAGCCATAGCCGCGGCCGGTGTGTTGCTCGAGATAGGCGAAGCCGAGATCGGGGCCGTCGAGGCCCGCGCGCTGCACCAGCCCGCACAGCCCGACCGCCTCGTCATTCTGCTTGAGCGAGACCCGAAACATGCCGAATCCATGCGCCGCGTATGACGCGAGCACCCGATCGCGGACATAGGCTTCGGCATCGGCGATTGTGCGGACGCCGCGATCGCCTATGTTGGCGATGAACCCCGGATCGGTGAGCATTGCCAGCAGGAAGCCGGCATCGTCTTGCGTGATCCGCCTGATCCGAAGCCGCTCCGTCTCGAACATGATGCGTCCCCTACCCTCTTCGCTCTGCGGCGCAGGCCTCGGCCCAGGCCGTTCGCTTTTCATCCAACGGGGCGTCCACCACAAGCCGCGGGCCTGCGCGCCGGCGTGTGCCGGGGAACGGCAATAGCATGAGCCGTGCCCGCGTCCTGCTGCTCAACAGCGCCCTCGGCCCGCTCGACTATCGCGTCCCGCGCGAGATGACGGTGGCGCCGGGATCGATCGTACTCGCACCGCTCGGCCCGCGCCAACTCGCCGGCGTGGTGTGGGAGGCGGAGCACATGCCGTCGGACGCCGAGGTCGGCGACAACCGGCTGCGCAATCTCGCCGCCGCCTACGACCTGCCGCCGATCGCGGCGCCCCTGCGCCGGCTGATCGAGTGGACCGCCAATTATTATCTCAGCCCGCCCGCCGCCGTGCTGCGGATGGCGCTGTCGTCGGCGAGCGCGCTCGACGGCGGACGGACCGTGATCGAATATCGCGCGACCGGCGTCGCACCGGAACGCCTCACGCCGCAGCGCGCGCAGGCCCTCGAGCGGATCGGCGAGCGCCAGGGGTTGGTGCGCGAACTGGCGGCGATCGCTGACGTTTCCGACGCGGTGATCCGCGGCCTGGTCAAGATCGGCGCGATTGAGGCGGTCGAGATCGCGGTCGACGATCCCTTCCCCCTGCCCGATCCACGCTTCGGTCCCCCCGAATTGTCGGCGGTCCAGCGCGCGGTCGCCGAGACGATCGTCGCCGCGGTGCAGGCGAAGAAATTCGATCCGATGCTGCTCGACGGCGTCACGGGATCGGGCAAGACCGAGGTCTATTTCGAGGGCATCGCCGCCGCGGTCGAAGCTGGTAGGCAGACGCTCGTCCTGCTGCCCGAGATCGCGCTCACCGAGCCGTTCCTCAAGCGTTTCGCCGCGCGCTTTGGTCATCTTCCCGTCGCCTGGCATTCCGACCTGCGCCAGTCGCAGCGGCGGCGCGCCTGGCGCGCGGTGGCGAGCGGCGAGGCCAAGGTCGTGGTCGGCGCGCGCTCGGCGCTGTTCCTGCCCTATGCCGATCTCGGGCTGATCGTCGTCGACGAGGCGCATGAGACCAGCTTCAAGCAGGAAGAGGGCGTGATGTACCATGCCCGCGATGTCGCGGTGATGCGCGGGCATTTCGAGCAGGTACCGGTGGTGCTCGCCTCCGCCACGCCCGCGATCGAGACGCGGCAGATGGTCGAGATCGGCAAATATCGCGAACTCAAGCTGCCCGGCCGCTACGGCGTCGCACAGATGCCCGCGATCTCGATCGTCGACCTGACGCTCGATCCGCCGATGAAGCAGCGCTGGCTCGCGCCGTCCCTGGTCGTAGCGCTGCAGGAGACGCTTGAGCGCGGCGAGCAGTCGCTCCTGTTCCTCAACCGTCGCGGCTATGCGCCGCTGACGCTGTGCCGGCATTGCGGCCACCGCTTCCGTTGCCCGAACTGCACCGCCTGGATGGTCGAGCACCGACTCACCGCGCGGCTGGCCTGCCACCATTGCGGCCACGTCATGCCGCCGCCCGCCGCTTGCCCCGAATGCCATGAGGAGGACAGCCTCGTTGCCTGCGGCCCCGGCGTCGAACGCATCGCCGACGAGGTCGCAGCCCTGCTGCCCGACGCGCGCACCGCGATCATCACCTCGGACACGATCTGGTCGCCCGCCAAGGCCGCCGAGTTCGTCAACCGGATGGAGGCGGGCGAGATCGACGTCGTCATCGGCACGCAACTGGTCACCAAGGGCTATCATTTTCCCAATCTCACCCTGGTGGGCGTGGTCGATGCCGATCTTGGCCTCGCCGGGGGCGACCTGCGCGCCGCCGAGCGCAGCTTCCAGCAGATCGCACAGGTCGCCGGACGTGCCGGCCGAGGCGCCAAGCCGGGCCGCGTGCTGCTCCAGACCCGCGAGCCGGGTGCTCCGGTGATCCAGGCACTGCTCACCGGCGATGCCGAGAGCTTCTATCATGCCGAGACCGAGAGTCGTCGCGAGGCCGGCGCGCCGCCGTTCGGCCGCTATGCCGCGATCATCGTCAGCTCCGAAAAACTTGACGAAGCGGTCGATACCGCGCGGCTGATCGGCCATGCCGCGCCCGAGGTGGAGGGGATGATGGTGTTCGGCCCCGCCCCCGCCCCGCTCGCGATGCTGCGCGGCCGCCACCGCCAGCGGCTGCTCGTCCACGCCCGTCGCGCGCTCGACGTACAGGACGTCATTCGCAGCTGGTTGGGTGGTCTCGAATGGAAACGCGGCGTACGCGTCGCGGTTGACGTGGACCCATACAGCTTCCTGTAAGCGTTGGGATGCCAACCGACCTTGATCCGACAGTGGAGAATGCGTGTGATCCGACCCGGCTACCCCGTCCTTATCGCCATGGCGATGACCGGTCTCACGATCACCCCGCCGCTGAACGCGGCGGTCCCCGCCAAGAAGGCGCCTGCAACCTCTCATACGGCCGCGCCGATCGCGCCCGCCGCAAATGGCGACGTCACCCGCGCGCAGATGCTTGCCCAGGTGAAGCAGGTCTTCAACCTTGCCGACACCAATCATGACGGCTTCATGAGCCGCGCCGAGTTCGCCGCGCGCATGGGCGTCGTGATCAACCGTCTGCCACCCGATTCGACCGCGGCCCCCACCAAGGAGCAGGCGCAAAAGATGCTCGATGCCGCCAACAACGCCTTCAACGCAGTCGATACCAACCACGACGGCAAGCTCAGCCTGACCGAGGCAAGCGCTCGCCCGCTCGCGGCGTTCGACGCGATGGATGCCAATCACGACGGCATATTGACGCTGGCCGAGAAGCAGGCGGCGCGCGATGCACAGGCCGCCGCGCAGGGTGGACCGATCGGTCCGCCCGTCGTCGCGCCCACGCTGCCCGGACACTGAGGCCGGTCCGTCCGACGGCGTTGGACGGGGTTCGGATCGGCTCGCCGCCGTTGTCTGCATCCGCTGTACGGGCAGCCGATCCGACGCGCGGCGGGGCGGCGGCGGCCGGTCTTGCATCCACCCCGCCCGCCTGCTAACCGGCCCGCAACCCGTGCTGGGACGCCCTTTGGCGCCCCCCTTTTTGCATGGGCGATATAGCATCCGGGGGATTGGGCGCGCGTGGACATTTCCGGCGGTATTCAGGCTAGCCTCAGCGGGCGTTACGCGCTGGCGCTGTTCGAACTCGCGCGCGACGACCGTGCGCTCGATCAGGTCTCGACCGATCTCGACACGATAACGGCGGCCTTGGCAGAAAGCGCCGATCTGCGCGCGCTGCTCAAGAGCCCGCTGATCGGTCGCACCGACTTGCGCAAGGCGATCGCCGCGGTCGCCGAGTCGCTGGGGCTCGGCAAGATCGCGACCAACCTGCTCGGCGTGCTCGCCAGCAACCGCCGCCTGGTCCAGCTTCCCGCGGTGATCCGCGGCTTCAAGTCGCTCAACGCCGCGCACCGGGGTGAGACCACCGCACAGGTCGTCTCCGCGCACCCGCTCGATGCCGAGCAGATCGGCGCGCTCAAGGACAAGCTGCGCCATCGCTTCGGCCGCGAGGTTGCCATCGAGGCGACCGTCGACAAATCGATCCTCGGCGGATTGATCGTGAAGATGGGCTCGCGCCAGATCGACGGATCGATCCGCACCAAATTGAACACGCTCGCGCACGCGATGAAAGGCTGAACATGGATATCCGCGCCGCAGAAATCTCGAAGGTCATCCGCGACCAGATCGCCAATTTCGGCACCGACGCCCAGGAGTCCGAAGTCGGCCAGGTGCTGTCGGTCGGCGACGGCATCGCGCGCATCTTCGGGCTCGACAACGTCCAGGCCGGCGAGATGATCGAGTTCGCCAACGGCGTGCAGGGCATGGCGCTCAACCTTGAGGCCGACAATGTCGGCGCGGTGATCTTCGGGTCCGACGCGCAGATCAAGGAAGGCGACACGGTCAAGCGCACCGGCACGATCGTCGACGTGCCGGTCGGCCGCGGCCTGCTCGGCCGCGTGGTCGACGGCCTCGGCAACCCGATCGACGGCAAGGGCCCGATCGTCTCCGACCAGCGCTCGCGCGTCGAGGTGAAGGCGCCCGGCATCATCCCGCGCACCTCGGTCCACGAGCCGGTGCAGACCGGGCTCAAGGCGCTCGACGCGCTCGTCCCCGTCGGCCGCGGCCAGCGCGAGCTGATCATCGGCGATCGCCAGACCGGCAAGACCGCGGTCGCGATCGACGCCTTCATCAACCAGAAGGGCCCGAACGCGGGCACCGACGAGAAGGCCAAGCTCTACTGCATCTACGTCGCGATCGGCCAGAAGCGCTCGACCGTCGCGCAGATCGTCCGCCAGCTCGAAGAGAATGGCGCGATGGAATATACCATCGTCGTCGCCGCGACCGCCTCCGAGCCGGCCCCGCTGCAGTTCCTCGCGCCCTACACCGGCTGCGCGATGGGCGAGTATTTCCGCGACAACGGCATGCACGGTCTGATCGTCTATGACGATCTCTCCAAGCAGGCGGTCGCGTATCGCCAGATGTCGCTGCTGCTGCGCCGCCCGCCGGGCCGCGAAGCCTATCCGGGCGACGTCTTCTATCTGCACAGCCGCCTGCTCGAGCGCGCCGCCAAGATGTCCGACGCGCATGGCGGCGGCTCGCTGACCGCGCTGCCGATCATCGAGACGCAGGCCGGCGACGTCTCCGCCTACATCCCGACTAACGTGATCTCGATCACCGATGGCCAGATCTTCCTCGAGACCGACCTGTTCTACCAGGGCATCCGCCCCGCCATCAACGTCGGCCTTTCGGTGTCGCGCGTCGGCTCGGCCGCGCAGACCAAGGCGATGAAGAAGGTCGCAGGCTCGATCAAGCTCGAGCTTGCCCAGTATCGCGAGATGGCGGCGTTCGCGCAGTTCGGCTCGGATCTCGACGCGTCGACGCAGAAGCTGCTCAACCGCGGCGCGCGCCTGACCGAGCTGCTCAAGCAGGGCCAGTTCCAGCCGATGCCGTTCGAGGACCAGGTCGTCTCGATCTTCGCGGGCACGCAAGGCTATCTCGACAAGATCCCGGTCAGCGACGTCACGCGTTTCGAGCAGGCGCTGCTCTCGGACCTCAAGACCAACCATCCCGAGGTGCTCGAGCTGATCCGCACCACCAAGGATCTGGGCGACGAGGCCAAGGGCAAGCTCAAGGCCGCGCTCGACGCCTTCGCCAAGACCTTCGGCTGAGCTGACCCCGGATGGCCAACCTCAAAGCCCTCAAGGGTCGCATCGGCTCGGTCAAGTCGACGCAGAAGATCACCAAGGCGATGAAGATGGTCGCCGCGGCGAAGCTGCGTCGCGCGCAGGACGCGGCCGAAGCCGGTCGTCCCTATGCCGAGCAGCTCGCCGGCGTGATGTCGCGGCTCGCCTCGGGCGTGACGGTCGGGCCGGAAAGCCCCAGGCTGCTCGCCGGCACCGGCAAGGACGACGTCCAGCTGATCGTGGTCGCGACCTCAGAGCGCGGTCTTGCCGGCGCGTTCAACTCGAACATCGTGCGCGCCGCGGTGCGTCGGGCGCGTGAACTGCAGGCGCAGGGCAAGACGCTCAAATTCTACCTGGTCGGCAAGAAGGGCCGCGCGGTGATCAACCGCGTCTTCCCTGGGCAGACGATCCACCAGGTCGACCAGACGCACATCAAGACGGTGTCGTTCGACGACGCGCTTGAGGTCGCCCGCGACATCATGCAGCGTTTCGAGGCGGGCGAGTTCGACGTCGCGCACCTGTTCTACGCCAAATTCCAGTCGGCGCTGGTCCAGATCCCGACCGAGAAGCAGCTGATCCCGGTCGAGGTGCCCGCCGGCCACGGCACGCACACCGAAACCTCCGAGGACGGCAAGCACACGCGCACCGTCTCCAACGACGATCACAAGGGTCCCGTTGCCGCGGTCGAGTATGAGCCCGACGAGGCGACAATCCTCGAGGCGCTGCTGCCGCGCAACATCGCGGTGCTGCTGTTCCGGGCGTTCCAGGAGAATGCGGCCTCCGAGCAGGGCAGCCGCATGACCGCGATGGACAATGCGACGCGCAACGCGGGCGAGATGATCAACAAGCTGACCATCCAATACAACCGCAGCCGCCAGGCCGCGATCACCACCGAACTCATCGAGATCATCGCCGGCGCGGAAGCGCTTTAACAAAGGGCAGTTCCCCGGCGAAAGCCGGGGCCCAGCTCCAACGGTTACGACTGGACCTCGGCGTTCGCCGGGGAACAAGAAGGCAAAAGGCAGGACAGACAATGGCAACCGCTCCGAACCCCACCAACAATGTCGGCCGCATCAGCCAGATCATCGGCGCCGTCGTCGACGTCACCTTCGAAGGCCCGCTGCCCGCGATCCTCTCGGCGCTCGAGACGTTCAACAACGGCCAGCGTCTGATCCTCGAGGTCGCCCAGCATCTCGGCGAGAGCACGGTCCGCACGATCGCGATGGACTCGACCGACGGCCTCACCCGTGGCCACGAAGTCAAGGACACCGGCGCGCAGATCACCGTGCCCGTCGGCCCCAAGACGCTCGGCCGCATCCTCAACGTCATCGGCGAGCCGATCGACGAGCGCGGCCCCGTCGACACCGACCTGCGCATGCCGATCCACGCCGAGGCGCCGCCGTTCGTCGACCAGTCAACCGACACCAGCATCCTCGTCACCGGCATCAAGGTGATCGACCTGCTCGCGCCCTACACCAAGGGCGGCAAGATCGGCCTGTTCGGCGGCGCCGGCGTCGGCAAGACCGTGCTCATCCAGGAGCTGATCAACAACATCGCCAAGGGCCATGGCGGCACCTCGGTGTTCGCCGGCGTCGGCGAGCGCACCCGCGAGGGCAACGACCTCTATCACGAGTTCCTCGACGCGGGCGTCATCGCCAAGGATGCCGACGGCAATCCGCAGGCCGAGGGCTCGAAGGTCGCGCTGGTGTTCGGCCAGATGAACGAGCCGCCGGGCGCCCGCGCGCGCGTCGCGCTCTCGGGCCTCGCCAACGCGGAGTATTTCCGCGACGTCGAGGGCCAGGACGTGCTGTTCTTCGTCGACAACATCTTCCGCTTCACCCAGGCGGGTGCCGAAGTGTCCGCGCTGCTCGGCCGCATCCCGTCGGCGGTGGGCTATCAGCCGACGCTGTCGACCGACATGGGCCAGCTGCAGGAGCGCATCACCTCGACCAACAAGGGCTCGATCACCTCGGTGCAGGCGATCTACGTGCCCGCCGACGATCTCACCGATCCGGCGCCGGCCACGTCCTTCGCGCACTTGGACGCGACCACCAATCTGTCGCGTGCGATTTCCGAGCTCGGCATCTACCCGGCGGTCGATCCGCTCGACTCGACTTCGCGCGCGCTGTCGCCCGCGGTCGTCGGCCAGGAGCATTATGAGGTCGCCCGCGCCGTCCAGGAGACGCTGCAGAAGTACAAATCGCTGCAGGACATCATCGCGATCCTTGGCATGGACGAGCTCTCCGAAGAGGATAAGCTGACCGTCTCGCGTGCCCGCAAGATCCAGCGCTTCCTGTCCCAGCCGTTCCACGTCGCCGAGGTGTTCACCGGCATCTCGGGCAAGTTTGTGCCGATCGAGGACACGGTCCGCTCGTTCAAGGCGGTGGTGAACGGCGAATATGATCACCTCCCCGAGAGCGCCTTCTACATGGTCGGCGCGATCGAGGAAGCCGTCGAGAAGGCGCAGAAGATGGCGGACGCCGCGTAATCGACTTTTCACCGCCTCGCTGATATTCCCGTGCCATGAGCGTCGATACACTCTCCTTGGCACGGGAACTGCGCGCGGCAGATCTAGCCGGGCCTCAAGCGGAAGCAATCGCCGCGGCGATCGGCCGAGCCGTTACCGAAGGCGCCGCCACCAAGGCCGATCTCGAAAGTTTGGAACACCGGCTTTCGACCAAGATCGAGGCAATGGGAACGAGAATCGAGGCGTTTCGATCGTCCATGCTCGTCTGGTTTATCGGCACTCAGGTAACGGTCGGTGCGCTGATCGTGGCGCTGGTCAAATTGTAGGAATCATCGATGGCCGACATGCATTTCGAACTCGTCACCCCGGAAAAGCTGGTCCGCTCGGAGGACGCGTTCATGGTCGTCGTCCCCGGCACCGAGGGCGATTTCAGCGTGCTTGCGGGCCACGCGCCGCTGATGTCGGTGGTTCGCGACGGCGAGATCGCGATCTATTCGAGCCCAACCACCGTCACGTCGCGGATCAAGGTCCAGGGCGGCTTCGCCGAGGTCAACGACAAGGGACTGACGATCCTCGCGGAGCATGTCGAAGAGATACGCTGAACCGGCTAACGGACATTGCTTCGATCGCGTTAGGCATTTGGTAGGCCCCACGCCGTAACGTCGCCCGCATGAAGGCCCGATCTATCGGGTGCGATTGCGGGAAGATGGTGGATGAGCGCGTTCGGCAAGCGAAATGGTACGGGCGGCGGCGCTGGCGGACAACGGCCGGCGTTCGGCGTTGCGCGACCCATGCACGGACCCGAGACGGGCGGCGCGCAATTTCCCCCGATCGATACGATACCGTTGGCCGGCGGGATCACCGAAGGCGGCGCAATGCCGTCCGACGCGATGCAGCGCCTCACCAGCCGACAGGATGCATCTGGCGATGCCGCCAGCCATAAGGCCGAGGGTTTCGAAGCCTCGGTCCACAAGATCAAGGAACAGGTCCTCCCCCGCCTGCTTGAGCGCGTCGACCCGGAAGCGGCCGCGACGCTGACCAAGGACGAGCTCGCGGAAGAGTTTCGCCCGATCATCGGCGAGGTGCTCGCCGAGCTCAAGATCAACCTCAACCGTCGCGAGCAGTTCGCGCTGGAAAAAGTGCTGGTCGACGAGCTGCTCGGCTACGGCCCGCTCGAGGAGCTGCTCAGCGACCCCGACATTTCGGATATCATGGTCAACGGTCCCGACCAGACCTTCATCGAAAAGAAGGGCCGGCTCGAACTCTCGACGATCCAGTTCCGCGACGAACAGCATCTGTTCCAGATCGCCCAGCGCATCGTCAACAAGGTCGGCCGCCGCGTCGACCAGACCACGCCGCTCGCCGACGCGCGCCTTCAGGACGGTAGCCGCGTCAACGTGATCGTGCCGCCGCTGTCGTTGCGCGGCACCGCGATCTCGATCCGTAAATTCTCCGACAAGCCGATCACGCTCGACATGATGGCGGGCTTCGGCTCGATGAGCCCCAAGATGGCGACCGCGCTTAAGATCGCCGGCGCCTGCCGCTTCAACATCGTCATCTCGGGCGGCACCGGCTCGGGCAAGACGACGATGCTCAATGCGCTTTCCAAGATGATCGACCCTGGCGAGCGCGTGCTGACGATCGAGGACGCGGCCGAGCTTCGGCTGCAGCAGCCGCACTGGCTGCCGCTCGAGACGCGCCCGCCCAATCTCGAGGGCCAGGGCGAGATAAGCATCCGCGACCTCGTCAAGAACGCGCTGCGTATGCGCCCGGATCGCATCATCCTCGGCGAAATCCGCGGCCAGGAGTGTTTCGACCTGCTGGCGGCGATGAACACCGGTCACGATGGTTCGATGTGCACGCTCCACTCCAACTCGCCGCGCGAGGCGCTCGGGCGTATGGAGAACATGGTGATGATGGGCGACATCAAGATCCCGAAAGAGGCGATCTCGCGCCAGATCGCGGATTCGGTCGACATGATCATCCAGGTCAAGCGTCTACGCGACGGCTCGCGCCGCGTCACCAACGTCACCGAGGTGATCGGCATGGAAGGTCCCGTGATCGTGACGCAGGAGCTGTTCAAGTTCGAATATCTCGACGAGAGTGCCGACGGCAAGATCCAGGGTGAATACCGTTCGATGGGTCTGCGCCCCTATACGCTGGAGAAGGCCAAGCAATACGGCTTCGACCAGCCTTATCTCGAGGCCTGCCTTTAGGCCGACGCCCCTTGTCATCGGATCGCGGGAAGGCCAGCATTGGCGCTTCCCCGATCCGGAGACCTGCCTCGTGCGTCGTGCCCCGCTTGCCCTGCCGCTTCTCTGTCTGACGCTCTGCGCCCCGCTCGAGGCGAAGCCGGTCGCTAAGCCGCCGGCTCTCAAGACCGCAACGGTGCCGCGCGCCGGTATCGAGGTCTCGCCCGACATCGCGGCCGCGGTCGCCGATCCGGCGCGCAAGCCCGAGAACCGTGCGCGCGATCCCTATCGACACCCGGCCCAGACGCTGAGCTTCTTCGGGCTCAAGCCCGACATGACCGTCGTCGAGATGCTGCCGTCGGGCGGCTGGTACACCGAAATCTTAGCGCCCTATCTCGCCGCAAACGGCCATTATGTCGGTGCCGTTCCGCCAGGCAAGAGCACGGACAATTTCCAGGCTTTGCTCGGCGGGGACGCCGCGCGCTTCGGCAAGGTGCAGGTCGTCGCCTTTACTGCCGGAAAACTGACGGATTTCACGCCGCCCGGCACTGCCGACATGATCCTGACCTTCCGCAACATCCACAATCTCCTCGGCGAGCCCGACCAGCCCGGCGACGGCACCGCGCCGCAGACCTTCGCCGACTGGTACCGCGCCCTCAAGCCCGGCGGCATTCTCGGCATCGAGGAGCATCGCCTGCCCGAGCAGATGGACATCGCGCGCGAAAAGACGACGGGATACGTCAAGCGCTCGACCGTGATCCGGCTGGCGATGGCGGCAGGCTTCCAGCTCGTCGCGGCGAGCGACGTCAACGCCAATCCCAAAGACGACCATGATCATCTGAAAGGCGTGTGGACGCTGCCGCCGACCTATGAGCTCGGAGATACGGACAAAGCAAAATATGCCGCGATCGGCGAGAGCGATCGGATGACGCTCAAATTCGTCAAGCCCGACCCGACCGCGCCATCGGCAAGCGCTGCCCCGGGCACCGAGCCCGCTGCGCCGCGCCCCGATGCGCCGCGGCCAGATCAAGGCGTGCCGACCGATCCATCGCCGTCGTCGCCAAAACCCTAGGAACAGAGGTAATCATGGGCGGGGCTCCGAGCCTCGCCCATAGTCCGTTGCCTGGTGTGTGATCCAGCAAGGGGACGAGGCGGACGTTCCCGTGATGGGCACAGCCTCGCCCGACAAGAAGACCTCGTTCTCCGCTTTCATTGCCACCAGCGCGCAGTCTGAGCGGCCTGTCGCAAAGCGTTCTGCGAAGGTCGGCGCGCATAGAGCCATCGCGACGGAAAGCGGCAACAGGGGGTTGGCGTGGTCGACCTCGCCGTATGCGGTGACAGCAACGGTTATCGAGGACAGGGCCGCGACATGGTCATGACCTACACAATTCCAAATCGAGAGGCCGGCGGCTCGATACGACCATTCCGGCCCCGCTTCATTTGGCCATCTTGTCAATCTTGTCCTGCAGACCGGCGAGCTGCGCCTTGAGCGCGGCGATCTCGTCCTTGCCGTCGACGGACGCCGGCGCCGCGGGCGTTGCCGCCGCCGCACCGCCTGCGGGATCGGGTTTGAAGGCCGTTGCCGCGGCCTCGAACATCGCCATGTTGCGCTTGGCGATCTCTGCGAACGGGCCGCCCGAGAAGGCACCTTCCATTGCCGAGCGGAACTGCAGCTGATTGCGCCGGAACGCCTCCATCGAGGCCTCGAGATATTGCGGCACCATCGACTGCATCGAATCGCCGTAAAGCGCGATCAGTTGGCGGAGGAAATTGACCGGCAGCAGCGTCTGGCCGTTGCTCTCCTCGTCCATGATGATCTGGGTGAGCACCGAATGGGTGATGTCGTCATCGGTGCGTGCGTCGAGCACCTTGAAGTCGCGGCCCTCGCGCGTCATCGCGGCGAGATGGTCCAGCGTAATGTAGCTCGACGTCTCGGTGTTGTAGAGCCGCCGATTGGCGTATTTCTTGACGATGACGGTGCCGGTGCCCGATGCTGACTTCGCCATGATGCCCCCTTCTCCCTCCGACGCGCCGCCGGTTCCCGATAGGCTAGCATCGAATCCTTCCGCACCGCAACACAGACCGCGTCCCTTGCCGCTGTTCCTTGAGATGTTGCGCAGCGAAACCGAGGGGGATCCCGCACGCATGGCGGCAGCGCTCGCCGGGTTGCGCGCCTATCAGACGGCGGCACGCCCCGAACGGCCGCGGGCGATGCCCATAATTGCGTCGGCGGGCCGTGCGACCTTGGCCGATTATGGCGGAAGCGGGCGGCCCGTGATCGTCATCCCATCGCTGATCAATTCGCCTGACGTCCTGGATCTTCTTCCCGATCATTCGCTGATGCGTTGGCTGGCGACGCGAGGGCTCCGCCCGCTGCTCATCGATTGGGGATCGCCCACGCCCGACGAGCGCGATCTCGACCTCGCCGATCATATCGAACGGCTGCTGGTCCCCCTGATCGAGACGATCGGCTCAGACGCGGCGCTCGTCGGCTATTGCCTGGGCGGCACGATGGCCGTTGCCGCCGCGGCGATACGACCGCCGGCCGGGCTCGCGCTGATTGCCGCCCCCTGGCATTTCTCGGGCTTTCCCGAGGACGCACGCCGCGGTCTCGCGGCCCTATGGGCGCAAGCCAGACCGTCCGCGGAGGCGATGGGCATGCTGCCGCTCGAAGTGCTGCAATCCGGCTTCTGGCGGCTCGATCCGGCGCGCACCGTCGGCAAGTTCGTTGCCTTTGGTGCGCGCGACCAAGCCGCCGCCGATATCCGGCGCTTCGTCGCGCTCGAAGATTGGGCGAATGACGGCGCGGCGTTGACCGCAGCCGCCGGGCGCGAGCTCGTGCTCGACTTTTTTGGACAAGACAGGCCCGGGCGTGGCACTTGGCGCGTCGCCGGCCGTGCCATCGATCCTTCAGCGCTCGCCTGTCCGACGCTCGATATCGTCTCGACGACCGATCGCATCGTACCCGCCGCCAGCGCCGCGAATATCGGCCGCAGGCTGACGCTGGCGCAAGGTCATGTCGGCATGATGGTCGGCGGCCGGGCGCGGACTCTGCTCTGGGAGCCCCTCGCCCGCTGGCTGTCCGATCCGACCGCCCGTTAGCGAAGCCGGCGCCTCAGCCCCACAGTTCCGAGCGATAGCGATCGAAGCATCGCGCACCGGCAGCCAAACGGATCAGCGCACCCTCTGCCATCGCGGTCGCGCGGCGAGGATCCTCTTCAACCGCCGGGCGAATCGCCTCGGCATTCCAGTCGGCGCTGTGCTTGACGTCGAGTACCGCATGGAGGTCAAAATAGCGCCGCTCACGCTCGGACAGTCCGATCCGGCGCAGCCCCTTCGCGACATCGGCCGAGCGCCCGGGCGCGGTGAGCTCGATCACGCCCAGCGCGCCGACCGAATGCCAGGCGTAGCGACGCGTCGTCGCCATCGCCGTCATCGCGTTGGCAAGGCAAAGGCTCTCCCACACAGTATTTTCGACCACGGGCTGAAGGGCCAGCGTCTCGACCAACTGGTCGAGCATGGGACCGTGCATGCCGCGGACATTGCCACGACCCATCTCGTCCCAATAGTTGCGTGCCAGCTCAAGCTTGGGCCGGGTCGGCAGCTTGACCTGAGTCATCGCCACAAGATCGTCGAACCCCGCCTCGCCCGCGGCTTCCTGCTCGAGATACCAACGCATCTCGTCGCGTGACGCCTGGTCCGACAGCCAGGCGAACAACGGATCGCCCTGGCCGTCGCCGCTTTGCTTGAGATCTTCGAACCACGCGATGAAGCCATCGGCATCGGTCGGCGTCAGCGCGGCACGGGCCGCGATATCGGCGCGCAACTCCTCGATGAATCCGCCTTCGAGGCGGAGCATGCGCTGATCGCGATCGAGCGCCTGGCGCCAGTCGGTCTCGCCAAGCCCGGGGACCAGGCGCTCGCGGTTCCAATGCGAAAGTCCTCGCTGGAAGCTGTCTGTCAGAAATTGCGAGCCCGCGCTTGTGCGCTGCCCCAAGGGTGCCTTCGATGCCATGATGTTCGCCTGTCGTGCGTAAGTTGACGAGAGAACGGCGCTGGGCGGGATCGGGTTCCGGCCAGGGTGTTGATCCAAAGCAGCAAAAACGAAGATATCTAGCGGATCGGTCCGTCCGCGCGGCCCTGGACGAACTGGTCCACATAGGGGTTGCCGCTGTCGTAGAGCCGATCGCGCGGACCGTGCCAGATGATCCGACCATTGTAGAGCATCGCGACGCGGTTCGCGATCTTGCGCGCCGACACCATGTCGTGGGTGATCGTCAGCGCGGTGACGCCAAGGTCCTCGACCAGGCTGGTGATCAGGTCGTTGATCATGTCGGCGCGAATCGGGTCGAGCCCCGTCGTCGGTTCGTCGAAGAAGATGATCTCGGGACGCGGCGCGATCGCGCGGGCCAAGGCGACGCGCTTTTGCATGCCGCCGGACAGCTCGTTGGGACGCAGGTTGAGGATATCGCGCTTGAGCCCGACGCGCTCGAGATTCTCCTCGGCAATGCGGCGCATCTGCGCCGCGTCGGTCATCCGGCCCTGCGTCAGACCGAAGGTGACGTTGCGCCACACCGGCATCGAATCGAACAGCGCGCCACCCTGGAACAACATGCCGAATTTCGTGCGGATCCGGCTCATCTCGCGGCTGCCGACCCCCACGACCTCGGTGCCGTCGACCGTGATCGAGCCGCTATCGGGACGCAGCAGCCCCAATATGCATTTGAGCGTGACCGACTTGCCTGTGCCCGAACCGCCGATGATCGCCACCGACTCGCCGGGCTCGACGGACAGGTTCACGCCATCGAGTACGCTGTTGTCGCCGAACCGTTTGACGACTTCGGTAAGCTTGATCTTGGGCGCGCCGCGCACGATCTCGGCCATCAGCGGATCGCCACGAGCGTGATGATCAGGTCCGAAAACAGGATCAGGATGAACGCCGAGACGACCGCGTCCGTCGTCGCCTTGCCGACTCCGGCGGCGCCGCCTGCCGTGCGGCTGCCGTTGTAGCATCCCATGAGTCCGATGATGAAGCCGAACACCGCGGCCTTGATCACCGCCATCCAGATGTCGTCGGCCTGCAGAAATTTGCGCGTCGTCGCCAGATAGGAGGCGGCGTTGAAGCCAAGCTTGTAGATGGCGAGCAGGAAGCCGCCCATGATCCCGATCGAATTGGCGATCAGCACCATCACCGGCAGCGCGATCACGGCGGCGGCCATGCGGGGGACGATCAGGTAGCGGAAGGCGTCGGTACGTAGCGTGGCCAGCGCATCGAGCTGCTCGGTGACGCGCATCGTGCCGAGCTCGGCCGCCATCGCCGAAGCGACGCGCCCCGCCACCATCAGCCCGACCAGCACGGGTCCGAGTTCGCGCACCATGCCGAACACCACGATCGCCGGCACCGTCGAGGATGCATCGAAGCGCGAGCCGCCGGTGTAGATCTGCTGGGCCAGCGCCGACCCGGTAAAGATCGCGGTGAGCCCGACCACCGGGAGAGAATACCAGCCGATCTCCATCAGCTGCGCGGCGAACCGCGCCGGATAGAAGGGCGGCGTCACCGCGCGCAACAGCGCGGTGACCGCAAAGGTCGCGATCCGGCCGATCATCGCGAACACCCCGATCACAGGGCGACCAAGAGCGGCGAAGGCGGCGAGGATCGAGGCGGGGAAACTGTCGGTCATGTCCAGCGGCGCTGATAGCGGCGGCAATGGCCGGTCAGCAACTTATATTGCGATGCGGTCACGATATCTCGAACGACCACTGCGGGGCGCCGCTAGTCGAGATCGCGTCCCAGCGTTTCGGGCACCCAGAAGATCGTCACCACCAGCGCCATCGCCACGACCGCGAAGGTGTACCACAGCCCCGCGAAGGGATTGCCCGTACGCGCGACGATATACTGGCTAATAAACGGCAGGAACCCGCCGAAATAGCCGGTTCCGATATGATAGGGGATCGACATCGACGAGTAGCGGATACGCGCGGGAAACAGCTCGGCGAGGAGGGCTGCGACCGGGCCGTAGGTCATTCCCGACAGCATGCCGAGCAGCACCACCGAGATCACGATCATGATCGACCCGCGGATCGTCGGCTTCACCTTCTCGATCGACCACCCCCCCGCCGCCAGCGCCTTGTCGATCCCGGCTGGCGTCCGGTCGGCGATCGCGCGACCGCCGACCGACAGCGCCACGCCCGGGGTGCGGACTTTGGTGTAGGTCACGCCCTTACTGGCGAGATGATCCAGAATCTGGCCGCATTCGGTCTTCTGCCCGGCGGTCGCGAAGGGGTTGTAGTCGCATCGCGGACCGTAGACGATCACGGGCGAACGCCGCGCGGCCTCCGCCATGCCCGGATTGGCGCCCGCCGCCATCAGGTGGAACAGCGGGAATACGAGGATCAGCGTCAGCGCATAGCCCGCCACGATCGACGGCTTGCGACCGATCCGATCGCTCAGCGAACCGAACAGGATGAACCAGCCGAGGCTGATCACAGCGCCAATGCCGATCAGCACCCGTGTCCAGGTGTCGTCGAGCCGCTCCGCATTCTGCAGGAAGTAGAGCGCACCGAATTGCGCGGTGTACCAGATCACCGTGAGCCCGGCAGCGATGCCGAGCATCGCGACGATGATCAGCTTGATATTGCCCTTGGTCGTGAACGCCTCGGTCAGCGGATTTGCCGAGATCCGACCGGCCAGCTTCATCGCCTTGAACACCGGGCTTTCGTGCAGCTTGAGCCGCATCCACAGCGACACCGCGAGCAGCACAAGCGAGAACAGGAAGGGGATACGCCAGCCCCACTGATCCCACGCCGTCTTGCTCACCATCGACTGCGCGGTCAGCACGACGACCAGGCTGAGCAGGAAGCCGCCGATCACGCTGGCCTGGATGAAGCTGGTGTAGAAGCCGCGTTTGCCACGCGGCGCATGTTCGGCGACATACGTGGTCGCGCCGCCATATTCGCCGCCCAGCGCCAGCCCCTGCAGGCAGCGCAGCGCGATCAGGATGATCGGCGCGCCGATGCCGAGCTGCGCATAGCTCGGCACCAGGCCGACGCCGGCGGTCGCGACCCCCATGAGTGCGACGGTGGCGAGGAAGGTGTACTTCCGGCCCAGGCGATCGCCGAGATAGCCGAACAGCAGCGCACCAAAGGGCCGGACGCCAAAGCCGACACCGAACGACGCAAGCGCCGCGAGGAACTGCGCGGTCTCGTTGCCCGAAGGGAAGAACAGGCGCCCGATGATCGGCGCGAGCGTGCCGTAGATGAAGAAATCATACCATTCGAAGATGGTGCCGACCGACGACGCCGCGATCACGAGCCGTGCGCGCGCCGCCCCGATCGCCGACCCGTCCACGTTTGCGGCTACCCGTGTCGCCATATGTTCCCACCCCCGATTTGAAGCGATCCTAGGCGCTTTGCCGAACGACGGGAAGCCGATCACGGGAGCGGCTGGCCGCACGAAGCGGATAAAAAGGCCAGCCGCCGAAACGAACGTGCCGCCACGCGTTGCCGATCGCACCGGGGCGCACTATCGCGGCGCGATGCACGACGCCTCCCCCGCTCCGCTGTTGCCGCCGCCCGATCCGTCGGCGGCCGGGATCAGCCTGTTCCTGGATTTCGACGGCACACTGGTCGAGATCGCCGCCCGCCACGATGGCGTGGTCGTCGACGACAGCCTGCGGGCGCTGGTACGTGCGCTCGCCGAAGGCCTTGACGGCCGCCTCGCAATTGTCAGCGGCCGTACCGCCGCCGAGATCGTAGCCTATCTTCACGCCGCCGATACTGCGCCGCCCTTCGCGATCGCGGGAAGCCACGGCCTCGAACTGCGCTGGACCGACGGCCGCCGCGAGGCGCCCGCCCATCCGGACGCGCTCGATCTGATACTGACCGCCTTCGCGGCCTTCGCGGACGCGCACCCCGGCGTCGTGACGGAGGAAAAGCCCTTCGGCGCCGCGCTCCATTACCGGGGCGCCCCCGATGCCGCGGACGCCTGCGACGCCTTTGCGAGCCGGCTTGCCGCCGAGCACGGCCTGGAACTCCAGCGCGGGAAGATGGTCGCAGAACTGCGCCTCGCGGGCGGCGACAAGGGCGATGCGGTACGCCGCTTCATGGCCGACCCCGCCATGGCTGGCACCACGCCGATCTTTCTCGGTGACGACATCACGGACGAAGCCGGCTTCGTCGCCGCGGCGGCACTGCACGGCTGGGGTGTGCAGATCGGTGACACACCCCTAACCACTGCCCGCTACCGGCTTCCCGACGTGGCCGCCGTTCATCGCTGGCTGAGCCACATCGCAGGAGTATCGGCATGACGACCAACCTCGACCTCTGGCCGATCGGCAATTGCCAGGTCTCCGCGCTGATCGATCGCGCCGGTCACATGGTGTGGGGTTGCCTTCCGCGAGTCGATGGCGAGCCGATCTTCTCGTCGCTCCTGTCTGGCGTCGAGTCCGATGACACGGCGGCTGCAGGCCTCTGGGCGATCGACCTCGAAGGCTGCGTCAAGACCGAGCAGGACTATGTCCGCAACACCCCGATCCTCGTCACGCGTCACGAGGATGCGGCCGGAAACGCGGTAGAGATCACCGACTTCTGCCCGCGCTACACCAATAATGAGCGGACCTATCGCCCCGTGGCCTATGCACGGATCGTACGACCGGTCGCCGGCAGCCCGCGAATCCGCGTCCGGCTGCGCCCGACGCGCGGCTGGGGCAGCAAGGACGTGGCGACCACTGCAGGGTCGCACCATATCCGCTATGCGCTCGACGGCGAGACGGTGCGCCTGTCGACCGATGCGGCGGTCGGCTACATCCAGGAAGAGCGCTCATTCCGTCTGGAACGCCCGCTGCACTTCTTCCTTGGGCCCGACGAGAGCTTCTCGACCAGCCTCGAGCCCGCGCTCAACCGCATGCTGCACGATACGATGATCGAATGGCAGGCGTGGGTCCGGGGCCTCGCCACGCCGCTCGAATGGCAAGATGTGGTGATCCGCTGCGCGATCACGCTCAAGCTATGCCAGCATGAGGAAACCGGCGCGATCGTCGCCGCGCTCACCACGTCGATCCCTGAACATGCCGATTCGGGCCGCAACTGGGACTATCGCTACTGCTGGATTCGCGACGCCTATTATACCGTCCAGGCGCTCAATCGCCTGGGCGCGCTCGACGTCCTCGAATCCTATCTCGGCTACCTGCGCAACATCGTCGAGAGCGCCAAGAGTGGGCACGTCCAGCCGCTCTACGGCGTGCTTGGCGAACCGCATCTCGAGGAGAGCGTCGCGACCGACCTCCCCGGCTATCGCGGCATGGGTCCGGTGCGCGTCGGCAATGCGGCCTATGAGCAGATCCAGCACGATGCCTATGGCCAGATCGTGCTGTGCAACGTCCAGGCCTTCTTCGATCAGCGGCTGTTCCGCATGGCGAGCGTCGAGGATTTCACCGCGCTCGAGACGATCGGCGATCTCGCCTGGGACGTCTACGACAAGCCCGATGCCGGCCTGTGGGAGCTGCGCACACGCCAGTCGGTGCATACCTATTCGGCGGCGATGTGCTGGGCGGCGTGCGACCGCCTCGCCAACGCCGCGCACAAGCTCAAGCTCGATGACCGCGCCGCCTTTTGGCAGGATCGCGCCGACCAGATGCACGCGGTGATCGTCGACAAGGCCTGGCGGACCGACACCCAGCGCCTGTCGGCGACCTTCTCCGGCGACGACCTCGACGCCAGCCTGATCCAGTTGCTCGACCTGCGCTTCCTGTCGCCGCAGGACCGCCGCTACCGCGCGACGCTCTACGCGCTGGAGACCGGCTTGCGCCGCGGCACCGACATGCTGCGGTATGACAGCGAGGACGATTTCGGCAAACCGAGCTCGGCGTTCAACGTCTGCACCTTCTGGCTGATCGAGGCGTTGCACCAGACCGGTCGCACGGAGGATGCCCGCGCCTTGTTCGAAGAGATGCTCAAGCGTCGTACGACGGCGGGCCTGCTGTCGGAAGACATCGACCCGGCGACCAACGAGCTGTGGGGCAACTATCCGCAGACCTATTCGCTGGTCGGCATGATCAATTGCGCCGTGATGCTCTCCAAGCCCTGGACCTCGATCCGATGACCACGATCCGATGAGCCGCCTGATCGTCATCTCCAACCGGGTCTCCGCGCCGAGCGCGCAGGGCGGCGCGCAGGGCGGCCTTGCGGTCGCGTTCCAGGCGGCGCTGCGCGAGTTCAAGGGCATCTGGTTCGGCTGGTCGGGCGAACGCACCGACGAGTTCACCGGCAACATCAACTTCCAGCGCAACGAGGGCGTCACCACCGCGACGGTCGATCTCGAAGAGCAGGACATCGACGAATATTATAACGGCTACGCCAACCGCACGCTGTGGCCGCTGTTCCACTACCGGATCGATCTCGCCGAGTTCGAACGCGGCTTCGCCGACGGCTATCAGCGCGTCAACGAGCGCTTCGCCGACACGGTGCGTCCGCTGATCGAGGGCGACGACGTGATCTGGGTGCAGGATTATCACATGATCCCGCTCGGCCAGGAACTGCGCCAGCGTGGCTGCGAGAACAGGATGGGGTTCTTCCTCCACATTCCCTGGCCGCCGCGCCGGCTGCTGTCGTCGCTGCCGCAGGCGGCCGAACTGGTCGCCACCCTGTTCGCCTATGACGTGATCGGCTTCCACACCGAGGAATGGCTCGACGCCTTCCGCGACTATGTCGTCAACGAAATGGGTGCGGTGCTCGGCGACGATGGCGAGATCCGGCTTGGCGACCGCACCGTGATCGCCATCGCCTGCCCGATCGGCATCGACACCAAGGAATTCGTCGCTGCCGCCGCCAGCCCGACCGCGCGGCTGACCTATCGCCGCATCCGCGACAGCGCCGATGGTCGCGACCTGATCGTCGGCGTCGACCGGCTCGATTATTCCAAGGGGCTGGAGGAGCGCTTCCTCGGCTATGAACGCTTCCTGATCGACCATCCCGAGCAGCGCAAGGAGGTCTTCCTCCTCCAGATCGCGCCGCCGTCGCGCGGCGAGGTCGGCAGCTACCAGCATATCCGCGCGCAGCTCGAAAGCCTGTCGGGCCGGATCAACGGCGCCTATGCCGACATCGACTGGGTGCCGATCCGCTACGTCAACCAGGGGTTTCCGAGGCCCGTGCTCGCCGGCATCTACCGCGCGGCGCGGGTCGGGCTCGTCACCCCGCTGCGTGACGGCATGAACCTCGTCGCCAAGGAGTATATCGCGGCGCAGGATCCCGAGGACCCTGGCGTCCTGATCCTGTCGCGCTTCGCCGGTGCCGCGCTGCAGATGGAGGAGGCCGTGCTGGTCAACCCCTACAGCGCCGAGGAACTGTCCGACGCGATCGCGACCGCGCTTGCCATGCCCAAAGCCGAACGACTTCGCCGCTGGCGCATCCTGATGGATTCGGTCGAGAAGGAGGACGTGCTCTGGTGGCGCAAGCGCTTCACCGACGTGCTGATCGGCGAGGACGAAGCAGAAGCCGAAAGCGCGGAGGCGCAATAGCCCCGTCGACGACAAGACGGGAGGCGAGCCCTGTTCGTTCTCTGCTGAATAAGCATAGGGCGATGCGCCATGCGTTCACGCGATATCGTCGATCGTCGTGTCGTTGTCGCCCGAGACGCCGGCCGTGTGGGAACGCGGACGGATCATGGCGGTTTGGCGTGGACTTACCAGATAGGCCGCACCATGACCGACGACAAAGACTCTCTCGCCGCCGAGCGCTTCAAGGCTCCGACCATCCTGCTGTCGGGACCGGTGGACTATGCGATGTACGAATCCTTCCGGCGGCAATTCGCCACCGCGGCCGTCGACACGCTGACGATCATCGAGCTGTCGACGCTCGGCGGCGACCCGGAGGTTGCGCGGATGATGGGCGAGGACGTCCGCTTCCAATCCGAGATGGCGCCCGACCGCCGCTTCGTGTTCCTGGGCAAGGCCGCAATCTACTCGGCCGGCACCACCTTCATGAGCTTCTTCGCGACCGGGAACCGGTTTCTCACGCGGGGTACGCGCCTGATGATCCACGAGCGCAAGATGGACAAGACACTGCATGTCGAGGGGCCGTTGACGACCTGCATCGCCGCGCTCAAGGCGACGCTGCATGAGATCGAGACGTCGATCGCGATCCAGAACGAAGGGTTCGAAAACCTCATCCGCGGCTCGAAGGTGACGATGGCGGAGGTGCTCGAGAAGGCGCCATCGAACTGGTATCTGGAGGCGAATGAAGCGCTGGCGCTAGACCTGATCCAGGCGGTGCTGTGATTGCGGCTTTGTGGTTCGTTCTACCCCGCGATCCCGGCAAAAGCCGGGATCGATAGGCGGCCGTGCCTTAGCTAACAGCGCATCGTTCACTTCCTGCGGCCGGTATCCATCGGTTCCGGCTTTCGCTGGGATGACCTCAGCCGAGCGTCAGATCGGCCGGCGCGACGCCATAATAGTTGGATACGCGATCGGCATACGCCTGGTTGAAATCGGGCGCATTGTTCGCCCAGCTGGGACCGCCCTCGAGCAGTCTACGATCGATCGTCACGACATAGCCGTCGGCGACATGATCGTAGGAAATCAGCTCGAACGGCAGGGGGTAATAGCTTTTGCCGATACCGAGAAAGCCACCGAGGCTGAGCACCGCATAGGTCGCCATGCCCGAGCGCTTGTTGATCATCAGCGAATAGACGGTGCCGAGATTGTCGCCGTCGCGGCTCTTGACCTTGGTACCGTCAATCTTGTTCGAGGCGAACAGCATGCTGGTCGGATCGGTGCTGCTCACGGATGCGTCGGACACGGTAGATTTCCTTCGAAGCGGATCGTTGCGGGGCCAACATTCCGCGCGAACGGACGTTCCGCACCGTCGTCGTTCAGTCGGGCCAGACCCCGTCGAACGGCACGATCCGTGCGGTGAGACCGTGGTCCTCGTCGAGACAATGCCAGTTGATGCTGATCCCCTCGGGATGCGACCGCGGCTTGTAAAAGCTTTTGATCCCGCATTGCGTACAGAAAATGTGGCGCGCCTTGCCCGTACCGAAGCGATAGGTCGTTGTGTCGCGCTTGCCCTCGGTGAGCTTGAAGCGCGTTTCGGGGACGATCAGGTGGAGATAGCCGCTCATCCGGCAGATCGAGCAGTCGCACGACAGCAGCTCGACCTCCGGCTCCTCGATCGAGGCCTGGAAACGCACCGTCCCGCAATGGCAGCCGCCCTCGACGATCATGCGCGCGTCACTCCACGGTCACGGATTTGGCGAGGTTGCGCGGCTGGTCGACGTCGGTGCCCTTGGCGACCGCGACATGATAGGCGAGCAGCTGGACCGGGATCGCATAGACCATCGGTGCGATCAGCGGATGGACCTTCGGCATGGTGATCGTCGCCACGCAATCCTGCCCGGCGGCGGCGATGCCGTCATAGTCAGAGATCAGGATCACCTGTCCGCCGCGCGCCTGCACCTCCTGCATATTGCTCACCGTCTTGTCGAACAGCGGGCCCGACGGCGCGATCACGATCACGGGAACATGCTCGTCGATCAACGCGATCGGACCATGTTTCATCTCGCCGGCGGCATAGCCCTCGGCATGGATATAGCTGATCTCCTTGAGCTTGAGCGCACCCTCGAGCGCCAGCGGGAAATCGGGGCCACGCCCGAGATAGAGCACGTCGCGTGCTTTCGCGATCGACCCGGCCATCGCCTCGATCGCTTCATCATAGGCGAGCGCCCCATTGATCGCGGCGGGCGCCTCGGACAGGTGGCGAACGATACGCTTTTCTTCGTCGCGATCGATCCGGCCCTTGGCGCGCGCCAGATTAGCGGCGAAGGCGGCGAGCACGGCAAGCTGGCAGGTGAAGGCCTTGGTGGAGGCGACGCCGATTTCGGGGCCTGCATGGGTCGAGAGCAGCAGGTCGGCCTCGCGCGCCATCGTCGAGGTCGGCACGTTGACCACCACCGCGATCTTCTGACCGCCGGCGCGCGCATGGCGGAGTGCAGCAAGCGTATCGGCGGTCTCGCCGGATTGACTGATGAAGAGCGCGAGGCCGCCCTCCTCCATCACCGGCTCGCGGTAGCGGAATTCCGAGGCGACATCGATATCGACGGGCACGCGCGCAAATTGCTCGAACCAATATTTGGCCACCATGCCCGCATAGAAGCTCGTGCCGCACGCAACGATCGTCACGCGCTTCACCGATGCGAGATCGAAATCCTCCGTCGGCAGGGCCAATTCGCCCTCGAAGCGACGCAGATAGGCGCGCAGCGTCTGCGCGACGACGGTCGGCTGCTCGTAGATCTCCTTCAGCATGAAATGGCGATAATTGCCCTTCGAGATCATCGCGCCGGTCGCGCCCGAAATCGTGATCGCACGCTCGACGGGCTGGTCTTCGCGATCGTAGATCTGGGTCTTCTCGCGCGTGATCACGCACCAGTCGCCCTCTTCGAGATAGGCGATCTTCTGGGTCAACGGTGCGAGCGCGAGCGCGTCGGAGCCGAGGAATGTCTCGTTCTCCTCATAGCCGAGCACCAGCGGCGAACCGAGCCGTGCGCCGATCAGCAGATCGGGGTGGCTGCGGAACAAGATCGCCAACGCGAACGCGCCGTGGAGCCGCTTCAAGGTGAGCCGCACCGCCTCGACCGGACCGACGCCGGCCTCGACCTGCTCGGATATCAGGTGGGCGACGACCTCGGTGTCGGTCTGCGACTTGAACTGCCGACCGCGCGCCTGGAGTTCCTCGCGCAAGGGTCGGAAATTCTCGATGATGCCATTGTGGACGACCGCGACCTCATCGGTGGCGTGCGGATGGGCATTGTCCTCGGTCGGCGCGCCGTGCGTCGCCCAACGCGTGTGCGCGATGCCGATGTGCCCGGGCAGCGGTTCGGCCTCGAGCACGCGCGCGAGGTTGTCGAGCTTGCCGGCAGCGCGGCGGCGGTCGATCGCGGCGTCGTGGACGGTGGCGATGCCGGCCGAATCATAGCCGCGATATTCGAGTCGCCGCAGGCCGTCGAGCAGCCGGGGTGCGACCGCTGCGGTGCCGAGAATACCGATGATGCCACACATGAACGCTTCGCTCCTTGTCGCGCAGATGTCGCGCAGATCGCCGTCGCCCGTCTCCTAGCGCGTGGCCGGGCCCGCTCCTAGGGGGACGAGGCTGTGGCGGGGATGAACGGCCTTCTTGCCCGCTCCCGCGTGCGGGAAAGGGTTTTTCAGGCCACGCCCTTCTTGAAATAGCGCGCGCGGAACTCGTTCGCGAACGCGGTCAGCCGCCCCTCGGCGATCGCGTCGCGCAGCTTCTGCATCAGCTGCTGGTAGAACCAGAGGTTATGCTCGGTCATCAGCATCGCGCCGAGCATCTCGCCCGAGCGGACGAGATGGTGGAGATAGGCCTTCGACCACGCCCCGGTCGGGCTCTCGGGATCGAGCGGCGTCCCGTCCTCAGCGAACTTGGCGTTGCGGATGTTGAGTGGGCCGTCCCAGGTGAACGCTTGGCCGTTGCGCCCGCTCCGCGTCGGCAGCACGCAGTCGAACATGTCGATGCCGCGTTCGACCGCGCCGACGATGTCGTCGGGCTTGCCGACCCCCATCAGATAGCGCGGTTTGCCCTGGTCGAGCTGGGCCGGCGCATAGTCGAGGCAGGCGAACATCGCCGCCTGCCCCTCGCCCACTGCGAGCCCACCGACGGCATAGCCGTCGAAGCCGATGTCGAGCAGCGCATCGGCGGACGCACGGCGCAACCCCTCGTCGAGCGCGCCCTGCTGGATGCCGAACAGTGCCGACCGCTCGGCATGCGCGCCGCCGCCGTCGAAGGCATTGCGCGAGCGCCTCGCCCAGCGCATCGACCGTTCCATGGCCTTCGCCTGGACCTCGCGCGTCGCGGTGGTCGGCACCAGTTCGTCAAACGCCATCACGATGTCCGATCCCAGCAAACGCTGGATCTCGATCGAGCGCTCGGGCGACAGCATGTGGCGTGACCCGTCGAGATGACTGGCGAAGGCGACACCCTCCTCGGTCGCCTTGGTCAATGCCGACAAGGACATTACCTGATAGCCGCCCGAATCGGTGAGGATCGGCCGGTCCCACTGCATGAATGCGTGCAGGCCGCCGAGCCGGTCCATCCGCTCCGCGCCGGGGCGGAGCATGAGATGATAGGTGTTGCCGAGCAGGATGTCGGCGCCGGTCGCGCGGACATCGGCCGGTTTCAGCCCCTTGACCGTTGCCGCGGTGCCGACCGGCATGAACGCGGGCGTGCGGATCGTGCCGCGCGGCATCCGGATCGTGCCGGTGCGCGCAAGGCCGTCGGTGGCGGCGATGGTGAAGGCGAAACGCTCGGTCATGGTCCGGCGCTTTGCCGGGTCGTGCCCGCGAAGTCGAGCCGAAGCGCTTGAACTGCCCCGCCAACTCTCTACGCTCGCGGCAAACTAGGTGTTTGGGGGCTAACGTGACGCTATCCGGGGTATCGCTCGCCGTTCGCAGCGCCATGTCGAGCGCGATCTGTCTGTCGCTGATGGCATGTACCGCTGCGGCCCCGCCACCAAAGACGGCGCCTGCGCCGGGGAAGGGCAAGGGCTATAATCACGACCCCTTCCCCTCGACCTATCACGCCTATCCGGGCGTGCCGACATTGGTCCGCAACGTCACCGTCTATGACGGCGAAGGCGGGCGGATCGAACATGGTTCGGTGCTGTTCGCCGATGGCAAGATCGTCCAGGTCGCCGCCGACATTGCGCCGCCCGCGGGTGCCACGGTCATCGACGGCACGGGCAAATGGTTGACCCCGGGTGTCATCGACATCCACAGTCATCTCGGCGACTATGCGTCGCCGAGCATCCGCGCGCTGTCCGACGGCAATGAGGCGACCGCGCCGGTCACCGCCGAAGTCTGGGCTGAGCATAGCGTCTGGCCCCAGGATCCCGGCTTCTCCCGCGCGCTCGCCAATGGCGGCGTGACGACCCTGCAGATCCTGCCGGGCTCCGCCGATCTGTTCGGCGGGCGCTCGGTGGTGCTCAAGAACGTCTATGCGCGCACCGTGCAGGGCATGAAATTTCCGGGCGCGCCCTATGGGCTCAAAATGGCGTGCGGCGAGAACCCCAAGCGCGTCTACGGCGCGAAGGGGCGCGAACCCTCGACCCGAATGGGCAATATCGCTGTCGACCGTGAAACCTGGGCCAAGGCGGTCGAGTATAAGCGCAAGTGGGACAAATATGAGAAGGACGGCGGCGATCCCCCCGCCCGCGACCTCCAGATGGACACGCTTCGCGGCGTGCTCGACGGCGAGATCCTCGTCCAGAACCATTGCTACCGGGCCGACGAAATGGCCAATGTGATCGATATGTCGAAGGAGTTCGGCTATCATGTCGCCGCCTTCCACCACGGCGTCGAGGCGTATAAGATCGCCGACTATCTCAAGCAGAACGACATCTGTGCCGCCGTCTGGGCGGACTGGTTCGGCTTCAAGATGGAAAGCTATGACGGCATCCCCGAGAATCTTGCGTTGCTGCAGAAGGCGGGCGTGTGCGCGATGATCCATTCGGACGATGCCAACGGCATCCAGCGGCTCAACCAGGAAGTCGCCAAGGCACAGGCCGCGGGGCGGCGCGCGGGGATCGATATTCCCGATGCGGTTGCCTGGGAGTGGCTGTCCTACAATCCG
>NZ_CALMAW010000092.1:0-15053 GCF_937859915.1 uncultured Sphingomonas sp. | reverse complement strand
ATTGCCGACCGGACCGGTAGCCTCAAACCAGGCAAGATGGCGGACGTCGTGCTGTGGAACGGCAATCCGCTGAGCGTCTACTCGCGACCCGATAAGGTCTGGATCGACGGCGCGCTCCTCTACGACGAGCATGATCCGAAGCTGAGACCGGTATCGGATTTCGAGCTAGGCCAGCCCGGCATGGGAGACACCAAGTGAAGGCCGCGCTGCTCGCCGTCGCGGCGCTGATCGCGGCGCCACTCTCCGCCCAGACCATCGCCTTCGTCGGCGGCACCGTCGCGATCGGCGACGGTAGTGCGCCGATGCCCGGCGGCACCGTGCTGGTTCGAGACGGACGGATCGTCGCGGCTGGTGCGTCGGTCGCGGTGCCCGCGGGCGCAACCGTGATCGACGCGCATGGCAAATGGGTCGCCGCGGGCATCGTGGCGGGTCTCACCAACCTTGGTCTGGCCGATTCGGACGGCATCGAGGAGAGCAACGACACCAGCGCCGACAAATCGCCGTTCGCCGCGGCGCTCGACGTCTCGACCGCGATCAACCCCGACGGCGTGATCATGGCCATTGAGCGCGCCGATGGCATCACCAGCGCGCTGGTCTCGCCTGGCACCGGAGGGTCGATCTTTGCAGGCCAAGGCGCGGTGATCACGCTGGGCCTCGGCGACCCGCCGGTGACCCGCCCGCGCGCTTTCCAATATGTCGAACTCGGCGAGGACGGCGGCAAGACGGCGGGCGGCAGCCGCCCCGCCGCCTATGCGATGTTCCGCGATGCGCTCACCGAGGCGCAAGACTATCGCCGCAACGCGGCCGGTTTCGGCGGCCGCGAGCGCGGATCGCTGATCAAGCGAGGCGACGCTGCTGCCCTGCTCCCCGTGATCGACGGCAAGATGCCGCTGCTCGTCCATGTCGAGCGCGCCAGCGACATCCTTTCGGTGCTGGCGCTGACCCACGACTATCCGCAGCTCAAGCTCGTGCTGGTCGGCGCGACCGAGGGCTGGATGGTGGCACGGCAGATCGCCGCCGCGCATGTGCCTGTGATCGCCGCCGCGCTCGCCGACCTTCCCGAACAGTTCGAGCGCGTCGCAGCGACCGAATCCAATGTCGGCCGGATGGAACAGGCGGGTGTCCTGGTCGCGCTCTCGACCGTCGACGCGAGCGCGCCCGCGCAGCAGCGCAACCTCACCCAATATGCCGGCAACCTCGTCGCGATCAGCCGCGTGCCCGGCGCGACCGGGCTCGACTGGGGCCGTGCCTTCGCGACGATCACGTCCGCCCCCGCCCGCGCGCTCGGCCTCGATGGCGAGATCGGCTCGCTTCGTGCCGGGCGTCGCGCCGACGTCGTGCTGTGGGACGGCGACCCGCTCGAACTCGCCTCGGCCCCGGTCGCCGTCTATATCGGCGGCCGACCGCAACCGATGCGCACCCGCCAGACCGAATTGCGTGACCGCTACAGCACGCCCGGGGAAGGAGATTTGCCGAAGGCCTATCAGCACTGACGCGCCATCGACGATCGCATCGTCCGTGCGCGTTGAAGCTGTCGAGCCAGCGTCTCGTCGCGCAGATCACGCGGAGAAGGCACGGCCAGTCGACAGGATCGAACCGGAGGCGCCTGGTCGGGCGTAGCGTGCATCGGTGGGTGCCTCGCACGGCGTTTTTCTGTGCTATCCCTGCGTCTCCTCCACCAAGGGCGCAGCCGGATCGGCGTGGCCGATAGACGATCGACGGAAGTGCTGCCTGAATGACCATGTCCGACGCCGGTCTCGGCCGCTGTCTGCGCCGCCTCGCGATCGTGCTTGGCGGCCTCGGCCTACTGGCGCTGCTTCTGTTCGCGGCGGCGCGGCACCCCGGCGCGCAGCAGGCGCGGATCCATCCCCACGCGGTCCGGGTAAAACCCGCCCTGCCCACCGGCCCTGCCCCGATCGCTGAGCCGATGAAGATCGCGGCGCTGACACCGGCGCAGGCGCGCGCGTCCAACGCCGCGGTGCCGCCGGTCCCCGGCGCAGTCGAACCGGCCAAGCCTTTCGCCTATCTCGGCACATCCGTCGATCATGCCGCAGCGCAAGCCTGCCTTGCCGCTGCGGTCTATTACGAGGCCGGCGACGACGCGGTCGGCGAGCAGGCCGTCGCACAGGTCGTGCTCAACCGCCTGCGCCACCCCGCCTTTCCCAAGACGGTATGCGGGGTGGTGTTCGCGGGCGCGGGCCGCAAGACCGGCTGTCAGTTCACCTTCACCTGCGACGGCTCGCTGACACGCGTACCGCCGCTTGCCGCATGGGCGCGCGCCCGCGAGATCGCGGCGGCCGCCCTGTCCGGATCCGTCGACAAGGCAGTAGGGCTTTCGACCTATTATCATGCCGAGTTCGTCGTGCCGTATTGGCGCGACACCTTGGACAAAGTCGCGACCGTCCACAGCCAGATCTTCTACCGCTGGCGCGGGGGCTGGGGACGCCCCGGCGCCTTCTCCGGACGCTATGCCGCGCCCGAGCTGATCGATCCGCGGATCGTCGGACTGGCCGGCCCGGCGATCGACGCCCCCATCGCGCCGGACGTCGACGCCGGCCCTGCGGTCCCGCGCACGTCGCTCGCGATCGCCGGCGTTCCCCGCGCCGCGTTGAAGGGCGCTGTCGTGCGGCTCAAGGACGACGACGCCGGCCAATATGTGCTTCAGCTTGCGCCCGGCGCAGCGCCGAGCGGCTTTGCCGTCACCGCCTTCACGATCTGCGCGGACAAGCCGGATTGCCTTGTCCTTGCCTGGGCCGACGAGCGCGACACGCCCCGCGTCTTGCCGGTGCTGCCAATGGCAATGCGTAGCCTCGCCTTCCTGTATCGCAAGAGCAGCGTGCTGGGCACGGCCCGCCCGGCCTGGGATTGCCGACGCTATCCGCGCTCGGTGCGCGGCCAATGCCTGCCCGGCAGCGGATGACCGCCAGAATGACGCTATGTGGAACGCTGCCGGGCCGGCTTGGCGCCGGAACAGTCTGTCGGCAGAAATCGGATCGAATCGCGATGGAATTATGGTAGACAGCGCGCGTATTTCCGGTCGCTGACGCACGCAGGAGTACTCTGGTCGTGGCTGCGATAGATTCCGATGATCCAACGCCGGCGAGCGATGATCGGCTTGTCGTGATCGCGCGCGCCGTGCGCACCGTCTATGGTACCGACGCCCCGCGTGTCGCCGAGCACCAGATTGCCGCTGCCGAAGGCGAAGCCCGCGACACCTGGATCGCCATCGCGAACCACTTGCGCGAATAGCGGGCTATCCGCTTCGGGAGCGCCGCTCGCCGAAATCGCCCCACCAGCACTGATTTTGCGATGTTGGGGGATTGGTGCGCCCGGAACGATTCGAACGTCCGACCCTCAGATTCGTAGTCTGATGCTCTATCCAGCTGAGCTACGGGCGCGCCGTGGGGGGGTCTCTATAAGGGGTCCGGCAGGAGCGCAACCCCATTGCGGGGAGAAATTCACACTTCTAGACGGAGGGCATGCTCCACACCGGTTTTCGCCCCTGCGCTCGTGCCGCACTGCTGGTCCTGACCACCGGTCTTGCCGGCTGTGCCAGCACTGTCGCCGGCTATCCCTCTCTTGCGCCGCGGCCGATCGAGCAGATGTCGCTTGCCGAGCCGGCGACGCCCGCCGCGCCGTCGCAGGTCGCGGACCCGGCCGTACTCGCCCGCTCCGCATCGACCATCGATCGCGCCCACACCGCAGACGCCGACTTTCAGCGCGTGCTCGATCAAGCGCGCGTCGTTTTGGCGAGGGGGCGCGGTGCCGCCATCGGCAGCGACCCGTGGGCGGCCGCTCAGGTTGCGCTTTCGCGGGTAGAGGCGGCGCGCGAGCCAGTGATCAAAGAGTTGGCCGATCTCGACAGCGCACGCGATGCGGAACGCACGCAGACCAACAGCGCCGAAGCGCTCGCTGCGACACAGGCCTTCGAGACCGTCCAGCAGATCGATACGGCCGAGCGTGATGCGCTGGCCAAGGCGTGGCCGGACACCGAAGGCCACTGATCGCGGGTCGACCGCCCGGACCGGACTTTTGCGAAGACCATCGACGGCCAGATCCTTCCTGCGCCGCCGACGGTCAGCCTGTGCGTCCTGCCTCCGCGAAGCGGCATGATGTAGGGCGCAAGGGCCGCACGATATTGCGGGAGCTTGGCATGTTGTACGCCGCCAAGCGTTATCCAAACGAAGCGGGGCTCCGCCGGCACATCCGAAGATGCACCGGGGAGCCCCGCCCCTCCCGCGCGTGCGGATCGGTCGATCAGAAGGGATAGTAGCGGAAGCTGACGAAGCCCATATTGTTGTGGGTCTGCGGCTCGCCGCCGATGCCCGCGAACAGCTGGCGCTGGGTGTAGCTCCACTGGAAGCCGATCTGCGCGCGGCCGAACGGTCCCTGGTAGAATTTGTCCCACACGCCCGCGGTGACCTGGCGGATGCGACGGGTGTTGCCGGCGCAGGTGCTGGTCGTCGTGGTCGTCGCGGTCTCGACGAAACAACCGGTGTTGTTGGCGGTGATCAGGCCGAGGCCGGTGGTGCCGCCGTTGAGGAGCTTCTGATACTCCTGCTCTTCGCCGGCGAAGCCGTAGACGTCGAGCTTGGGGGTGGCATGCAGCGTGGCGCCGGCGAGCAGCATGAACTCGCTGATCGCATGCAGATTGCCCGCGGCATCCGAGGTCACGTCGGGCAGGCCCGCCGAACCGTAGCGGCCGATGCCGCGGCCGCCGATGCCCGAGAATTGGACGTCGAGGATCTTGGGTACGACCTGGATGTTGATGCTGCCGCCATAGCCGAAACCATGCGTGTCGCGGTTGGTCTGGGTACCGTCGACGTGGGTGCTGAAGGTCCGGTAGATGCCGAAGCCCTCGACGTGCACGCCATGGCCCGCGAGGTTCGCTTCATAGGCGACCTTGCCGATCACGTCGGGCACTTGGTTGAGCGACAGCGATGAGCCGACGCCGTTGTAGAACTGCTGGAACGAACCCGACGGAGCGGCCTGGGTGGTGCTGCTTACAGAGACCGAGCAAGAGGTCGGCAGCGTGGCGGCGGTGGTGCCGGCCGGGCAGGTTATCGTGCCCGATGCGGCGCTGAGGCCCTGACCGTTGATCACCGAGACAACGCCGGCGGGAACGCCGGTGCCGCCGAAGGTGGTCTGCGGATTTTCGGCCGCGAGGCCGACCCACAGCTTGTGATCCATGAAGTCGCCGACGATGCGGACGCCCGGCTGGCGCGCCCAAGCGAAGCCCGGGATGTACTGCGCGTCGATCTGCGGCGGGGTGACTTCGGCGCGCGGCGTCATGCCCTTGCTCTGCATCGTGAGCAGCGACCAGTTCTGGCCGGCGAGGAAGTGGATGCCATAGCCGTCGCGGGCCCAGTCGATCGTGCCGTAGACGTTGCGGATGCGCGGGACATAGCTGTTCGACTGGTTCGAGTTCGAGGTTTGCGCAGCGCCCTGGAAATCGAGCTCGGTGTACATGCCGAGCTTGGTGTTCGGGTTGACCTGGCCCTCGGCGAGCAGCGACACGCGGCTCTGGCGCGCCGAGAAGCGGCCCTCTGCCGTGTGGCTGGGATGGCTCTGGCCCGGGAAGGGGATCGCGAAGCTGGAGGCGATGTCGTCGCCCTGGAAGCGGCTGCGATAGATGCCGGCTGCTTCGAGGAAGCCGCCCGGCGTGATCGTGATGCCCTTGAAGTAGAATTTGTCGTTGTGATGCTCTTTGTTGATCGCGGTCGCGATCTGCGTGTCGACCTGCGCCTTGCTCACCGGCGGCGTCGCGGCCACGGCCTGGACCTGGGTCTGGACGTTTGCGACCTGCGCCTGCGTGGTGTTGACCTGCGCGACGGTCTCGGCCTGGATGCTCGAGGTCGTGTCGACCTTGGCGCGGAGTTCTTCGACCTGCGCGCGGAGTTCCTTGACCTCCTGGAGCAGTTCGCTGTTGGCGGACGGTGCGCGATGCGCGGCCGCGTGATGCTTTTTGGCGGGAGCGGCATAGGCTCCCGTCGCGATAAGCGAGCCAGCCGCCGCGGTGGCGAGCAGCGTGATCCGGATAGTCATTGTCTAGGAGCCCCTTGCTCGGCAGTTTTGCCTTGCGGCGCCCTAGCTTCGGCGTGTGACACTTGCGTTACGCGCCGGTGTCGGTTGAAAGACGGCACCGGCGGCAATTCGGTCGGCTCCGCAAACGGCCTCAAACCCCGCGGGTTCCGGCCCTTTTGAGCAGAGCCGGGATTCCCGTCTCGTTACGCCCCGGACGCGAGATCATGGCCCCCGTTGCATCTCCGCCACAGTTTTGAGCGCGCGCGCCAGACCGACGATCAGCCGTCGACCGCGGGCGCCTGCAGCGCCGTGGCGAGTCGCGGCAGCGCCTCGACGGGTGCGACCTCGTCGATCTCGCGGCCCCCCGTCTCGATGTTGAGGTCGCGGAATTTGCGCCCGGTGACGAGCAGTCGCCCCTCGAACGACGAGACGAAGCTGTTGTAGTTGTTGACCGCGCTCGACAGGCCGGTGCCGACCTTGCGCAAATGGCCGGCCGCCGCGGACAGCCGCTCGTACATCTCCTTGCCGAGCGCGCCGATCTTCTGCGCCTCCTTGGCGAGCTTCTCCTGCCGCCACACCGCCGAGACGGTGCGCGCGATCGCGACAAGGTTGGTGGGAGTCGAGAGCAACACGCGGCGCTCGAACGCATAATCCCACAGCGTCGAGTCGCTCTCGAGCGCGGCAGCGAGGAAATGCTCGCCGGGCACGAACATGATCACGTAATCGGGCGCGTCGGCGAACTGGCTCCAATAGGCCTTGGCCGAGAGCGCGGTGACATGCGCCTTCATCGCCGCGGCATGCAGCGCCAGATAGCGGGCGCGCTCGGCCTCGTCGCCCGCGCCATAGGCGTCTTGATAGGCGTTGAGCGACACCTTGGCATCGACCACCAGCGAGCGCTGGCCGCCGGGCACCCGGATGATCGCGTCGGGCCGCATCCGGCCGTCCTCGGTATTGACCGAAACCTCCATGGCGAAATCGGTATGCTCGGCGAGCCCGCAGGTCTCGAGCACGTTGCGCAGCTGTTGCTCGCCCCAGCGGCCCCGCGCCTTGGGAGCCGCCCGCAGTGCATTGACCAGCCTGGCGGCCTCGCCGCGCACCGCCTCCTGCCCGTCGCGCATCGACGAGATCAGGCCGGTGAGATTGCCATAGGCCTCGGTCCGCTCCTTCTCGACTTTGCCGACGTTCTCCTCATAGCGTTTGAGCGTGGTCTCGACCGGCGACAGCAGCGCCTTGAGCCGTTCGCCGCTTTTCTCGTCGGCCTGCTGGAAACGCTGGTCGGCACGCTCGAGAAACGCCTTCTGCGCCTCGCCGAGCAGCTTGCCGCCGATCTCGCTGAATTGCGCGGAGAGCGCGTCGCGATCTTCGCGAACTTCGCGCATACGCGCGCTGATGTTTTGCTCGCGTTCGGCTGCCATCGCGCGCTCCGAGGCGAGTTCCCGCAGCGCGGCGTCGCGCTCGCGGGTGACCGCCTCAAGAGTGGTCCGCAGCAGTGGCGCCGCGCTGGCGCGTTCCTCGGCGGTGGCGCGTGCGGTGTCCGCGGCGCGCGAGCGTTCGTCGAGCCGGTCGCGCTCGGCCTTGAGTGCGGCGCTTGCCCGCGACGCCGACAGCCAGCCCAGCAGCAGCCCGACGACCAGGGCCACGCATGCGATCAGGATGACGACGATGGGTTGCAAGCTCGGCTCCTCAAGAACGAAGGGCGAACGTATCAGGCGGCGGGGGATATCGCAACGCCCTCCCCCGTCGTCCCGACGGACGTCGGGACCCAAGATGCGAAGCGCTCAAGGGCAAAGGGGCCGTGTCGGTCAATCCCGGCCTGCGCCGGGACGCCGGCACAAAAGCCGCTCCTTCGCCGGCTCTATGCCTATGCGGCGTGCTTCTGCTTGCGCATCTTCTCAAGCTTCTTGAGCAGCATGTCGCGCTTCATCCGCGACAGATGGTCGGTGAACACGATCCCGTCGAGATGATCGACCTCGTGCTGGAGCGCGGTCGCGAGCAGCCCGTCGATACGCTCGTCATGCGCGACGCCCGCACGGTCGAGCCATTTGGCGCGGATCGAGCTCGGGCGGATCACGTCGGCATATTGGTCGGGGATCGACAGACACCCTTCCTGGTAGACATTCTCGTCGTCCGAGGGTTCGGAAAATTCGGGATTGATGAAGACGCGGGGGTTCTTCTTCCCCTCCTCTTCCTCCTGCAGGTCGATCACCAGCAACCGCTTCGCCACGCCGACCTGGATCGCGGCCAGGCCGATGCCCGGCGCGTCGTACATCGTCTCGAACATGTCGTCGATCAGCACCTGCAGATCGGCGTCGACCGTCTCGACCGGGGTCGAGATCTCGCGCAGCCGCGGGTCTGGGATTTCGATGATGGGTAGGATCGCCATGCCCGTCAGCTATGATCGGCGGGGCTTTTCGTCAAGCGGAGTGGTTCGATCAGCCTGATCGGCTCGCCCGTTCCCTGAGCCACAAGCGCACCGTTCGCAACCCTGGACCCCGGCTTTCGCCGGGGAGCTGGACCTACTCGATGGGCCTTCTCGCCCTCAGCGCCTGCGCCAGCGTGCCCTCGTCGAGATAGTCGAGTTCGCCGCCCACCGGCAGGCCATGCGCGAGCCGGGTCAGGCGGATCGGAAAACCCTCGAGCCGTTCGGCGATGTAATGCGCGGTGGTCTGCCCCTCGAGCGTCGCGTTGGTGGCGAGCACGACCTCGTCGATGCCGCCCGCCGCGATCCGCCCGACCAGCCGGTCGACGGTGAGATCCTCGGGCCGCACGCCGTCGAGCGCCGACAGCCGGCCGCCGAGCACGTGGAAACGCCCGGGGAACAGCCGCGAGCGATCGAGCGCCCAGAGGTCGGCGACCTCCTCGACGACGCACAGCGCGCGCTGGTCGCGGCGCGGATCGACGCAGATCGAACAGGGATCGGTGGTGTCGACATTGCCGCAGACATGACAAGTGGACAGCCGCTGCTCGACGAGCTCGAGCGCGCGCAGCAGCGGCGACAGTGCGGTCTCGCGCCGTTTGAGCAGGTGCAACACTGCGCGGCGCGCCGAGCGCGGCCCAAGTCCGGGGAGGCGGGCCAGCGCCTGCGTCAAAGCTTCGATTTCGGGAGATGCCATGGTCGAGGGATGATATGGGCTTGCCACCGCACTTGCCAAGCGTCTGGAGATCAATGCGCATCGCCTTCATGGGGACCCCCGATTTCGCCGTGCCGACGCTCGATGCGCTGGTCGCGGTCGGGCATGACATTGCCGCCGTCTACACGCAGCCGCCGCGGCCAGCCGGGCGCGGCAAGGCGCTGATGCCCTCGGCGGTGCACAAGCGCGCCGAAGCGCTGGGATTGCCGGTCCGCTATCCGGTCAGCCTGCGCGACACTGACGAACAGGCGGCGTTCGCCGCCCTCGATCTCGATGTCGCGGTGGTCGCCGCCTACGGGCTGATCCTGCCGATGCCGATCCTCGAGGCGCCGCGGCTCGGCTGCCTCAACGTCCATGGCTCGCTGCTGCCGCGCTGGCGGGGGGCCGCACCGGTGCAGCGCGCGATTCTGGCCGGCGACACCGAGACCGGCGTCACGATCATGCAGATGGAGCGCGGGCTCGACACCGGGCCGATGCGGCTCGAGGGCCGCGTGCGCGTCGATCACAAGACCGCCGGCGCGCTGACCGCCGAGCTTGCGCAGCTGGGCGCGCGGCTGATGGTCGCGGTGCTCGCCGAACCGTCCGCCTATCCGCCCGTGACCCAGCCCGAAGACGGCGTCACCTATGCCGCCAAGCTCGACAAGGCCGAGGCACGGCTCGATTTCACGCGGAGCGCGGCGCAGGTCGAGCTGCAGGTGCGCGCGTTCAATCCGGCCCCGGGCGCCTTCTTCGAACAGGCCGGCGAGCGCATCCAGATCCTCGCCGCCGCGATGGAGGAGGCGCACGGAACAGCCGGCGAGGTGATCGACGACCAGCTCGGCATCGCCTGCGGCACCGGCGCGATCCGCCCGCTGATCGTCAAGCGTGCGGGCCGCGGCGCGATGCCGACGCCCGAACTGCTGCGCGGCTTCGCAATCCCGGCGGGTACGCGGCTCGCGTGACCCGCTTCCGGCTGACGGTCGAATATGACGGCCGCCCGTTCATGGGCTGGCAGCGCCAGGCGCACGGCCCCAGCGTCCAGCAGGCGATCGAGCAGGCGGTGACGCAGATCACCGGCGAGACCGCCGCGGTCCATGCCGCGGGGCGCACCGACGCGGGCGTCCACGCGACCGGGATGGCCGCGCACGTCGACATCGCAAAGCCGATCGCGCCCTATCGGCTGACGGAAGCCTTGAACGCGCGGATGCGCCCGGCACCGGTCGCGATCCTCGATTGCGCGGTCGTGCCCGACGACTGGCATGCGCGCTTCTCCTGCACCGGGCGGCGCTACCTCTACCGGATCGCCGAGCGCCGCGCGCCGCTGACGCTCGACGCCGGCAAGGCGTGGCGCCTGCCCCCGACGCTCGACGCCGGGGCGATGCACGCGGCTGCACAGCGGCTGGTCGGGCTGCACGATTTCACCACCTTCCGCTCGGCGCATTGCCAGTCGGCCAGCCCGGTCAAGACGCTCGACCGGCTCGATGTCCGGCGCGTGGCGGGGGGGATCGAGGTGGAGGCGGCGGCGCGCTCGTTCCTGCACCACCAGGTCCGCTCGATGGTCGGCTGCCTGTCGCTGGTCGGGCGGGGGAAATGGTCGGCGGACGATCTGGCCGCCGCGCTTGCGGCGAAGGATCGCGGTGCGCTCGGGCTGAACGCGCCGCCGGACGGGCTGTATTTCGTGGATGCGGTGTATTCGTGAGCCTTCGGCTGCTCGGAGAAGCAGAAGCGGGCCCTCGGGATCAGGCCTGAGGCGACGTAAAAAGAGTGCGCTCGTTGTCATCCCTCGTCACCCCGGCCTTGCGCCGGGGTCCCGCTTCTTCCTTACGGCAACGAACCATAGAGATCGCGCCATTCCGGATTGCCTTCCTCGATCAGCGCGACCTTCCACGCGCGTCGCCAGCGCTTGAGCCGCTTCTCATGCGCGATGGCGTCGCGGATGTCGGCGCAGCGTTCCGCCCAGACGAGGCGCCTAAGACGGTAGCGAGCGCAAAAGTCGGAGCCATCCCCACTCCTGTGCTGGTGAATGCGTGCGGCCAGATGCGCGGTGACACCGACATAGACGGCGCCGCGATAGCGATCTGCCATGATATAGACCCAGCCGCCTCGCGCCTTCCGATCCATCCGCTGAAGGAAGTAGAAGCGGGACCCCGGGTCAAGCCCGGGGTGACGATAAGTGGACGCATGCGACTCTACCCGTCACACCTGCCCTAAGCCGCGGTCGGTCTCTCTTCGCCGATCGCGAATCTACACCCCGAACAACCTGCTCAGCGACTTGTCGAGCATCATCAGCTGCCACAGCAGCCGGCCGTGATCGGCCCGCCCCGCGCGGTGGTCGCTGGCGACCTTCGCCAGCGCCTCGGGGCGAAACCAGCCGGTCGCCGCCAGCGCCGCGCCCCGCCCGATCCGATCGGCCTCGCCCGCCAGGGGACCGCGGAACCAGGCCGAGATCGGCGTCACGAAGCCCATCTTGCTGCGGGTGAGGATCTCGTCGGGCAGATAGCGGCGCATCGCATGCTTCATCAGCCATTTGCCCTGCCCGCCGCGGAGCCGCATCGCCATCGGCAGCGACGCCTCGAAGGCGAGCAGCTTGTGGTCGAGCAGCGGCTCGCGCGCCTCCAGTCCCACCGCCATGCTGGTGCGGTCGACCTTGGTGAGGATGTCGCCGGGCAGCCAGATCGTCATGTCGGCATATTGCGCGCGGCCGAGCCAGTCGGCGGCGGGCGCATTGCGCATCGCGGTCTCGATTCGCGCCTCGGCGCGGTGTCCGCCGAGCGCGCGGAGCGCCTCGGGCGTGAACAGCCGCGCGCGCTGCTCGGGCGTGGTGAAGGCGACGGCGCGCGCATAGGCTTCCTCGGGCGGGCGGGCGAGCGCCTCGAAGGTGCTTTTCGCGCGCAAGGGACGCGGTGCCCAGTCGGCCTTGGGATAGGCGCGGCCGAGCGCGCCGAACACGCGCGAACTGACCTGCTGCGAGAGCATGCCGCGCGCGCGGTTCTCGCCGACGAAGAAGCGGTGGCGGCGATAGCCGGCGAGCGCCTCATCGGCGCCGTCGCCCGACAGCGCGACCGTCACCTTTTCGCGCGCGAGCTCGCACACCCGGTAGGTCGGCAGCGCCGAGGCATCGGCGAAAGGCTCGTCGAAATGGTCGACGAGCGTGTCGATCAGCCCGAAGTCGTCGGGCGAGACGATGCGTTCGCGGTGGTTGGTGGCGAAGCGCTCGGCGATCAGCCGGGCGTGCGCGGTCTCGTCGAGATCGGGGACGTCGAAGCCGATCGAGCAGGTCTCGACCGCGGTGCGGCTCGCCTCCGCCATGAGGGCCACGACGCTCGATGAGTCCACCCCGCCCGACAGGAAGGCGCCGAGCGGCACGTCCGCCACCATCCGCGACCGCACGGCCATGCGCATGTAATCGGTAAGCTGCGCCTCGAGATCGCGGACCGGTCCGCGCGCGTCGGCGCTGAAGGCGAGGTCCCACCAGCGGCGCTGCTCGGGCAGCGGATGGTGGCGGCGCAGCGTCAGATGATGCCCCGCCGCGAGCTTCTTGACGCCGGCGACCAGGCAGGCGTCGTCGGGCACATAGCCGAGCCCGAGGAAATCCTCGACCGCGGTGAGATCGGGCGCGCGGCGCAGGCGGGGATGCGCGAGCAGCGCCTTGAGCTCCGAGCCGAACAACACCGCGCCGTCGGGCAGCTCGGTGTAGAACAGCGGCTTCACCCCGACACGGTCGCGCGCGAGGAACAGGCTTTGTGCGTCGGCATCGAACAGCGCGAAGGCGAACATGCCGGTGAAATGGTCGAGGCAGTCCGGCCCCCAGCGGCGCCAGCCGTGGAGGATCACTTCGGTGTCGCTGTCGGTGACGAAGCGCGCGCCCGCGGCCGCCATGTCGGCGCGCAGCTCGCGATAATTGTAGATCTCGCCGTTGAACACGACGGTCAGCCGGCCGTCGGCCGAGTGCATCGGCTGGTCCCCGCCGGCGAGATCGATGATCGACAGGCGGCGGTGCCCCAGCCCCACGCCTGGCGCGGTCCAGATCCCCTCGCCATCGGGCCCGCGGTGCGCGATCGCGTCGATCATCATCTTGACGCGCAGCGGGTCGACCGGCTTGGGCGTGTCGAGGTGGAAGAGGCCGGCGATCCCGCACATCGCTCAGCGGCCGTCCGCGAACCGGTCGATCGCGGGGCCGACCGGACCCAGCGCCACAAGAAACCGGTCGATCGCGCCGCGCCCGCCCTGCGCGTCCGCAGACGACACGAGCAGCGCCGCGGCGCGCTGGTCGCCGCCGAGCAGGTGTCGCCGCAGCGTCTCGATCTTTACGCGCGGCGCGCTACCCGTATTCATCTCGCCGACCCTATAGAAGCCGACGACCTCGCGCGACACCGCGCCGGCCGCCTCGATCCGCTCGGCATAGCCGTCGGCGGGTGCGGACGTGTCCGCCGCCCACGACCATAGGCCGTCGGGATCGATCGCGCCATGGCCGTAGCCAACCAGCGACCGCCCGCGCGCCTGCGCCGCATAAACCGCGATCGCGAGATCGACCTCGGCACCCGTCGCGTCGCGATAGCGCTGGACGAGCAGCCGGTCGGCGCCGTCGTAGCGCGGGACCCAGAGCGGGCGCGTCGCGTCCACCTTGGTCCAGCCGGCGACCTCGGGGAGATGCGCGGCGGCCGCGACCGGCGCGACGCCGCCGGCGACGACGACCGCGCTCCACAGCGGCGCCGCACCCGCGATCGCCAGCGCGGCGAGCGCGGCGCCGAGCGGTGGCCAGGTCCGCGTCTGTCGTTCGCCCGCGCGCAGCACCTGCGCCTGCTCGACCGGCGGCGCGAGCGCGGAGCGATCGAAGAAGCGCCAGCTGATCGCCAGCACCAGCGCGATCACCGCGGCGAAGAAGAACCAGCCGTAGATGACGTGATCGATCCCGTCGGCGGCCTTCGCGCCGCGCGACTGTGCGATCCAGATCGTCGCGAAGGCGCGCACGCCGTTGGCGAGCACCGGTACGACGACGCAGACCAGCAGGAACGCCGCACGTCTCTCCCAACGCCGGAAGCCGAGATGCGCGCCGAGCGCGCCGAGCGCGATCATCGCGATCAAAAACTTGGCACCCGAACAGGCCTCGGCGACCTTGAACCAGCCGGCCGGCGTGGTGATGAACACGCCGTCGATCGTCGCCGGTATGTGCGCAAGGTGGAGCAGCACCATGCACATCATCGCGGTGATCGTCTGGAGCGGCGGCACCAGCGCGTCGCCCGCGGGCACCAGGAACAGCGCGTAGCCGAGCGGGAACAGCAGCGCGGCGGTCGCGCCGCGCCCGAGCGTCGCGGCGACCAGCCCCTGCAGCATCAGTACGAGTCCGAGATGCCGCGCGACCGCGACCCCCGCCGCCTCACCGAGCAGCCAGGCCAGCGCGCCGGCCGCGACCCACAGCAGCGGCAGCGGCCAGCCGCGCGGCGTCACCGCGCGCAGCACAGGCAGACGCTGGACCACCAGCCAGCCGATGATCGGCAGGATCACGAGGCAATGTTCGTAGCTCGAGCTCGACCACCAGATCGTCGCCATGTCGGCCGCGTCGCGCGCGAACAGCATGAGCAGCAGCAGCGCCGCGACTCCGAGCACCAGCAGATGCGCGCGCCAGCCCGCGATCGTCGGCAGCCGGAGCGGTCGCGCCATCGTCGCCTGGCGGCTCATATCCGTGCCAGCATCGCGTCGAGCGGGGCGAGCCGCGCGTCCCAGGCGTAGCGCGCCTCGACGCGCGCGCGCGCCGCCGCCCCGATCGCCGCTCCGCGCGCCGGATCGTCGAGCAGCGCGGCAACCGCCTCGGCCTGCGCTGCCGCGCCCTCGGCGACGAACAGATCGCGTCCCGGCTCGGCATCGATCCCTTCAAACGCTTGCGGGCTGGCGACCACCGGCCGCGCCCTCGCCCTCGCC